>SUVY01000007.1 GCA_015061775.1 Lentisphaerota bacterium | reverse complement strand
AAGCACACCTTTTTTTGAATCATCTTTCGCTGATTATTAAATTTTTTACAATTTTTTTGCAAACAACACTTGAAATTTAGTCTCTCATAGGAGAAAAGCGGAAAAACTTTTTTATTGACATTGTTCCAATTTTTGTAAAAGCGTTTTTGAATCGATGATAAACGCTATTTTGTTATACATTTAAATATAGCACATTGGTTATATTTTGTCAACATACGCAAAACGCTTGTCAGCATCGGGGGATGCATCCGCGAGGCAAGGTCGCGTTTTGCATTGAGCACAGCAAGGGAGTGTACTTCTGTACACGACCGTCGCGGCGCAGATGCAAGGCGCGAGATTGACCGCGGGGCGCCGCCGCCGTTCAGATTGTCTCACAACATTTGAGACATTAACTTTTATTTACTTTTACCTACCTTTGTCGGGAACAAAGCCTTGGTAAAAAGTAAACGGAAAATATAACAAAAAAATCCGGAGCAGGTCTTTCTGACTGTCCGGATTTTTTTTGCTTCAGATAACTGTTACTCTGCGGCGATGAGCTCCGCGGGAACTTCTGCTGCGGCATCCTCGTCAGCGACGATGATGACGTTGGAGTGGTTCTGGAGAACAGATGCAGGAACATCCTCAGTAACTTTGCCAGCGACTGCGGCGGCAAGGATTCCGGTCTTGGCGGCTCCGGTGGCAACGAGGATGATCTTCTTGGCTTCCATGATGGTTCCGATACCCATGGTGAAGGCGTAACGGGGCATATCCTCGGGTTTGGGGAAGAGGCCCTGGTTCTGCTCAATGGTGGCATCGGTCAGTTTGACGTGACGGGTGCGGGAGTCAAAAGCTGTTCCCGGCTCGTTGAAACCAATGTGACCGTTGTTGCCGATTCCGAGCAGCTGGATATCAAGTCCGGCTGCTTTGATGGCGTTGTCGTAACGGACAGCCTCGGCTTCGGCGTCGGGAGCGACTCCGTCCGGAAGGTTAGTCGATTTGAAATTGACGTGATCAAAAAGGTTCATCTGCATATAGGCGCGGTAGCTGTTGACGTCGCTTCCGGGAAGTCCGGCGTACTCGTCGAGGTTGAAGCTGACCGCCTTGGAGAAATCCAGTTTTTCAGCTTTGTAAATTTCGCAAAGCTCAGCATAAAGCGGCTCCATGGTTCTGCCGGTCGCGAGACCGAACACAGTTTCCGGATTGGCTTTGAGCTCGTCGGCAAGAAGTCTTGCTGCGTATTTTGCAGCTTCAAGTTTATCTTTTTTTACAACTATTTTCATTTTTCTGCTCCAATATTGGTTATCAGCTTGACAAATCTTACTGTCAACGTATATATTATAGCAGTTCAAGCGGCGTATGTCAAACTAAAAACATGGAAAAAAACGTCATGGGCGATGACAAAATAATCGGTTACCGTTTTCAGGACGGAATATTGATACATTCTGCGTGCAAAAGCGTATCTGAACACCAGCTCAACTGCGGATTATGGATCATTTCCGGAGTGGCGGCTTACCGGAGCGAATGCAACGGTTTTCTGCACACAAGACAACGCAAATATGAATTTTACTCACTAAGCCACCTGTACGACGGACGCGGAAGGTACTGGAGCAAAAATAATGGAGAACAGGAGATCCCCGCAGGCTCAGCTGTGATCGTCACTCCAGGCACCATCAACCGCTACGGAGGCTGGGGTGATGAACCATACGTCGAGGACTATATCTGTTTCGCTGGTCCCATAGCCGACGGCTGGAAACGCGCAGGAATCATCAAAGACGGGTTTTTCCATTTCGGAATAGAAAGACGTCTGCTTCCGATAATCGAGCTCGCGCGCGATCCGTCAAACGAAACACAGGCGCAATCTGCACTCATGCTGCAGAATCTGCTGTTTGATATCCATAAATACGGAAGAGAAAAAGTCTCACAAGGCTCTATCGATATCATCCTCGAAGAGATCAAGAGCAATCCCGAGGTATGGTGGACTGTCGAAGAGCTCGCGGATATGTGCGGAACATCGGTATCACAATTCCGCAGAAACTTCAAGAGCCATACAGGAATGCTTCCTAAAGAGTACATTGAAGAACTGAAGCTGCGCCACGCCGCCGATATCCTTCTCTCCTCAGATATATCCATCAAGGACACGGCAAGAAGATTCGGATACCGCGATCCGTTTCATTTCAGCCGCCGCTTCAAATTGAGATTCGGAGTGTCTCCTGAAAACTACCGCTCATCGGCAGGCTCGATCACCACATAACCCGGCAGTCCGGGAACTTTGCACTTTTCCAGCAGAACAGATACCCGCTCGTCTCTGATATCCTGAGCGTTGAACTTGACGAAGATGTACTTTTTCAAAGCATCTTTCACCTCTGGAGTTGTCAACACCTCCTTTTCCATGGCAAGACAGTTTTTGCACCACGGAGCCCAGAAATCAACCAGTACAGCTTTTCCGCTTTTACGGCTTTGCGCCAGGGCATTGTCCAACTGGGAAAACTCTGCTGATACGTCATACTTGCCCGGAAGAAGTTTCCAACCGGTGTAGATGTAATACGCTCCAGCGGCAACGATGAGGACGACAAAGATGATCTTTACCGTATTCATCACCCTTCCGTTGGGACGCGGAAGAACAGCCAAGCCCATTCCGGCAAGCGGCCACGGGATCGCCATACCGACTCCGAGCATGAAGGGCAGAAAGAGCGAAAAATAATGTCCATCATTGTAACTTGCGCTTGAAAACAACAATACCGTGACCACCACCGGAGCGACACAGGCTCCGGCAAGCAGAGCTGCTACTGCGCCCATAACGAAGGCGATTGCCTCCTTAGTTCCACCGATCTTTGCGGCGTTGAAGCGGCGGAAACGGCTCAAATCGAAATTGACGAACCCCGCCATGGCTGCTGCGAGGATCAGGAAAACTCCGGCTATGATGAAGTTGAAAAGCCACGAACTGTTGAGACTGCCGAACGGAGCTCCGGACAGAATTACAATTACGCCGAGCAGTCCGTAAGCCGCCGCCATACCGCCTCCGTAGCAAAGTCCGCGGATAAAGCCGCTCTTTCTGCCGCTGCCAGAGGCTCCGATGATAGCGAGATTTATCGGTATCATCGGCAGTACACACGGAGTGAGGTTCAATCCGAGACCTCCGAGAAGCGCGAGCAGAAACATGGCAAATACGCCAACCGACTCTGTTCCGCTTTTTTCGGAACCGGTACTTTCCGCTCCTGAAAGAAAAGCAAGAAACTTATCCTTATCCATGTATCCAGAGGATGTTTTCAAAACTTTAAATTGCGGAACAGCAGGCTCAGAAACCGTTTTTTCAGCTTTGTTTACCCCTTGTTGGTATGTCACAAACTTTACCGTTTCAGGAACATAGCAGATATCGGATCCGTCAGGACCTTTTCCGCATCGCTGGTATTCAACGCTTCCGGAAAAAGGACCGTTTCCTGTGAAACGCCAAACCCATTTTCCGCTGCCGTAGGTATCCATCTTTGCCGGAGCCTGCACCTGTTTCGCAGGTTTTCCGCCCCGGTCAAGCACAGAAAACATCACACTCTCTGAATACACTGTCATTTCTTTGGGTATATAGAGCGTGCAGGTGATATTTTCAGCGTTGTTCAAAAAACTCCAGCGGCAATCTTCTGCGGCAAGAAAAAGGGCGCAGAAAAGTGAAAACAAAAGTAATAATTTTTTCATATCCGATACCTCCGTATATCAAGTATAGTGCAGGCAATGTCAAATATCAAGCGCGAAAACAAAATCATCCATCACAAATCCGGCTCCGATATCGTTGACTTCGCTTTTAAGCTGACGGAATCCGAAACGACGGTATGACTCCTGAGCGTTCAGATTGTATTTGTTGACGTTGAGGATCAACTGTTTTGCTCCGCACTCACGGGCGACTCCGCAGATGTGTTCCACGGCAGCTCTTCCGAAGCCGCGATTGCGGAACTCAGGACGGATATATATCTTGTCAAGCTTACATACTCCGTCCTCTGGAAAATATATGGAAACATATCCCGCGGCAACATCGTCAGCGTCTTTTACCAGATACCAGCTGAATACTCCATCCATTTCCTGCCCGATCACCTGCGGAGAGTACATCATATCCATCATATAGGATATCTGATCTGCGCTCAGTATCTCTTTATACACCTGTGGCCATACTTCAAGGGCGATACTGCGTATCTCTGCGATATCTCCCCTGCCCGCCTGAACGATGCTGCAAACAGACTTTTTCATCAATTGGGTATCCAGAATGTGGTCTGTTCAGTCGATGCCTCAGGAGTTCCCTCGACCTCTACGGCAAGAACAGTCCAGATGGAGGAACACTCTATTCCGCGAATGAAGAGGCGGCTGTCCTGCTGCTCGAACTCAAGCTCTTTACCGGTATCGACCTGACGGACTTTCAGAGCACGGTTTTTGAGCTCTCCCCAGCAGATTTCTGTGCACTCGAACCTGAGCGGCAGATAGACGGTGTTTCCGCTTACTCCGGGAAATCTCACCATCGACGACCAGGAGAAGGGAGAACGGGTATCGGTGAGCAGGACTTCGCGGTTTTTATCGAGCCATTTGCTGACTTCGGAAAAGATATTTCCGCACATTTCAGGAATGTTGCCCGCCTCATCTGGTCCGACATTGATAAGCAGATTTCCGCAGCTTGCGGCACATTTGAGCAGCAGGCTGACAACCTGATAAGGAGTCTTCCAATCGTTATCTTTGTCAACATATCCCCAGGTATCATTCAAAGTCATACACGCCTCCCAGAGCTGATTTCCGGCGGCGGGATTGATGGTCTGCTCGCAGGTCTTGACATCAAACGGAGCTCCGAGACGGCTGTTGATTATCATATCGGGCTGCCATGTACGCAGCATTTTGATCGTCTCATCTCCTCCGATGTTTTCCGGAATACAACCGTCGAACCAGAGGTAATCGACTTTTCCGTAATTGGTGAGCAACTCCCGGAGCTCGGTACGGTAGTATGCAATAAACCTCTGACGGGCACGGGCATCAGCCCAGTCATCCTCTCCCGGCCAGTCGCGGAACTGCGAACCGGGATAATCCGGATGTGTCCACGATGCCGGAGAGTAATAAAATCCGACTCTGATACCTTCGGCTCTCAACGCTTCGACATAGGGCTTTATCAAGTCGCGTTTCGGACCGTAGTTCACAGCATTGAACTCATTTACCTCAGAATCCCAAAGCGCAAATCCGTCGTGGTGACGGGTGGTGAGCACGATGTATCCGAAACCGCATTTTTTGGCGAACTTCGCCCACTTGACTGGATCATAATCCGAAGCGGTGAATTTGGAAACGAATTTTTCAATATACTCCTCTTTGGAAATACGCTCGCGGTTCATCACCCACTCTCCGCGTTTTCCCACAGAATAAGCTCCCCAATGGACAAACATTCCGTAACGGGCTTTTTCAAACCACTCTGTTCTTGGATCCATTATGTATGTACTCCTCTTAATTTGCTGACTCCCGCGCCCTGTCCTGCTGCTCATAAACCTCTTCAGGCAAATGGCGGTAGGGATACGGAAGGTCTGATAAAAAACTGTCATCGCACGAACCGGTCAATGCCTGTCCGACGGTGTAAATGTATCTGAAGTGATCCTGACTTACGCTGTACGAGAAAATCATTGTCAAGGCGAATTTCAATATCTGACTGCTGCTCCACGGAACAAGTTTCCTGTCCTTTATCCCGGAAACCATCCAGAGATCGTGCGGAACCAGCACTTTTTTTCCATCCGTAAGAACAAATCCGGAACCGCAGCGCGCGGCAGATACTCCCTGGTCCGCGAGCAGACTTGCCAACAGTCCGCAGACCAGAGATTCAGCTATATGTCCGTTGGTCAAAGCAGGTCCCATACAGTACAGTTCCGGGTCAAGCGCGCTGTCAACATCGGCGCAGATACCCTCGCTCAACATAAACTGTGACAACTCTTCAAGCGTCGTGACTCCGGCACGGCAAAACTTCTTTTCAAAGTCGTAAAAGAGCTTCATTATCTCATCAGGAGCATCGCAGTCGAACCATTGCAGATGCAGCTCGAGCATCAACTCATGGAAACTGTATTTTCCGCATGATATCTTCTCGAGCAGCGAATAACGCCGCTCCCTTACCGTGAGGATGCTCTGGAGCTGGTGGACTCTTTTCCGAATTACGGGATCACTGCTGTCCTGCAGCTCTGCAAGGTGCGGTAGAAGCTCAAGATGACGCTCAAGCAACGACGCCAATACCGGGATCCCGACATTGTCATCTTCGTCATCAAGCAGAGATAACAGTCTCTCAAGCTCTTTGTCCTGACTCATTCAGTTGTCTCCGGCCTGCCTGCTGGGGAACTTGCCGCACAACGCATCAGAAGCGATGCTCTTCACGTCATCCGGAAAGTCATTTTTGATGATCCAGCGCAGGAAGCCCGGATCGTTTTCAGCCAGATCACGCAGGGTGCGTCCGGAGTTCTTTCCGAAATTGACCACAACTTCGTTGCCGCTCCACTTGAAGCGGCGGGTGCGGTCAACGGCATCGGGACCGGCGATATCGCTCGCCTGTGCAAGTCCCTCCACCGTTCCCTCAAGCTCGCTGTGACGGTCGAGCTGACCGAGCAGAACTTCGAGCGTAGCCGAGGTATCGGCGGCGGCTCCGTGAGCGTTCACCAAATCTTTTCCGCAGAAAAATTTGTACGCCGCAGTAAGGGTACGCGGATAGAGTTTGCAGAAAATATTGTAGGCATCGACTATCTTGCGTCCGCTCAAATCAAATTCGTATCCGGCACGCTTGAATTCGCACTCAAGCAGCGGAACATCAAAGGTTGTGATATTATACCCGGCAAGATCGCAATCGTCGAGATAGTTGTAGAGCTTCTGGGCGATTTCTGCAAAAAACGGCTCGTTTGCGACATCAGCATCGGATATTCCGTGAATAGCTGTGACCGCAGGAGGGATCGGAATACCCGGATTGAGTCTGCGGGTCGTACTCTGCTGGGTTCCGTCAGGAAAGAGTTTGATGACTGATATTTCAACTATCCTGTCGCGGGAGGGATTTACTCCCGTACTTTCAATATCGAAAACTGCAAGGGGGCGTTTAAGTTCAAGTCTGCCGAACATGGTATTATCCTCTCAAATAAAATATTATTGCATTCAACGCACAGCCGTGCTTCCGAAACCGCCTGCACCGCGAACGGTATCGCTGAGGCTGTCGGCTTCGACCAGAGTTACTTCCGGAAGGCGGCAGATGACCATTTGTGCGATACGGTCTCCGCGGGATATGGAAAACTTCTCCTTTCCGGCATTATACATGATGACACCGATCTCGCCGCGGTAACCCGCGTCGATGGTTCCGGGAGAGTTGGTGAGCATAAGATCGTGTTTGAGCGCAAGTCCGCTGCGGGGTCTGATCTGCGCCTCGTATCCGACCGGAAGCTCAATAAATACTCCGGTCGGAACCAGTGTGCTCACTCCCGGAACAAGCTCGATATCACATCTTGAACGCAAATCGTATGCCGCATCGTCACTGTGTGCCTTTGCCGGCATAAGATCTCCGCAATTTTCGTATAATTTGATTTTTATATCCATGATTTTCCCTCTAAAAAGATCATCTTCCGCCATATACTATATACATATTTATAAAGTAACGCTATCTGCCGTTTTTTTCAAGCAAAAAACTGTTTTCTGCTTGTATTGACACCATCCGGGGTGTAAATTATAACCAACATTGATGAAATCATGATTTTCTGGAGGAATAAAATGAAAATAGAGAAAATTTTCCGTATTCCGGGCCAATGGACCATAAGCAGTTACTATACTCTTATGCCGCTTGCTCCGGATAACTCTGGACGGCTCACCCTTGCGGCTTGTGATTTAAAAACTCAGGTGTGCAGCGTTTTTATTCTCGATGAAGATGGTAAAATCCTCGATAATTTCGGACACCGCAAAGCTGAATCAATGTTTTACCATACAGGAAGCTGGGAGTCCTGGAGTCCCGACTGCCGTTATATCTACTATCAGAGCGGAACTCTTACCAAACCGTCTGTTTCAAGGTACGATATAGAGAAAAAGAGTGTAATCACGCTCGATGGAGTCGATCTCGAAGGAGCTCCGCCCTCAGGAGAACCTATTCTCGGAGGACTTCCGGGTATGCTCTATGCTGCCGGATATGGATATAACGTTTACAATCCCTCCCTCTGCCCGATTCCCTTTGAAGAGAGAGACCGTCACGGAATCTTTCAGTTCGGCTTCGACGGAAAAGAGCCGCAGCTCGAATACAGCATCAATGATATCCTCTCGTTCCACCCGATGAAAGATGATTTGCTCTCTCTCGATAGAGAGCTGGCTGAAAAATACAGCCGTGTCTGCGGACTGAGCCTGATGGCGTACTGCGTGAGATTTTCTCCAAACGGAGAACACTTTCTGCTCTATTTCGGAAACCATTGCGTTGTTCCGGATCGCAATGAGCCGAGGATCAGCCACATATTCTACGGAAAACGCGGCTCAAAAGAGCTGCACTTCGCAATCGATGTCAGCGGCAGGGGATGCCATTGGAGCATTCAGGATAACGGCTCGCTCATGGGATTCTACCGCGCAGACGGGGATGACCGTCAGCACATTTACCTCTTTGACCCCAAAGACAAAAAACTCTCACGTATCGCCAGCCCGGAGTTCGGAGGAGGACACCCGTCTCTTTCTCCGGTGCGTCCGGATATCTGTGTCAACGATGAAAACCATCCCCAGATCGTAAGATTGTGGGACAAGAAGAGAAATTCAGCAGTTGACTCCATCGAGCTGCCCTGCCGTGTTCCGGGCTTCGTTCCCCAGGGAACAGTACGCGACCACAACCGCTGCTGTCACCATCCGAGGTTCACTCCGGACGGCAGATATATCCTGAGCAACTTCTTTGATGAAGACAACCTCTGCTGTATCGCCAAAATCAAAGTACCGGAGGAGCTGACAAAATGAGTATTTTCCTCAACTTTCTGCGCCGCGGCTACAATCAGCCGCGCCGGGCAACCTGGGGTGAACGTTTGGCTCTTAAAATAGGCAGATATCTCGCGCTCAGGAACAAAAATGTCGAAATAGCAAAGAGCGCATCGATATCCCCTGACGCAATGATAAATCCCCGTTCCGGAAAAATCACCATCGGAGAAAAGAGCATCATCTCTCCGCAGGCTGTTCTCCAGGGAAATATCAAAATAGGCAATAACGTATCCGTCCAGGTGCGCACCATCATTGTCGGCTACGGAACCTGTGAAGAGCCGTCCGGATTGATTTCCATAGGCGATAACACCCGGATCGCCCCCAACTGCATGCTCATCGCGTCAGACCACGTTTTTGCTGATCCCAACAAACCGATACGCGAACAGGGAATGAAGCCCGGACACATCACCATCGAAGATGACGTCTGGATCGCAGGCGGCGTCCACATCAACGCCGGTGTCACTATCGGCAGAGGCAGCGTCATCGGTGCAGGAGCTGTCGTCACCAAAGATATACCTCCAATGAGCGTTGCAGTCGGAGTTCCGGCAAAAGTCATCAAAAAAAGAGGGTGATTTCAGCAAATATACTGTGGAAAAAACAGATATATACACCTATATTATACAATGGAGATAAAAGGGGTGTATTTTTAATTCACATTAAGGTTTTTTCTGCAAAGTGTTTGATCTGAGTTTTATTCTTGCGCTTATAGGAGTAATGCTGCTTGCCGGAGCATTATCCAATAAACTCTCGAGCAGATTCAATGTGCCGATATTGATACTCTTTCTCATACTCGGAGGAGTGCTCGGTTACAGCTATATGCCATCAGACAAAGGGTTTCAAGGCATAAATATCTTCGGAACAGTTGCGATGAGCTTCATCCTCTTTTCCGGAGGGCTCGATACCTCATACAAAAAAATACGCGATGTCCTTGTTCCCGGAGGCGTCCTCTCAACGATCGGAGTTCTGATAACAGCATTCCTGCTCGGCATCGGCGCATATCTTATTGCCGGAGACATGCTGCTCATACCAGATCCCAACGGCTCTACCGCTGCAAACTCTTCCGCAAAACTCATCTGCACAGCCTTGCTGCTTGGCGCAATGATATCCTCGACAGATGCCGCCGCAGTCTTCGCTATATTGAGCGGAAAGAGCGTCGGCTTGAAGGGCAAACTGCGTCCAATGCTCGAACTTGAATCCGGAAGCAACGACCCCATGGCTTATTTCCTCACCGTCCTCATGGTCGATATCCTGCTCGGAAAAAACTCCTTCGGAGCAATGACCATCATCTCTCTGATCTACCGCATGGCGGCTGGAGTCTTTTTCGGATGGCTCGCAGGAAGGCTGGCAAAACTTCTCTACAACATCAAACTCGAATACGATGGACTCTACTTTGTTTTCAATGTGGCGATCGTCCTCTCGACCTACGGCTTTGCCGAACTGCTGAACGCAAACGGAATGATGGCGTGTTACGTCTGCGGAGTCACCATGAGTTACTGCCGCTTCAACTACCAGAAAAGCATCACCCGTTTCAGCGACGGAGTTTCGTGGCTCATGCAAGTCGCACTGTTCACCACGCTCGGTTTGTTTATCGACATTCAGCTTCTTCCGAGTCTCCTCGGCACCGGAGCTCTGCTTGCAGTTTTCCTCATGCTGGTCGCCCGTCCGGTATCGATTTTCATCACCATGCCTCCGCGCTGGCTCTCCTTCAAAGAGAAACTCTTTGTCTCATGGGTCGGACTGCGCGGAGCAGCTCCTATCGTGCTTGCAACGTTTCCGCTGGCTAACTTCGACAACACTCCGGGAGAACCGGCAGGCAGGATCCTTTTCAACCTGATATTCATTATGGTTCTGCTCTCGCTTGTGATACAGGGTACTACCCTTATGCCGCTGGCAAGAAAACTCAAGCTCGACAAACACGTTACAGAGCGTGAACGCAGCCCGCTTGAGCTGGAACAAACTGCAGTAAGCAAAGGCAGCTCCATGTTTGAATTCATAATTCCGGAGGACTCTCCGCTTGCCGGAAAAAGCCTCGCTGAGCTTGAACTTCCCAGAGAGCTTCTGGTCACGATGATCCGCAGAAAAAACCGCATCATCCAGCCTCGCGGAGCAACTATCATCGAATGCGGCGACGGAATGACTGTCATGGGTGAAGTCAAAGAGCTTTCGGCATTTGCCGCTGAACACTTTCCGGATGAGTACAAAGAGATGACTCTCAATCCTGAAAACGATGAGAGTTTTCCGTTCCCGCGAATACTGAATTTTCCGGCAAAACAAGCTAAGTCCACCCCGGAGCGTTGACACAATGACTTCCGCAAAAGAACACGACGACCGTCCGATAGGAGTTTTTGACTCCGGGATAGGAGGATTGACCGTAATGTCCGAGTTGACCCGCCAGCTTCCTCGGGAGTCTATCGTCTATCTCGGCGATACAGCAAGAGTTCCATACGGAGACAAATCATCAGATACCATCATCCGTTACGCTCTCGAAGACGCATCCTTTCTCGAAAAATGCAATGTAAAACTCATCATTGCCGCCTGCAATACCGTGTCTGCTGTCGCACTCGGAGAGTTGAAAAAGAAGATATCCGTTCCGGTTTGCGGAGTCATCGAAGCAGGAGCCGCATCAGCATCCGGAATCAGGGGCACCGTGGCGGTCATCGGAACAAAGACCACCATATCAAGCGGAGCATACTGGCAGGAAATCAAACGGATCTCTCCGTACACCGATGTCGAGTGCATCGCCTGCCCATTGCTTGTTCCGCTCGCCGAAGAGGGGATCAAAAGCTGGAACATCCTCGGCGGCGTTTTTGATATATATCTCGGAAAATATCTTGCCAATATGCCGCAGGCTCTTCTGCTCGGCTGTACCCACTATCCGTTGTTCACAGAGGAATTTGACCGCTTCTTTTCGGGAAAAGTCAAAATCATATCCAGTGCATCTGCCGCTGCAGAGTATGTTAAAAAACTCATAAACAGCGGAGATGTCCTCGCAAACTCCGGAAGAAAAACTCCGGAATACCGTTTCTGCGTGACCGATACTACGGAAAAATTTCTCAGCAGCGCATCGCGCTTTTTCGGCGACAGGATCAGCTCCGCTGAACAGGTGACTATCACCAATTCCGAACAGCTGTAAAAACTGTTTCCCCAAAAATATTGCGGTCGTGCCGGGAGCATTTTTCCACCCCGGCAAACACCTGTTCTTTGCTCCTGTCTGCTTCGTGATGTGTTGAAAATATCCGTTTTCCATGTTATATTATATTGATTGTATCTTTATTTATAACGATGGAACTTGAGTATATGCCACACTACCATGAGAAAAACAAATATAATGTGAGTGCAGCCAATATATTCTGCATGAACTTCTTCAGTTCATTCAATCCGGTATATTTCTGCACTATAGTTGCGCTTCTGATGTACAGAAACGCTCCGATATTCAAACAGCACGCACTCAACGTGCTCGTACTGTCCGCCTTCTATACCATTCCCTGGCTGTGCAGCAGCGCGGCATCGAGCGGATTTCTGGCACGTTTCTCGGCGCGCAATGTGATGTTTTACAGCCGGTTGATCGAGATATTCATTGCGACGGCAGCAACTGTCATAATTGGATTTGTCGATATCACAGGCTATATTCCACTCTTTGTGATCGCTGTGCTGATGGGATTGAATTTGTCCATATACCGCCCTGCCCTAAAAGTTTACACCTCAAAAACAGTAAAATTGAAGCGGCTTGCAACCATCTGCGCGACAACTGAATGTGCCACTTTTTCCGGAATCACCCTCGGCACCATCAGCGGAATCGCAGCTGTACAATGCCATCTTGACGGAAGTCTCGCACTCGGACTTGCCATCATCCCGGCTGCTGCTGCAATGATATTTTCCTCTCTTCTCGAATCAACTCCGGCTCCGCAGGCTGATGTTGATGAACTCAAGCTCGAGCTCAAAATAAAGCTTCCCAAAGGAATGGTCAAGCTGCAGAGATACCGCGAACTTGTCATGACCGGCGTCGGAGAGTGTTACGTCTTTGCCGCATTGATACTCATATCCTCTATCGCAGTACAATATCTCGGACTGCACTTCACCACAGTAACCGATAATCTCTACCTGCAATACTTTCTCATGGCGACTCCGATCATCGGAAGCGTTCTCGGAATAATCTCCTCAGGCTGCCGCTCCAAAGGCAACGTTGAAATCGGTATCGTGCCCACCGGAATCGTCTTCATGATCCTCTCTGCACTCGCCGTCGGAATGCTTCCTTTTGCCGGAGACCGCTACGCCGAAGGCAGTTTTCTGGTCATTCTGCTCTTTATCTTCGGATTTGCTTCAGGAAGCATACTCGTTCCGCTGCAATGTTATCAGGCATACTTTATCAAGCAGGATTTCGCTCCGCGCTTTTTCAGCTGGTTCTATCTGCAATTTTCCGGAGGTATCCTGCTGGCTATCGTCCTTGCGTTCCTCATGTATTACTTCAACGTCAGCATCTTCACCGTATCGCTCGTCGTTGCGCTGCTCACTCTGACGCTCTCAATAGTCAGCTTTACTCTCATGCCGCAATTCCTGCTGCGTATGCTCTTCAGAATCATGCTCGACACTATATACCGGCTCAATATTTACAACGCAGAACGCCTTCCTGAAAGCGGTCCAGCCCTGCTGGTCGCCAACCGGGCTTCATTCGTGGATATCCTCTTTATATCGGCTTGCACCAGCCGTCCGATCCGCTTTATGATGCATGAACACTACTACCGGGTACCTGTCCTGCACACGCTCTATAAATCCATTGGATTTCTTGAAGTTCCGAGCAAACGGGTGCAGAAACACAAAGAGCTCATCCAGAACACCCGGCAGCTGCTCAAAAGCGGAGAACTCATCTGCGTATTTCCTGAAGACGACATCACCCGCAACGGAACCATGTCGAGCTTCAGAAACGGTATCGGCAACTGGCTTCCGGAGGATATGGATATTCCGGTCATTCCGATGCGCATAGGCATGACCTGGGGAAGCATTTTTTCATGCAGTCAGGATGGCAGATTCAAGTTGCGCCTGCCGGGATTGCGGAGACATCCGGCTTCCGTGACCATCGGAAACCCCATTCCCAAAGAGACAAACGCTTATGAAATGCGTATCATCATGGCGGAACTCGGGGCTGATACCGAACTTATTCCGGACGCTTCCGCAAAACCATTGCACACGCTTTTCTGCTATCAGGCAAAGAGAAATCCGTTCAGCAGGATATTTTCAGAGTGCACCGCTCCGGAATGGAAAAAACAGGGCAATTTCAGACTCTTTATGAAGTCGCTGCTTCTGAGCAGATATCTGCGCCGAACAGCTCCGAAAAACGAGTCGGAATATGTCGGAATCATGCTGCCGAACTCCCTGGATTTTGCGAACGCCATGCTCGGAGTACAAATGGCGAACAAGGCTCCGGCGATCCTGAACTACACCGCCGGAATACAATCGCTCAAAATAGCCATCGAAAAAGCTCAGTTGAAACGTATCATCACCTCAAGAAAAGTTCTTGAGAAGACACATCTCGAAACTGATGCTGAAATAATCTTTATCGAGGATGCAAAAAAGAACTGCTGCACCATCTGGAGCAAATTCTGCTGGTTCATCGCTGCAACGGTATTCCCCGCCGATGAGCTGATGAAACAGGTCTCTCCGGAAAACTGGAACGACGTCAACCGGGTCGGAGCTCTGATTTTTTCCAGCGGTTCGACCGGTATTCCCAAGGGAATCATGCTCACCCACCACAATATAATTGCTGATGTGCTCTCCATAAGCAACTCAATAAGCTACCGCAAGAACGACGGTGTCGTCGGCAATCTTCCGCTGTTCCACTCCTTCGGAATGGCGGTATGCTTCTGGATGCCGATCGTTACTGGAACAAGAACCGTTCTTATCCCCAACCCGCTTGATGCAGCAAGCGTTGCAGAGTCCATGAAGTATGGAAATCTCACAGTCTTGAGTGCAACTCCGGGATTTCTCCAGCTCTATATGAGAAAATGTGTTCCGGAGGACTTCAAAAATATCCGCATAGTCATTACCGGAGCGGAAAAGCTCCGCGATGATGTTGCAGAGAGATTCCGGAACATGACCGGTCTTGTCATCACCGAGGCTTACGGCTGCACGGAGCTTTCTCCCGTGGTCTCCATCAACCTCGCCGCCTCAGTTAACGAGATGGGTACTCACGTCGTCGAACCCGGAAGCATCGGACCGCCGCTCATCGGTGTTTGTGCAAAAGTTGTCGATCCATCCACCTTTGAACTCATGCCGGAAAACACCGACGGTCTGCTCATCGTCAAGGGTGCGATCGTTATGAAGGGTTATCTCGGAGAGCCAGAAAAGACCAACGAAGTCATCCGTGACGGCTGGTATATCACCGGAGATATCGCCCGTATGTCGCGCCGCGGCTTCATCACCATCACCGGACGTCTGTCCCGTTTCAGCAAGATCGCCGGCGAAATGGTTCCTCATGAGCTCGTTGAGAGAGAGATCAACAACATCCTCTGTCCTGAAGACCGGCTGCTCGCCGTTTGCGGAGCAAATGACGCTGTGAAGGGTGAAAAACTCATAGTGTTTTACTGCAACCGCGAAAAACTTGCTCCTGAGCAGGTAGTAAAAAAATTGAGAGAGAAACAGATTCCGAACTTGTGGATACCCAAACTGGAAAACTTTATATATATTCCCCAGCTTCCGCTGCTCGGAAACGGGAAACTCGATCTTGCGTCACTCAATCAGGAAGCCGCAAAATATAATGACTGAAACTGAAAATCACGAATGAAGAGGCATACGATGGCTGAAACTAAAAAACACAAATGGGGAAATATTGCAACTCCGTTCAGGTTGTGCGGTAACATCTACTTTGTCGGAACCGTTCCGGCATCGACCCACATCATTGATACCGGAGACGGTATTATCCTCATAGACTCAGGATACTTTGAGACTCTTTACGGAGTTATCGACAACATATACAAGCTCGGATTCGATCCGCATGACATAAAATATATCCTGCACTCCCACGGTCACATCGACCACTCGGGAGCGACCCGCGCCCTCGCCGAATTGACCGGAGCAAAAACCATCGTAGGCAAAGATGACTGCGGAATGGTAACAGGAGAAAATGATCTCGTCGCAGCTAAAGACCTGGGAATGGATTTCCAGACATTCACTCCGGACATCGTCATGGAAGACGGATATATCCTCGAGCTCGGAAACACCAAAATAGAATGTGTGTCAACTCCGGGACATACTCCTGGAACATTCTCGTTCTTCTGGGAAACTCAAACTCCCGCCGGAACTCTCACATCAGCCATGATGGGAGGACTCGGTTTGAATACGCTCCGCACTCCGTATATAAAGAAGTACAATCTTGAAGCTGAAAACTGGCGGGAGGCATACATAAAATCTATCGCTTACTGCAAAACCAGAACCGTTCATATCAACGTCGGCAACCACTGCTCCCAGAACGACACCATCGGACGCGGAAACAGAGTTCTGAACGGAGAAACCGATGCATTTATCGATCCGCAGTCGTGGATAAGTATGCTCAATAATTTTGAAGAAAAATTCAAACAACTTATCGAAAGTGATCCATTATGAAATTCATTGTGAACCGGAATGAGTATATCTGCCGCAGGATATTCTGTATCGGCAGAAACTATGTGGAACATATTGAAGAGCTGGGAAACGACCGGCCGGCAAGTCCGGTGATTTTTTCCAAGCCTCCGACCTCCCTTGTTCCTGCGGGAAAAACAGTGCGTTTTCCCCGCTGCGGAGAGACTCCGCACTTTGAGATTGAACTTGTGGTGCTTATCGGCAAAGACGGAATTCCGGCGTCAACGGAAGAAGCTGTCTCTTTCGTTGGAGCCCTCGCAGTTGGATATGATCTCACCCTGCGTGAGACCCAAAACCGTCTGCTTTCCAAAGCTCTCCCGTGGGATATCTGCAAGGGATTCGATGACAGCGCGCCCATCGGAAACTTTTCCGCATTCTCAGGAACCGCAGATGATCTTGCCGCTCTGCAATTTTCCGGAAGCATCAACGGAACGCTCCGTCAGCAGGGCAACACCGCAAAAATGATATTCCCGATCCCTGAACTCATCATGGAGATATCCAAATACTGGGAACTCAAGAGCGGTGACCTCATCTATACAGGAACGCCTC
Source organism: Lentisphaerota bacterium (assembly GCA_015061775.1). GTDB lineage: Bacteria > Verrucomicrobiota > Lentisphaeria > Victivallales > Victivallaceae > UBA1784. The sequence goes on along the minus strand of SUVY01000007.1, from coordinate 54,639 downwards.
CCGGTGTCGGCTCGCTCTCTGCCGGAGACACCCTGAGCGCGACCGACCATATCGGAAACACTTTCTCTTGGCAGCTTGAAAAACAACTTTGATTTGATATAACAAGGAGAAAAAAATGGTAAAAAAACTTTTATCTATCTTTATCGCAGCAGCTTCCGCCGGAACGCTGTTTGCCGCCGCAAACGATATTCCGCTTGAGTGGAATCCACGCTTCGACACTACGTTATCTTACGAGACTGTCCTCGACAGAAACAAACTCGAAAAACTCGCCGTAGTCGGCAAAGATCAGGCTATCGAAGTCTTCGCTGTCAGCAAAAAAGGCGAAACAAAGCTCGATACCGCTATACTCGACTCAAACGTCAAAGGAGTTGAAACACTCCGGTTCAAAGTCCCCGCCGGAACTGTCCGTCTGATTGGAAGAGCCGGCAGCGCAAAAGTCAAAAAATCCTGTGCAAACTCGACTGACAATCTCTTTGCCGGAGCTTTGAAAAGCACCTCCAAGTGGAGCGTTCCCAAAAATACCGCTGCAAAAGTCACTGCAAACGGCGTGTCATTTAAAATCAAATCCCACGGTACCAGCACCGTCAAATATTTTGTCACCCTTCCTGCCGGATACGCAGGAACTCCGGCTAAACTTGAATTCACCGTCAAGTCACTCTCAAAACTCACCTGGGGCAACGGAACCAAAGTCGAACAGTATGACAAAAATGGCAAACTGCTCGCCGAAAGCCTCACCGATCCGCGCTGGATAAGCCTTATGCGCGCTCCGGGAGTCGTCACTCATCACATCGAAACCGGATATTTCCACAAAGACGCGGTAAAGATCGCCTTCGCTTTTGAGATGGTCTCTCCGAAATACGCCTTTGACAACTATGGTATCAGAATCAAAGACCACTCCGTCTCACTCGCTGAAGTGGAGCTGAGCAAGCTCGCAGTAAGACAGGCGGCTCAGCTGCCGTTCCCGGCTTACGACAAACACTTTTTCGCCAAAGGTATTTCCGGAAAAGACGGAGATACCGCATTCAATCTCGACGGCAGAACTATATTTTTCTATACTCCGAACAGCCACTCGGTTTACGCAGAAGGCAAACAGCTGCGCGGACAGCATGAGACCTGCTGGCCCCAGAATGATGCCACTGTCGAACTCTGGTTCCGCCCGACGTGGAACAAGGGGGAAAAACGTGAACTCATCGTCGTTACCGCGATGAACCGCGACAGAGAAGACCGCAGAAACTACAAATCTCCTTTCGGAGCAATGTTCACAGCCACCTACCTTCCCTCAAGAGGAAGATGGAAAGTTCAGGTCAAAGATGCAACTCTCAAAAACCGCACCTTCACTTTCCCCGGCAAGGTGGAACTCAACAGCTGGAGCCATCTCGCTTTTCAATATGGTAAAGATGGATTTTCCTGCTATATCAATGGAAAAAGGATTTTCAACGACAGCAAATACAGCTACAAGCCCCGCGATATTTTCAGCGATAAAAAACCCAACGGTCTCTCTGTCCAGCAGGTAGAGTTCGGCGGAAACCTCGGAATGCACCGCAAAAGCTTCGACCAGACCAAAGCGGCTCCGCTGGCACCTTTCCAAATGGATCTTGTCCGTATCTCTGAGGGAAAACGTTACGATAAAGATTTCACTCCGGCAAAAGAGTTCAAGTGCGACAGCAGGACTGCAGCCCTCTTCAACTTCGACCACAATATAGACGGAAAGAGCGCGTGGGGACAGGGAAATATTTCCGCATCAGTCAACCACAAATATCTTCCGCTCTCATCCCGCAAATTCAAACTGGGAGAAAAGGTCATCCAGTATTATCCTGCCAAACTGCAGGACCACTCAAATCCGGACATCGTCCTCAATACACTCAACTACCCCGTGCTGCCTTCGGTAAAAGACTTCAAGGCGGCGAGAAAATCAGGAGTCATCAAGTTCCGTGCCTCACACGGAAAAAGCAAAGTCGTCAGCGTTCCAGCCAACACCTACATGGACTATGTCGAGATAGCCTGCCCCTCCGGAGTCAAGGGAGTGTCACACCCCGTGCTCATCGCCAACGATGAACTCGATACCCGCAGCTTCGGAGACCTCGCCGACAGTCTCAAAATGGATAAAGTCAGCGAAAAAGACCGCGCCAATATCCTCTTCAATCTGGTGTTGAAGGCAAGTGATTACTTCATGACCAATCAGGTCAGTTTCATTCCCCACTCAAACGCTGCCCGCAGAGCCGACTATCAGGCACTTTCCATGCTCAACAACTACTGCGGATTTGAGTGCGGTCCGTTGAACAACATGACTGCCAATATGTTCACCTGCTCCGGAATGCTTCCCGCAACGATGATCGGAGGCTACGGTCACGCCTTTGAGCAGGTCTTCTACGATGGCAAAAACCACGTTTATGACCTCTCTGCCCAGAGATTTTTCCCTGCCCATGACAACGAGACCGCTGCCAGCCTGAGACAGCTTGATATCGAAAACGGTCCCTTCCAGCGTTACAAAAACTCAGGAGGAGCGTTTGCCCGTCAGGGAGTATCCCGCTGGTATGCAAGAAACACTCCTGTCATGCAGCAGCGCATCGCCTACAACCTGCGTCCGGGAGAGAAAATGCGTCTCTACTTCTACAATGACGGAGCCTACAACGATATCCAGAACAAACGCTGCATCGACCCCAACGCCGTGCATCCGCATGACAAGTTCCCCTACCCCAAGGAGTTGTCCGTCATATCCAAGGCTCCTGCCGAAGTTGTCGCAAATGAGCAGCTCTACAAGGTCATAAGGCCGTTCCCGCACTACTCGAACGCCTACCTCTCTTTCAGCGGAAAGCCCGCAGACAACAAGCTCACCTTCTCCCGCGTGACACCCAAAGATTTCTGTTATCAGGTCGATCTGCCCTACCCGATCGTGGCAGCAGGATACAAGGCTGTTACGCTCGATGGAAAAACTGCTGATATCGAGATATCAACTGATGGAGCAAAAACGTTCCGCAAACTCATCACCGATGCCAACGGAGTTGCAACCTACGCTGTGAGAGCCCGCCAGGGATATATTATCAAAGTCAAAGCTCCGATCGCAAAGATCGCAAAATTTGATGCCTGGACTGAAGTGATGTTCAACAGCCGCCTCCAGAACTGCCAGCTCAAGGGCGGAAAGAACTCCCTGCTTTTCAAGAGCAGAAACAATGCTCCCGCCGATATTGTTGTGGCATACAGAAGCGATGTCAAGAGCATAGAGATAAAAGATGCTCCCTACGCCGGAACCCTTCCCGGTAACGAGCGTCAGCTCACCGTGGTCGAGCCCGGCAAGAGCGTGACTCACGAAATAGCCGGAGCCGGTAAAGAGGCAAAAGTCATCTCAACCAACGGAGTGACCGCTGTACTCAAGGATGGAAAACTCACCATCACCGCTGAAAACAGCGGCTCATTGCCGCGCTTTGACAACGTGGTCATCGACGACAACGGAGCAAAGAAAGAACTGACTGTCCTCGTCGCTCAAGGCGTCCAGATGTCCCTTGCCAGAGATGCCAAACTGCTCAAGGGCGGAAAAACCGCTCCTGCCGGAAAAGAGCGCGTCCAGGACTGCGTTTCCCTGAGCAAACGCGGAGAGCAGGCGCGTTTCGGATTCAAACCCTTTGCCGAAGGCAGTTATCTCGTCTGGACCCTCAGCCGCATTCCCACCATGTGCGAAAGAAATCCGATCATCGGAATCAAACTCGCCGATGGAAAAATGTTCGGAGTCATGCAGGGCATCCATGCCGGAAACGACTTCTACAAAGCTCAGTACGGTAAAGGATGGAGCCGCTTCAGATGGGATGCCGCTCTCGATAGAGATCAGAACAAATATCCCTATCACTCTCCGCGCTTCACCAGAATCTCCGCCGGAGACGGTATCACCCTGCACTCAATGCGCGATATCACTGCCGAAATCGCCGCCGTGGTGATAATTCCGGAAACCAGCTATGAGTTCCGCTGTGAGATGGTCAAAGTGCTCTGCGGAATAAACCATGAGCCCTGGAAAATCAAAGCTCACGGAAACAGCAGATAATATTCCGTCTAACGTCATAAATCCTCTGCCGTAAACCGCGGCAGGGGATTTTTTTCTGTTTTTTTTCATGCCGGGGGTTGCGGTAAAGTTTTTCATGCGTATAATTACTGTAAACCTACATCAACAACTTTGAGAGGATATTATGAAATCATCTGCTGGGAAACGTTATTTATCTGCTCAAGGTGAGCAGATAAAACTCCGGAGTTTTACGCTTATCGAACTGCTTGTCGTGATCGCCATCATCGCTATCCTTGCCGCAATACTGATGCCTGCGCTTTCAAGTGCGAGAGACAGAGCAAAGTCTGCAACCTGTGTCAATAACATGAAAGAGATCGGTCTCGGTATGGCACAATATGCCGCAAACAACCGGGATACCGTAGTCATCTGGTACCCCAACACAGATATACCGCAGAGTGATGTTTACGGACTTCCGTATTCCATGCTGATCAGCAGAAAATTGGTTCAGGAGATCGGCGGAAACACAGCATCCCGTGAGATCACTCTCAGGCTCTGCGGAAATTATCTTACCAAAACCGATATGTTCTACTGCCCGTCTGTCGGCGGATACGCAACAATAAAAGAGATCAAGAGACGCGGAGGCAACCCCAAGGACAGCACTTACGCTTCTTTCGGACTTTACTCCTGGATTCCGGGTACTCCTTCTGACACCAACCGTGATTTATACAAAATGCACCCGACCGCGACCCTCGGCTGCCATATTCCTCCGGGAACAGTAAAACGCCCCTCTGCATTCAAGATGATTCTCGAAGCAGGACGTCCTCAGACTCCCAGCTGGAAGTGTTACTGGGGAGGAAACAGCTACCCGAACTTCAGGCATAACGGACGCAACAGTACCCTCTTCCTTGATGGTCACGCTGCGCTCATCACTCCGGGAGAGTTTATCCAAACCTCCAATTACAATTTCATCAAAGGCAAAAAATATTTCTCATCTGCCATCGGAGAGACTCCGGACTCAACGTTCTGACACCGGAATTCAAAGCAAACAAAAAACGGTACTGCGGTTTATGGACGCGGTACCGTTTTGCTTTTTGAGTTTTATTGCGTTAGAACGCTATCTTATACGTGACGTACGCCCATTTGCCGGCGGTTGCCTTGAAGGTGTTTGCGGAAAATTCGACATCCGATATCTCGCTCTCATCGAGACGGCAGAGCATCACGGAGCGGATATTTCTGTCAAACTTGACCTCTGAAGAGACCTCAACGTCTGAGTAGTTCACAAGACGCAGGATAATGGTGTTTTCTTCCGCGTTCCAGGCAGGCTTGCAGGCTGAGAGCAGCAGATCTCCGCTGACCTCGAAGAACGGAGCGGCATCCTTTTCCTTTACCGCACAGCTCTTTATGATATCGCTGGGAACATCGGCTCGCATTTTCTGCATATCGCGCACCATATCGGAGTAAGAGACGCCGGCATCAAAACACTTCAACGAATAATTGAATTCAAGGCGTTTCAAAAGCTGTCCGTCGATTTCTCCGTTGGTCATAACGGTTCGGCGGAAACTTCTCCACAGAGTGACCGCAAGTGCCTCATCGCTGCTGTACGGAATTCCGGCGACCTCATGCAAGCCAGCTTTGGAGATAAAGGCGATTCCGCCCTTTTCATCGCGTTTTCCGGCAATTCCGTCGAAGTTGCGTTCGATGACCTCAGGCTCATCGATGTTTATCGAAGCGTCTCCATGCGGACGACCCATATTGTTTTCAAGGATCGCCGCCACCTGACTTGTGAAATATTTTCCCGCGATGCCGGTCGGCACTCTCAAACGCACTCTCGCGTCGCAGAGGGTATTATCCACCACGGTTCTGACATTCACGCTGTCGCTTGATGAAGAAAGAGAGATATAACTTTTTATTTCAAGCGTGGTATATTCTTCGCTCTCAAAAGCTCCGACGTATGACTCGTTTATGCTGCCTTTCCAGACCAGCTCTTTTGCCACCCGGTAGCGCTTGATGACTTCAAACTCAGCGTAATCGCTCATATTATGCAGAAGTCTGACTGTCACGTCATTGGTTCCGCAAACGGTCGGGTTGACCGCCGGAGAGACAAAATACCAGCCGTCTCCGCAATCGCGGTCGATAAGGTATTCGTTCTGGTTGGAGTAAACTCTTCCGGAACGCAGATCAGTCACGCTGAATGTTCCATCATTGGATATCTCAAGTTTGATGATACCATTTTCGGCTGAGCGGACTCCGGTAACGAGACTTCCCCAGTTGCGCACCTGAAACTTTGAGGGCTTTATGGAAATGCTCGTCCACGATGACGGAGCAAGACGGCACTTCGCCGCCACGGTATAGACATCGTATCTTCTGACATCCTGACGGCAGAATGGACGCACCTGATTGCGCTTGAGCGCTTTTATCACATAAGGCAATTCAGCTCCGTCGGCATCGAACAGCCGGAAGGCGTTAATGGTATCTTTGATAAACATTCCCTCAGGACGCGACACATAGGGGGTGATCGCCGGAAACGCTATCGTCAGCTCACGGACTCCATCCATTGCATACGGAAGCGGATTGTAGAGACGCAGAGTGTAATTACCGTCTTCAGCGATCTCTTTGTCGGATTTATCTATTCCGTCCGAACCTTTGAGCTCTTCGGCAATGGTCTTGCCTGAAATGCGCTTGCGTTCGATGAAACGGAACTCTTCCTCCATGCGGGAAGCAAGCTGCTGAACTTCCTCGAAACGCCCCAGCACCTGACGGTGCACGGTGTCGATAGAGCAGCCGCATATCGAATCGTGCGGATGGTTTTTGAGCAGAGTTTTCCAGAGACAACGCAGGAACGGCAGACTTTTGGTGTCTCCGTCGGCAGCGCGGCGGGCGAGCTCAGGCTCGATGAGCAGTTCAAGCGTGTTCTGACAGAGGTCGTTGGCGCGTTTGACATCGTAACGGGAACTCAAAGTATAGGGTATCTGATAGCCGTTGTTCTGATTGCCGCTCGCGGTATATATCTGCTCTCCGGCAAAAACCGGAAGCTCCGCGCTGTTTTCAAACTCTTCGGCAAAGAAATCAAGGAAGTCGCTGTGTACGACCTCGGCGTCAGGATAAAGCTCCTTCACCCATTTGAGCAGCTTCGGAGTGTCTGCCGACGGAACCGCATGATCGAGAGCATCGCTGAGAACAAAAGTGTCTCCGAAGAAATAACGGTTCTCTTCTATCCATTTGGAAAGACGCTCTTTCATTGATTTTTCATCAAGTTTTTCATTCCACCAGCCGCGAACTTCAAGACTGAACTTGCCGTATCCGCAGAAGGGGTGCAGACGCAGAGCGGGGATGCGGGTTCCGTCCGGAGACTCCCAGATGCCTTTGCCTCCTTTGTCATCCGGGAAACCTCTCCACACGACCGCGCCCTTGAGACCGAAGCCAGCCATGATCTGCGGCATCTGGGCAATGTGACCGAAGATATCGCAGATATAGCCGGATTTCCAGACTTTTCCTCCGAACTCGTCAGCGACCTGGTGTCCGACTGAGAAGTTGCGCATCATAGCCTCTCCTGAACAGAGAAATTCATCCGGCATGACATACCACGGGCCGACATTGAGTTTGCCGTCGGAAACAAGTTTCACCAACTCGTTCCTCCACTCAGGATGTATCTCAGTCACATCTTCAAGCACAATAGTCTGTCCGTCAAAGGTGAATTTTTCAAACTCAGGAACGTTTTTGAAAATATCCAGCATCTCCGCAGTTGTGTCCACAAGATACTTGCGGAACTCCTGAAACGGCTGGTACCATTCACGATCCCAGTGGGTTGAATTGAAGTAATAAAATTTCATGATAGCTTTCTCCGTTTGTTGTTTTGGGTAAATATAACATTATATTTGCTTTTTTCAAACAGTTGCCCCACTTATAATAAAAAATATATCAATAAAAATGCACTTCTCACTTGACACAGACAACGGTTTGATGATATATTATTCCTCCGGAACAGTATCAATTTTCGGAGTACACTCAGATGACCAGTCAAAAAGAGCTTGTTCCGGCTGAAAAGATGTTGCCGGAAATCAAAAGGATGGCACTCGACATCCACCGCCGTTACAGCGCACTCGAACAGGATTACGCCTTTGTCGGAATCCAGCAGATGGGTGTTCCGCTCGCAGAAAAACTCAAAGAGATCATCGAACGCGAAACAGGTTACTCCCCTGCCCTCGCAAAACTCGATATATCCATGTACCGCGACGATATCAGCAACCGCAAACGTCTTCCGCTGATACGCGAAACGGATATTCCGTTCGATGTCAACGACAAGATACTCATTCTGGTCGATGACGTCCTCTCTTCAGGCAGAACCATCCGCGCCGCTCTCGACGCCATAACCGATTACGGAAGGCCCAAAGTCATCCGTCTCGCTGTCCTTGTCGATCGCGGAAATCCTGAGTTCCCCATCCATGCCGATGTCACCGGATTTGATATCGATATCCCTGCCGAAAACAAAATCGTCGTCAGCTTCGACAACGAACCAGGAATTTTCTGCAGAGAATGGAATTCGTAAACTTTTTTCTTCAAGCAAGGATTTGAAAATATGAAATGGACCCGCAAAGACCTGCTCACCCTTTATGATTTGAGCGGCGAAGAGATCGAATACATACTCGATACCGCTGCTGAATTCAAGAAGGTATCAGAGCGAAGCGTCAAAAAAGTTCCCGCCCTGCGCGGAAAGACCGTCGTCAACTTCTTCGTTGAACCCAGCACCCGCACCCGTGTATCATTCGAGCTCGCTGAACAGCGTCTCAGTGCAGATATCGTCAATATGCAGGCTCAGGCAAGCAGTCTGCTCAAAGGCGAGACTCTGCTCGACACCGTCCGCAACATCGAAGCATTGCAGGTCGATCTTGTGGTCATGCGCCACTCGGTTCCCGGAGCCCAGAGCTTCATCGCAAAACACCTCAAGTGCGGAGTCGTCAATGCCGGAGACGGTGCCCATGCCCATCCGACTCAGGCTCTGCTCGACCTCTTCACCATCAGAGAGAAAAAGGGCCGTATCGCCGGTCTCAAAGTAGCCATCATCGGAGATATCCTCCACAGCCGCGTCGCCCGCAGCAACATCTGGGGACTGCTCAAACTTGGAGCTGAGGTCACCGTTGCAGGTCCCTCCACACTCGTTCCCAAAGAGTTTGAAAGCATCGGAGTCAAAGTCTGTCACGACCTCAAAGAGGCTGTCGCCGATGCCGATGTCATCAATCTGCTCCGTATCCAGCATGAGCGACAGAACGCAAGCTTCTTCCCCAGCACCGGAGAATACTCAAGATTTTTCGGTATCCGCGAGGAGTCCATGAAATTCCTCAAACCCGATGTGCTTATCATGCACCCCGGTCCCATCAACCGCGACGTTGAGCTCTCCGGAGCAGTCGCCGACGGTCCCAATTCAGTGATTCTCGAACAGGTAACCAACGGACTTGCCGTTCGCATGGCAGTTCTCTATTTAGTGTCAGGATGTGTGCAGAAATGAGCGATATTCTTTTTAAAAATGCCAGGATCATCGATCCTGAGCGCAGCATAGATACAGTAGGCGATCTCGGAGTTTCCAACGGAGTCATCACCGATTGCGGAAAACTCTCAAACCCCGAAGTCATCGATCTCTCAGGCAAAGTCCTGACTCACGGTTTCCTTGACGTCCACGTCCATCTGCGTCAGCCCGGAAACACCAACGCCGAAACCATCCAGACCGGAACCATGGCTGCCGCCGCCGGAGGTTTCACCTCCATCGTCGCCATGCCCAACACCAAACCCGCCGCGGATACGGTCGGAGCTATCGAACTGCTGCGCCGCACTTCTGAGCAGCAGGCTGTCGTCAAAGTCCTTCCATGCGGATGCATGACCGTCAACAGCGAAGGCAAGGAGATGGCTCCCATCGGCTCTCTCAAGAGCGCGGGCGTCGCCGCATTGAGCGATGACGGAAAATGCGTCCAGGATCACGACCTCATGCGCCATATCGTCGAGTATGCCAAGAGCTTCAATCTGCCCATTCTCGACCATTGTGAAGAGACCACCCTCGCCGCCGGCGGAGTGATGAACGAAGGCAAATGGTCGGTGCTCCTCGGATTCAACGGTATTTCCGGAGCCTCGGAAGAGCTGATCGTCGCCCGCAATATCATCCTCTCAAGGATGGTCGATTGGAAGATCCACATGCAGCATATCTCCGTAAAAGAGAGTGTCGATCTCATCCGTCAGGCAAGAAAACGCGGAATCAAGGTCACCGGAGAAGCTACTCCGCACCACATCACTCTCACCGATGAAAAGATCAAGAGTTTTGACACCAACTACAAGATGAATCCTCCGCTCCGCAGCGAAGAGGACCGCATCGCTCTTATCGAAGGTATTGCTGATGACTCGATCACGGTCATTGCAACTGACCATGCTCCTCACACCACTACCGCGAAGATGGTTGAATTCAACTTTGCTCCATTCGGCATCATCGGTTTGGAGACGGCATTTTCTCTCTGCTACACCGAACTCGTGAAAAAAGGCGTCATCTCTCTGCCCAAACTCATCGAGAAACTCACCAAAGGTCCCGCAGAAGTCATGGGTATCGAAAACTTCAATCTCGCGGAAGGAAATCCCGCTGATCTTGTGATCTTCGATCCGGCAGCAGAGTATGTCATCGACAAAAACCTCTTCAAATCCAAGGCCCGCAACACTCCGTTCGACGGAATGAGCGTCGCAGGACGCATCGAGCGTACCTACGTGGACGGCAAACTGGTATATCAGCTCTGAAAATGCAAACAGACGATATAATCAAGGAGATAACTCCTGAAATAATTGCCCTCAGGCACAAACTGCACTCCATTCCGGAAATCGCCGGAAAGGAATTCAAAACCTGTGCTGAGATCCGGAAATTTCTTTCAGGAGTTCCACATCTCGAAACAGCATCACCGTTCCTTGAAACTGACACGGTATCCATGCTTTACGGCAGAACTCCGGGAAAAAATGTCACATTGAGAGCTGACATCGACGCGCTGGAGCTTGCTGAGCAAAGCGGAGCCGAATACTCTTCGGAACATCCCGGTTTTGCCCACTCCTGCGGACATGACGCCCACATGGCGATGCTCTGCGGAGCGGCAAAAGTCCTCAGCAGACTGCAGGATAAACTCTCAGGTTCAGTACGCTTTGTCTTTCAGCCGGGTGAAGAAAACGTCTCAATGGCAAAAGACCTCATCGCGGCGGGAGCTATCAATACCCCTGCTCCGGACTATGTCGCTGCTCTGCATATAGTCCCCAAGTACCCGGTGGGAACGCTGGTCATACGCAAAGGAACTGTCTCTGCGGCAAGCGCACACTTCATCGTGAAATTCAATGGCCTTGGTGGACACGGAAGCCGTCCTGATCTGGCAAGAAACCCCATTACAGCTCTGGCAAGCGCGATCGTCGAACTGCAGGGAGCGGTTCAAAACAGAATAACTCCCTTTGAGTCAGGCGTAATAAGCGTGGCAACCGTATCCGGAGGAACGCTTCCCAACATCATATCAGAAGAAGCTTCCTTCTCCGGAACCATCCGCGCACTCACCGACGACACCGCTGAAAAGCTGATCGAATCACTCCGGGATATCTGTCAGTGTGTAGCAAAACTCCACAGAGTCGAAGTTGATGTCAACATTTCAGGACGCTATCCCGCGACTGTAAATGATGACAACGCCGTTGATATGGCAGCACAAGTCATTGAAAACGCAAATATTCCGCTTGAGTGGGAACCCAATTCTGCGATGAGCTCTGAGGATTTCGCCTATTTCCTCCACCGCGCTCCGGGAGTTTACCTGCGCATAGGAACAGGAGTTGATGCTCCTGATCTGCACAACCCCAGACTGGATGCTCCTGATGAGATGCTCGCAAACGGAATAAAATTCCTCGTGAACTTTGCTCTGGCAGGAACTGTTAAAGAGTGAACTGCTACATACACGTTCCATTCTGCAGAAGCAAATGCGGCTACTGCGCGTTTTACTCCGAACCTGGAGCATCCGAAGAGCTGATTTCAAGCTGGCTCGACAAGGTGATCTGCGATATGGAAAAACATCCGGACATCAAGGCTGAGACGGTGTATATCGGAGGCGGAACTCCAACGCTTCCTGACGCATCTCAGCTTGAACGTCTTTTGGACGCTGTAATGCGTTTTCTATCCCCTGTTTCCGGATGTGAGATCACCATTGAGAGCAATCCTGAAACTCTCGACAACCGCAAGATACAGCTGCTTGAACAATACGTCACCCGCATAAGTCTCGGAGTCCAGAGCTTTGATCCCGCGCTGCGCCGGACACTCGGAAGAAACTGCAGCAGCCAAGCCCTTTCAAACGCGATATCGCTGATCCAGCAATCGTCGATAAAGCATTTCAACTGCGATCTGATATACGGAATTCCCGGTCAGACGCGATCTCAATGGCTCAACGATCTTGAAACCGTCGCTTCATGCGGAGTCGATCATGTCTCGTGTTACAGTCTTACTCCTGAAGAGCAGAGTCTGCTCGGCAGCACCTTCATAATCGACGATGAAATAGCGGTCGGAATGTATCACGATGCAGAAAAAACTTTAAAAAAATACGGCATCGAACGTTACGAAATATCGAATTACGCACTTCCGGGAGCAGAGTGCCGTCACAATATCAATGTCTGGAAGGGCGGCAAACTCGCAGCGTTCGGTCCATCCGGAGCAGGCTTTGACGGAGTGTCTCGCACAATAAATTGTGAAAACCTCTCAGGATGGCTCAACGGAGCGGCTGCAGAAAAAGATGAACTCTCTCAGGAAGCAAGGTGCCGCGAGATATTTGCGGTCAATCTGAGAACTGTCCGTGGCTGGAACTGCCGGGATTGGTGTTTTTCCGGACTTTCATGGCGCGAAATCAGCGAAATTTTCTCTTCAGCTATGGAAAGTGTGCCGGATAAGTTCTATATTATAAACGGGCAGAATATACGGCTTACTCCAGATGGTCTGCTCTATTGGAACGATATCGCAGAAAGAGTTATTTTATGAGCATAGAAGAGACTTCATATACCCCGTTGCACCGCTATGTGCTTGAGATCGCATACGACGGAACCAATTACAGCGGATGGCAGATCCAGCCGCACCGCCTCGCCGTGCAGGGGGTATTGCAGAAGATTTTGACTTATATGTATATGGATCAGCCCATACATCTCATCGGATGCAGCCGCACCGACGCCGGAGTCCATGCTTTGGGCTTTGTGGCAAGTTTCCTTGCTCCGGAGCGTCCTGATATCGCGCCGGACAAACTGTTGAGAGCGGTCAACCGCCAGCTTCCGGGAGATATAAAAGTAATGTCGATCCGCGAAGTTCCGTTTGATTTCCACTCGCGCTACGACGCGAAGGGAAAAGCTTACACCTACGTTCTCAATCTGCGCGACAGCAGTCCTTTTTCCGACCGTTACAGCTGGCGTCCGCTGAGAAGGCTTGATCCTGAACTCCTCAATGCCGCAGCCCAGAGGCTCGTCGGAACTCACGACTTCTCAAGCTTTGTTGTGGAACGCAGCAAAATAGACGACGCCGTCCGCACCATATTCCGTATAGATCAGCAGCTTTTCGGAGACTACTGCACACTCACGTTTGTCGGAAACGGCTTTCTCTACAAAATGATCCGCTGTCTTATGGGAACCATCGAAGCCGCAGGAGCAGGAAAACTCTCCCCCGATGCTGTTACCCGTATCCTTGAGTCAAAAGACAGAACAAATGCTCCGGAAACAGCTCCTCCGCAGGGATTGTTCCTGATGAAGGTGTTTTACGATGACGATGAGATGCACAACTTCAAGCTCGATCATCTTCCGTTTCATTAAGAGATGACACGCTGCACGGAGGTAATATATGGCTAAAGACAAAATATATCAGCAGGTCGCAGCGTTCCTGAGGAAAAATATCGCCTCCGGAACGCTCAAAGTCGGTGACGCCATTTACTCAGAAAACCTGCTCTGCGAAAAACTCGGAGTCTCACGTACCTCTGTACGCCGCGCTATCCGCATGATGGTCGATGAAAACATCCTTGTAAGCCATCAGGGAAAAGGAACTTTTGTCCGAAGCAACGGAAAAGGCATCATACACGGAACCCTGGGAATGCTCAACTTATATACCCGCGTTCTGCAATACGATATCACAGACAGTTATTACAGCGATATCATTTACGGAGCTGAGGCGGCAACCCGGGAGAGAGAGCTGGATTTCTCGCTGTTTTCAAAGGAGTTTCATACTGAATCAGAAGCGAGAAAACTGTTTTCCAAGCTCAAATACGATGGAGTCATCGTTGATGGAGCTTTCCAGATGGATTCCGGAAAATACAATTTTCTATCCGATATATTTCCAAATCTCGTCTACGTTGACGGAAATCCGGAAGAGTGCAGCCAGCCTGTCGCAGCTCCGGACGCGGAAAAAGGTTTTACCGGACTGATCGAGCTTGCTGTAAAACGCAGCGGTCCGATATTTTTTGTCGGTCAGGAAAGCACTTCTCTATTCCGCTGGAAAAAAGAGTGTTTCTTCCGTGCGGCGGAGAAAGCCGGTGTCGATTTCACCTATATTGATTACAGCAAAAATATCAAAAACGATATCTTTGACCAGCTTTTCCACATCCACGGCGACTATAACCCCCTGATACATGAAACAGTGAAACGTATAGCCGTTCCTGGCAATGTCGGTGGAACGATCATCGCAACTTGTGATTACACCGCAGTCAAAACTATGAGCTCCCTGGTACGCCTGGGGTACAGTATTCCGCGGGATTTTGCTGTCTGCGGTTTCGGAGGCATAGGGTTCTCTTCGTACACCGTTCCAGCACTCACCACGGTAAAAGTCGATTCTTCCTCTCTGAGCCGCATTGCCGTTGATATGCTGCTGGCAAAAATCGAAAACAGAGAAATCCCATCGGGACTGCTCGATGTTGGAGTCATAAAAAGGGACTCGCTCTGATCTCCCTGCTCGATTTATTTCTTTTGCTTGGTTAGAAAGGAAGACATCTGATGGCAAAACTGGCTGTTAAAATTTTTCCGGCAGGAGCGGTCTTATTCTCGATTTTCGCCTGCATATTTCCCTCGTCCCTGTCGCATCTCGGCTTTCTGATAATTCCGCTGCTCGGCCTCATCATGTTCGGAATGGGAGCAACTCTCTCGGTCGGTGATTTTGTAAATGCGGCAAAAAATCCCCGGGCAGTCCTCATCGGGATCGCCCTGCAATTTACCCTTATGCCGGCAATCGCATTTGTAACATCAACTCTTTTACAGCTGCCGCGGGAACTCTTTATCGGAGTAGTTATGGTAGGCTGTGTCGCAGGCGGAACGGCTTCCAACGTTATCACCTATCTTGCCGGAGGAAATGTCGCACTCTCCATAACCATGACAGCCTGTTCCACCGCCGCAGGAATATTCATCACTCCACTGGTATCCGCGCTGTATCTCGGCAAAACAGTAGATGTCCCGGCTGCTGAAATGTTGAAAAGCATCGTCTTTGTCGTAGCTATTCCGGTCGCCGCAGGAGTGCTGGTCAACCGGATATTGAGAAAGCACCGCGATATCATAAACAAGGTGTCTCCTGTCTTGTCGGTGGTTTCGATCATCTTTGTCATCGGTATCATCGTTTCCCTCAACGTAAAAACGCTGTTTTCAAGCGGAGCTCTGACGATAACTGCGGTAATGATCCACAATACTGCCGGACTTGTCCTCGGATATATTTGTGCACGCTTATTGAAGTGTGACAAAACAACAGCCCTTACCATAGCAATCGAAGTAGGAATGCAAAACTCCGGGCTGGCAGCAGCGATATCCGGAAAGTTTTTCGGAGCTGCCTCCGCCCTGCCCGGTGCGATTTTCAGCGTCTGGCACAATGTTTCCGGAGCGATCCTTGCCTCGTTTTCCAGACGCATCACAGGAAAATAAAATCTGCTGTTCCTCTCTCTTTCTGGCAATAAAAAAGGCTATTGCTCACATTCAGAAGGTTTTGCAACAGCCTCTTTATGCTCAACTGATTTTACCGCGGCTCAAATGATCCGGGAGAATCGGTGAGAACCAATCCGTCGAAGTGGAATACTCCGGTAGAACTCTGTATCCGCACTTTGTTCGTTCCCTTTTTGAGATCAAAGTGCTGACTCATGTGACCGAATCCTCTGCCCGGAGTGAGCATCGTCCAAGTCATACGATCAGATTCTGTCTGCTGGCGGGAAATATCAAACTTGGCGTCGTTGACTGATACTTTGAGGCGGGGATTTCCTGAATCCTTGGCGGCACGTCCGTGGATCATGAAATAGTAGCGTCCGTCCTCAGGAACATCAACAGTATATTCATAGATCTTGCGGGAACTCGGCACAACAACCTTTCCTCCCTCTGCCATTGCGTCATCTTTGACACTCAAACTGGTGGAAGTTTTTTTCTTGGCGTTGAAGGCTTTGCCTTTGAAAACGTCAATGTAAATCGCCTTCTCTCCTGCTTTTTCGAGCTTGAACGACTGGACAAAGTCGGTTTTGGCGTAGATGGAAACCACTCTGGAAAATCCATCGGCAGTACGCACGAGAAACGCTCCACGATAGTTGCGGCGGTTGTTCATCTTTTCAGGCTTGAATCTGACGGTGAATGTCACTTTGTCTCCGGACTTGAGAATTCCTTTGGCAGGAGTCACTTCAAACCAGTCAAAGACGTCGTTCTTGCGGATCGAATACGCAGCGCGGTAGTTATCTCCGCCGACGGTGCAGAGCACCTTGACTTCGGCAGGAGCGGCATTGCCGTCCTTGACGTTGACGTCGATGATCCTGTTGGTGTCAAGCACAAACGGAACAGGACGGAAGGGGATACTCATGGTATTCTCTTTCTGGAAAGCTCCACGGTCACCTCCGTTGGGCAGGAAGTTGGGGATGGCAACGGCTTTGCCGGTATCGACAGGAGTGAAGTCTCCAGTCTTGACATTGGAAAATTTCGCATCATATTTCTCGCGTCCGGCTCCGAAACCGCTCCGGGAATTGCTGCTGAGAGAGTTCGCTTCGTATTTGGAACGGGGAGAAATATAGGCTTTGTTGATTCCCTGGGTGTGGGTAAACACATTGTTTTTGATAATGCTGTTGAGCGTCGGCATCATGGAAATACCGCTGCCCTTGTCAACCAGAGTGTTGTTGAAGAAAAAGGCGTAGGAGTTGATTCCGTGTTTACCGCCGCCGGTTTTGATGGTCTGTCCGGCTTCTCCGAACTCGCCGCACATTCCGGCAAAGAGGTTCTCGAATACGTAAACCGGACTGGTCATGCATCCCTGGACGGATACTCCGCAGAGAGCGGCTTCAAAACGGTTCCAGAAGCAGCGCATATTCTGCTGTCCTCCGTCGAGCTCGATATTGTCGTCATTGCAGTAGATCATGAAGTTACCGTACACATCGGCGTCACGGTTGAGACCTCCGTTGCTGTGGAAGTTTCCGGAGCTCTCAACGGCATCGTTGAAACGGTGTTCATCGCTGCCGACAAAGTCGTTGTAACGGATGACCACGCTGTGATCGGGTTTGTAGCACATGACAGCCTGAGGTCCTGCCGGATGGCTGTAAAACCAGCTGTTGGCCCGGCTGTAAGGATCGTGGATATAGCAACGCTCGACCACGATCTCTTTGCTTCCGCTGAATATCTGGATTGCGCCATCGTAGTTGACCGCGCGGGGAACTCCTTTGGAGTCATTGATATAGTACATTCCAACACCTTTGGGAGTATCGTATTTCGCGACTCCGACTCTTCCCCACTTGGATATATCGCAGTTGCGGACGCGGACGCCGGTCGAATTGCTGATATCTATGACACTGCGGCTTCCTTTGCCGTTGGTGATCGTCATATCGTCAATCAGGACATACGCGGCATTTTTAACCACAAATACCGGAGTATTGCTGTTGGCGGCAAGTTTTTTGTTTCCTTTTATCGCATAACGTATCCAGCCTTTGGGAGTTCCCTTAGCAGAGATCGTATAGGGAGCTTTGAAATTTGCGGGATCGATATAAATAGTCTTTGCGACAGGAACATCGCTCTTCCAGGTGGTAAATTTTCCCTGTTTCAAGACCTTGCTGCCGTCTTTGAAGCGTATCTCATAGACGGTATTTTCATCGAGCTTGACGATGCTTCCGCGGTACTCGTTCATCACAAGTCCGGTTTTGGTGTTTCCATCCTCAAAATAGTGGATCGGAGCAAGAGCAAGCTGCCATTCTGTCTCTCCTGCCTTGCGAAACTCAAGCACCGGAGACTTCACCTTTGAACAACCGAAATAAAATCCGCAGGAGTTGAACGTCGGACGCAGCTGCAACACACCTTTTTTGACCGGCTTTATCAACTCAAGACGGTTCTTTTCCAACGGTGAATTTACGATCTTTTTCTGACGTGCCGACATGGTTTTATCCATGTGGCTGCGTTTTTTGGGTTTAGCTCCGTGACATACTGCAATTACTGTGAATACAGCAAGCAGTACAAGCGCAAAACGTTTTAACATTGCTCTTTTCCTTTCTTTTTTCAAGTTGCCTCATCTCACAAAATGAAGTTGTTTTACAATACCACATCAAGCAGATGTTTTCAAACGATTTCAGTATTTTAAACACAAAAAAAAGCGGAAACAACAGGATTTCTGCTGCTTCCGCTGAGTTTTGCTGCCGGTAAACTTAACGCGGCTCAAATGATCCGGGAGAATCGGTCACAACGATTCCGTCAAAGTGAAAGGTGTTTTTTCCTGCTTTGATGCGGAGCTTGTGTGTTCCTTTCTTCAAATCATAGTAACGGTTGCTGTTACCGAATCTTGCTGCCGGTGCAAGCGGCATCCAGGTCATGTGGGGCTTTGCCTGAAGCATTGCCTGCTCCATTTTGTCATTATCTACTGCCGCATAGATCGTGGTGCGGAACTTGGGAATACATCCGTGGATCATCACATAATAACGTCCGTCTTTGGGAACATCAAAGGTGTATTCATAGATGCTGCGGGAACTCGGAATGACTACTTTTCCATCCCTTCCCAGCGGATTGTCGCGCGGAGTTACGGTTGACGGTTTGTTGTTTTTAACGCGGTAGGCCCTGGCAGGAACAGGGTCTATGTAAACTGCCGTCTCTCCCGCTTTTTCAAGTTTGAACGGCTGGACAAAGTCTGTATCGGCATAGACGGTGACGACACGTGAAAATCCGTTGGCAAGACGCAGACTGAAGGCTCCGCGGTAAATGCGGCGTTCATTCATCTTTTCAGGATCGAATTTGACGGTAAAGGTCACCTTGTCTCCGGATTTGAGGACTCCTTTTGAAGGAGTTACCGTGATCCAGTCGAAGACATCGTTTTTGCGGATGGTGTACGCGGATTTGAAGTTTTTACCTCCGACAGTCGCGGTGATTTTGACTTGAGCAGGCATTGCGGCACCGTCCTTGACTTTAACTCCGGCAATGCGGGTGCGGTCGAGAACGACCGGGAACGGACGGTAAGGAAGCGGCTCTTTGCTGCCTTTGGCTATCGCTCCGCGTGCGGAAGTATCCTCACAGAAGTTGGCGATACGTTCAGCCTTGAGAACGTCAACCGGAGCGTACAATCCAAACTCCTTATTCTCAAGTTTTGAGTCAACTTTATCAATACCCGCAACCGCTTTATTGTCTTTGCAGGCAACAGAGTTGTTTTTGATGACTCCTCCGTTGTTGCGCTCGAAACCTGCAACGTACTGAGCATCGACAAAGATGTTGTTCTTGAGATCTGTCTTCAGATTGGCGTTAAAACTGATTGCACTGCCCGGACCGACAAAGGTGTTGTTGAAGATATATGAGACAGGAGCAATTCCCATACCTCCGCTGGTCTTGATGGAGGCATTGGTCATACCGAACTCTTCTCCGATACCTCCGAAGATATTTTCAAAAACATACACCGGACTGGTCATACAGCCCTGAATGGATACGCCGCAGAGTGCTCCCTCAAAGTGGTTCTGGAAACAACGGACGTTCTGCTGTCCACCGTCGAGCTCAATGCAGTCATCGTTGCAGAAGATCATAAAGTTTCCGTACACGTCGGCGTCGCGGTTGATACCTCCGTTGCTGTGGAAGTTTCCTGCGCTCTCGACTGCGTCGTTGAAGCGGTGCAGATCGCTGCCGATAAAGTCGTTGTAGCGGATAACTATGCTGTGGTCAGGCTTGTTGCACATGACTGCCTGAGGTCCGGCAGGATGGCTGTAATACCAGCTGTTCGCGCGGCCGTAGGGATCATGGATGTAGCAGCGTTCGATCACAGTCTCGCTGGTTCCCGGATTGAGAGCGATTGCTCCGTCGTAGTTGACGCGGTAGCGGTACATACGATTGTAGTCTATCTTGCTCTTGTCTTTCGGGAAAACATAGAACTGACCGAGAAAATCGTATCTCGGAACTCCAACGCGTCCCCACTTGGATATGTCGCAATTTCTCACGCGGACATTTTTGGAATTGGTGATGGTTATGACGCTGCGGCTGTTTTCAGTTCCCTGAATGACCATATCGTCGATGAGAACGTAAGCTGCGTCTTTGACCTCGATGGTGTTTTGGATAGTATCGTTTTTGAGAATTTTTCCGTTTTTGGTGGTATAGCGTATCCAGCCGTTGGGAGTTCCCTTCGCAGAAATCACATAGGGAGCTTTGAAGTTTTCAGTATCTATATAGACTGTTTTTGCGATGGGAACGTTACTTTTCCAGGTGGTGAATTTTCCCTGCTTCAAAACTTTGTTTCCGTCTTTGAACCGCACATCATAGGAGGTGTTTTCTTCAAGCTTGACGATACTTCCGCGGTACTCATTCATCACGAGCCCGGACACGGTATTTTTATTCTCAAAGAAGTGGACAGGAGTAAAAGCTGCGAGCCATTTTCCGCTTCCGCTCTTGCGGTACTCCAGAACCGGAGACTTCACTTTGGAAGATCCGAAATAAAATCCGCAGGAGTTGAACGTCGGACGCAGCTGCAGTACTCCCTTTTTCACCGGCTTGATCAACTCAAGGCGGTTCTTCTCATAAGTCTGCGCTTTGCGCTTCGGAGCAGCCTGGATCACAGAAAACAATGCTGCGGCACAGAGCATTATCAACAGGATCTTTTTCATTTTGTTCCTTTCGTGTTATGTTGATTATTTTTCCAACGTAAGTGTATGTCCATCCGCCTGCCCTAAAATATAGGCGTTACGGTATTTTTCGGGTGACACTCCGATACGCTGCTTGAAACGGCGGCTGAAGTGGTAGGGATCGAGATATCCGAACTTTGCCGCAACTTCGGTCACGGTCAGCCTGGAGTCAAGCAGCAATGCCGCCGCCTGACGTATTTTCAGTTCTTCGATATACTGTTTTGGAAGCATTCCGGTGTGACGCAGAAAATTGCGGCGCAGCTGATCTGTCGATAAATGGCAGAACTCAGCAAGTTCGGATACTGTCCACCAGTAATCCGGACGCCGCTTCAACTCTTCGATAAGCTGATCTATTGCCGACGGAGGAGTATTGTTGCGCTCCCTTATATTGTAAAGATCGACCAGCAGCCGCTGAAGAGAAATATTGGCGTTGATCTGGGAGTTTTCCCGCGGGTCGCATGACAACTCGTGGATACTTAAAAGCTGGCGGCAGCTCGAACCGCTTATCACTCCGCTTTTTATGACTCCGGCATCGCGCAGGCTGTCCGCAACAGGACCACAGAAGCGGACAGAGTCCTCGATATAAGGCAAGCCGTCTGCGCCACCGTAACGGTTCATATCCCCCGGGCAGATCAGCACCCAGTCTCCGACTTTGAGCTGAGTTTCCCCGATATCCGGAAGCCAGAGTTTACCACCTCCATCGGTAAGGTGGCTCAAGGAGTAGAATTCAAATTTGCGGACAGGACAGGTATTGTAACCGTTTATCGCGGTCTTACAGTTTATAGAGATATTGATTATCCAGAAACCATACTTCTGCTGAAGCAACGGCATCTTGCCGATCAGCTTGTGTATAAGCTGACCGTTCTGGACCGTATATGATATTTTCTGAGATAAAAACTCGCTTTTGTCCATTATAACACCTGTTCTGAACTGATTAAATATATATCAAAACAAGTTTTTTTCAAATATTTTTGGATGCACGAATCGATATTTATTCCAAAAAACGGTATGGATACTCGCGATATTAAGATTTTTTTCCGTGTTCAAGCAGTCTTCTCTGGATCGTCCGGCGGCTGATTCCGAGCATTTCAGCTGCTTTGGAACGGTTGCCTCCGCACTCGGAGAGTGCTTTTTCAATGAGTTCCCACTCGATATCTTTCATCGCTTTGGGAGTATTGACCGGAGCTGGCTCCACACTCTGCTCTCCGGCGGCAGGAAGCTCATTTTTGACCGGATTGGAGATAAGCGGAATATCCTCTGCCTTTATCACTCCATCCCTCAGCAGCACCACCACTGATTCGATACAGTTGCGGAGCTGGCGGATATTTCCCGGCCAATCAAATGCGCAAAGTTTATCCATCGCTTCTGGAGTGATTTCAGGAATGTTCCTGCCGTTTTCAACAGCAAATTCGGCAACAAATTTTTTCACCAGACGCGGAATTTCCTGACGGCGTTCCCGCAGCGGAGGCAGCTCAAGATTGATTACCGCAAGGCGGTAGTAGAGATCTTCTCGGAAAGTTCCCTCATCAGCCATCTTACGCAAATCTTTATTTGTAGCCGCCACCAGCCGGAAATCACTTTTAACCGGCTCAACTCCGCCGACCCGCTCAAAACTGCGCGTCTCAAGCACCCTGAGCAGTTTTACCTGAGTTGCCTGATCTATCTCACCTATCTCATCGAGAAACAGCGTTCCTCCGTCAGCAATCTCAAATTTTCCCTGACGGCGTTCAGCGGCTCCGGTGAAAGCTCCCTTCTCATAACCGAAGAGTTCGCTCTCAAGAATAGTTGAAGTAAGTGCCGCACAATGCACAGGAACAAATTTTCCGCTTCTGCCGCTCTTTTCATGGATGAGACGCGCGATGACCTCTTTGCCGGTTCCGCTCTCTCCGCTGAGCAGCACGGACGCCCTGCTCGGAGCTACTGCTGAAGCATTGTCGAACACCGCTTTCATCGGGTCGCCGGCTTCAGGAACGATGGTTCCCTCAGGAGCTGAGGCCTCGGCTTTTTCCGGAACTGATTCCTGCACAGCTTTGCTTTTTCCGGAAAGAGCTGAGTTTATCACCGCCTCGAGCTGGTCGAGCTTTATCGGCTTTGATACAAAATCAAATGCTCCAGCTTTGACCGCCCTCACCGCATCGACTATCGACCCGTAAGCGGTAAGTACGATGCACGGAGTGTTTTTTCCTGCGGTATTTGCACAGGAAAGCACTTCGAAACCATCAGCTCCCGGCATCCGCAGATCTGTGAGTATGAGATCGTAGGAGTTGGAAGTGATCTTCTCTTTGGCTTCCGTACCGTCGATAGCTGTATCAACTTCGTAGCTGCGGCGCATATAGCGTGCAAGCGTTTCGCGTGTTGAATTCATCGTCGGCAATGAGTATTTTAAAGCGGTCTGACATGGTGTTGTTCCGGATAATGTTTTCAGCGGCCGCCGGTTATGGCGCGCTGCAGTTCCATCTGGAAGAGCTGGATATCTTCCTGCGTCGGTTTGTCTCCGACCAGGTTTTCCAAACCGAGACGGCCGGTGTTGTCAAGATACCAGTCGGCACTTGAGCCGGAAGCGAATTTGACGGTTCCGGACAACGCCATACCGGGACGCACCAGCTTGCTGATCTCAACGACAGTATTTCCGCTGCCTCCGTTTTCAGCGTCCGGCTGAGCTTCTGCTCCGGCTGGCTCTTCATCGGCTTTTTCTTCCTCTTTCGGAGGATGGGGATCACCCTTTTTCCAATCCACCTCGAGCGTTGAAGCGATTATACGGATATCCATATAGGTAAGCTTCAAATTCAGCTCTTCATTTATTCTGTTTTGCGCATCAGAGAGAGAAACTCCCTCTGCAAGAAGCTGTGCAAGCAGCTCCTTGACCATACTCTCTTCTGCTTTGTTCATGGTCAGCGTCTCCTCTTTTCAACTTTCTTGCGGCGCATCGCCGGACGTTTTTCCTGATTTTTGCGTATGCCCTCGATCTTTTTGGGACGGGACACTACATCTATTATAATCGGAATTCCGGTCAAATCAAACGCATCGCGCAGTTTGTTCTTCAAAAATGTCACATAATTATCAGCCGCGAACTCCGCCCGGTTGACGAACAGTTTGAAACGCGGAGGCTTTCTGCCCACCATCGACGCATAAAAGAGCTTCAACGGTGCCGTTCCCATAACTGGCGGAGGGTTTGATTCAAATGCTGACTGCAGCACACGATTCAATACTCCGGTCGGAATATCCTGTTCAAGCTGCTCCATGACATCGGCTATCTGGTCGAGCAGTTTATCAAGGTTCTGACGTTTTGCCGCACTTATAAGTACAGCCGGAACAAATCCCATTCCGGGAAGACTGTAACGCAGCTCGGCAAGCAGTTTCTTCACCGCGATCTCAGGGCAAAGATCATATTTGTTGACCGCAATAACGCAGGCTTTTCCCGCCTTGGAGATCATTCCGGCAATACGGCGATCCTGAGCCGTCGCTCCGTCAAGTCCGGCTTCGACAACGAAAATCACCAGATCTGCGCGCTCGATCGCACTCTTGCTGCGCATTACGCTGAAATATTCAACTATCTCATCAACTTTAGCTGACTTGCGCAACCCTGCGGTATCGACCAGAACGGCGGGGTGAGACTCTCCGTTATAGGTGATATCGAAATCGATATCGACAGCGTCACGGGTGGTTCCGGCAATGTCGCTGGTCATGACCCGTTCGTCACCAAGCAGAGCGTTGACCAGACTTGACTTGCCGACATTGGGGCGTCCGATAACGGCGATATTTATGCGCTCAGCAGGCTGTTCGCTCTCGCTGACCCACTCGACATCTTTCGGAAATGCCGCCCATACCTTTTCGAGCAGAGCGGCTATTCCTCCGCGATGCTGACAGCAGATGGGGGAAACATTGCCGAAGCCCAGACGGACAAACTCCGCGGCATCGTCTTTAAGCTGGGCGGTATCGCATTTGTTTGCTGCCATGACCACCGGTTTTCCGGCGGCGCGCAGACGGTCGGCGACATCCATATCAAGCGGAGTAACTCCAGCCTGGGCATCTCCCACCATGATCAGAACGTCGGCATCAGCCACTGCGGCTTCAACCTGGACGGCGATATTGGCATCCCACATCTCGACGTTTTTGGTCTCTCCGGAAAGCAGTCCGAGACCTCCGGTGTCGATCAATGTAAAACAGCGTCCATCGCGGCGGACAGTGGTGGAAACCCGGTCACGGGTAACTCCGCTCATCTCATGGACGATCGCCATGCGTCTGCCGAGAATGGCATTGAAAAGGCTTGATTTGCCGACATTCGGTCTGCCCACGATCGCTATTGTTGGATAGCGGCGGGCAGATGAACGGATGATCGGCTCTAAACTGTTTTCTTCCATAAATGGATTACTTTCTGAAGGAGTTGATCTGATCTCTCAAAGCCATTGCGGCCTTGCGGGATGCTTCAGCGAAGTCGTCATCTTTTCCGGCGAAGATGATTCCGCGGGAAGAGTTGATCATCAGCCCTTTGCCGTCTGCGGTGCAGCCGAAACGGACGACTTTTTCGACATCTCCGCCCTGAGCTCCGACTCCGGGAACCAGGAAGGGCAGTTCAGGACAGAGCTGACGGAGCTCCTGAAGCTCCTCAGGATAGGTCGCTCCAACCACGATGGCTGCATTGCCGTTGGCGTTCCATTTGTCGCGCACGAGCTTCGCCACATGCTTGTAGATCGGAAGTCCGTCGCAAACCAGACTCTGGAGATCTCCTGAGTTCGGATTTGAGGTACGGCAGAGAATGATGACTCCTTTATCTGCATAGTCAAGGAACGGCTTCAGAGTATCGTATCCCATGTAGGGGTTGACCGTGACAGCATCCGCATTGTAACGTTCAAACGCCTCGCGGGCGTACTGCTCGGCGGTGGAACCGATATCTCCGCGTTTGACATCGAGGATCACGGGAACGCCGGGAGCGTTCTCATGGATGTACTCGATCGTGGCAAGCAGTTCGTCCTCTCTTCCGCATCCGGCATAGTAAGCCGCCTGGGGCTTGTAGCAGGACACGAGATCGCGTGTCGCATCGACAATCGCCTTGTTGAACTCAAAGAACGGTTTTGCCGCGCCTTTGACGCACTCCGGAAGTTTTCTGAAATCGGGGTCAAGTCCGACGCACACAAGACTGTTGTTGCGGTCGGCTGCGGCATTCATGTCACTGAAAAAACTCATCTTTCACTCCTTGGATTTTTGAGTATTGTTTTATCTTTTCATGCGCTTGCGCGGGGCTGGCTCGGGAACGTTGCCTTCTGCCTCGCAAAGCGCTTTCAAATTTGCATCGGTCGGATTCTTCTGCCACTCAGTTGCGGCGTATTTGAACTCCTCTTCCGCCATAAAACGGCGGAGCATACCTGACTGATTTTTAAACTCCATATCGGCGATCGCGGCGCGGATGCTCTCCTCGCTGCCGGCGTCAACTTTGGCAGGAGCCGCTTTGGCGGCATAGTATGATCTGACCACAAATTCAGCTGCGGAAAATCCCTGCTGGGAACGGCGTTTGCGGCGCATCATCCTCATCTTTGCAAGAGTAAGATCACACTCGGCAGCGGCGATCTTTGCCGCAGGAGCCTTCTGGTTCTTGAGCAATGTCACGAGATCTGCTCTCAGCTTCATTTCCGCATCGCGTCTCTTCTGGAACTCAGCGCGCATACGTTTGAACTCTGCGATCTGCTCCGGAGTCGGTTTCGGACGCTCGAACTTGGGAACTGCCGCCATCTGTTTCATTTTCTGATTGCGGAGATAATCATCCCTGAAAAGGTGCACCCAGGCTGACCATCCGGCACAAAACAATGCCAGCATTACAATATTCATCAGTATTGCGATTACAGCAATGCGTCCGTCGTTTGTAAGCTTCATGTCAAATTTCATTTTCCATTTTCCTTTCATTTGTTCACGGGAGGCAATTTTTTGATAACCTTTACAGGTTTTGCGGCATCGTATTTTCCCATTTCGCACCTCGCTTCATCGAAACGTATTCTGGTACGCCAGCCCGGGCCCTCGACCTGTATGCGTGAAGCATAGTAGAGTCCGTTCTTTTCGGCGAAACCATCGGTTTCAAGTGTACGCCAAGGCTTGCTTTCCCCTTGCCTTATGAACTCCGCTTTGAGCGGAAAATAGTGTTGTTTAGATATATATACCCGCGCCGTCTCTTTGGTTTTGGCATTGACAAAACAGATCACCCGGCATGGAACAAATCCGGACACAGTGGCATTTTCAAGCTCTTCGCTCACCTCGTCAAAGAGAAACGAAAGAGTCAAATCTGAAGCACGCACTCCGGAGTTATCCAGATTGGCGGTCGATTTCTGCATGGGCACAACAGAGCGCGCCTGCGCTCCGCGTCCCTGACCGATAAGATAGCCCTCAACTGCATCCAGAATTATCTGTCCAGTTGTGCGCTCCGGCTGGATTATGAGACCCACGTATATCGGCATGGATTGGGCAGGTTTTCCGCTGCGGCGGTGCTGGAGCAATCCATTGAGCGATGCATAGGTCGAACCACGCATCGAACGGACTTTCTCCACAAACGCGGAAGTGTCTTTGCTGACTGCGGCATCAAGTCCGAATGAACAAACCAATGCGAGGAACAAAGCAGCTGTGTATCTCATCTTCATTTTTCATTCTCCAGATCTGCGAAAGCAAGCTGCAACACGCGCCCGCAATCTTTGACAAAAAAGAATTTGACCTTTGATGCAACTTCCTCAGGAAGCTCATCCGCATCCTTGCGGTTCTCTTCAGGAAGGATGATATATTTCACTCCTGCCTGCTGGGCGGAAGTGACTTTCTCTCTTATTCCGCCGACCGCGGTGACGTGTCCGTGAAGGGTCACTTCTCCAGTCATGGAGAGTGCCGCGTTCACAACTTTTCCGCTGATAAGCGAAATCAGAGCTGTAACCAGTGTCACGCCGGCAGATGGACCGTCTTTGGGAGTAGCTCCATCCGGAACATGGATGTGAAAATCATTGGTATTGAAAAACTCAGGATCGACTCCGTATTTTTTCGCGATACTGCGGACATAAGAAAATGCGGTTTCAGCAGACTCCTGCATGACTTTGCCGAGGCTTCCGGTAAGTTTGAGCACACCTTTGCCTCCGGGAACGGAGAGTATTTCAATAGGCAGCACAGTACCTCCGACACCAGTCCACGCCATACCGAGGGCGTAACCGGGATTGCGGTCTTTGCGGATCCCGTCTGGCTGGTAACGGTATTTTCCAAGATACTCTGCCACGCACGCCGGATCGACGGTGATTTTTTCATCCATATCCTCACCCTTTTCGATGAGCTTCATAGCGACTTTGCGGCAGAACTGGGATATTACACGCTCAAGCTCGCGGACTCCGGCTTCCATCGTGTAGTATTTTATTATGGTATCTATTCCTGACTGACGGAACGAAAGCAGCTTTTCCGGCAATCCGCACTCTTTGATCTGGCGGGGAATAAGATAGCGTTTGGCTATCTCGCGCTTCTCAACTGAGGTGTAGCCGGATACGCGGATTATTTCCATGCGGTCGCGCAGCGGACCGGGAATACTCTCTATCGAATTGGCTGTGGCGATGAAAAACACCTTGGAGAGATCATATCCGAGCTCTATATAGTTGTCGTTGAACGAGTGGTTCTGTGCCGGATCAAGCACCTCAAGCAGCGCAGAACCGGGATCTCCGCGGAAATCCTGCGCGAGCTTATCGACCTCATCGAGCATAAACACGGGATTTGAACTGCCGACTCTTTTCAGATTCTGGATTATCCTTCCCGGCATAGCTCCGACATAAGTCCTGCGGTGACCGCGTATTTCAGCCTCATCGCGGACTCCGCCCAGCGAAACACGGATGAATTTGCGATTCATCGCCTTGGCAATGGATTGTCCGATCGAAGTCTTACCGACTCCCGGAGGTCCAACCAGGCAGAGTATCGGAGCTCTGGGAGACATCTCGCCTCCGCGAAGCTGAAGAACGGCAAGAAACTCAAGTATCCTTGATTTGACATCTTCAAGTCCGTAATGATCCTCATCGAGAATCTTGCGCGCACGGCGGCAATCGAGAAGATCCTCGGTGAACACACACCACGGACAATCGAGCAGCCAGTTGACGTATGAGAAACTTATATGGAACTCTGGAGTAGAAGTCGGCAGACATTCAAGACGCTCGATCTCTGTCCGCACGACTTCGGCAACGTTTTCCGGAAGTTCGGTGTTTTCAAATTTACGCTCAAGGTAGGTGATATCCCCTCCCCTTGACTCTTCTCCGAGCTCACGTTTGACTATCCTGAGCTGCTCGCGCAGGAAAAACTCTCTCTGGGAGTCTCCCATAGCATCCTGCACCTGAGACTGTATATTCATGCTCAGATGGGCAATATTCAGCTCTTTGGCAAGCAGCACAGCAAGCAGTTCAAGGCGCGCACCGATATCAACGGTGGAAAGAAGCTGTATCTTTTCCTCACGGGTGAACGGAACCGCATCAGCAATGATATCCGCCCTTCTTCCGGGAATAGTCGCGTTTTCAACCGTGGGAATGACCTCTTCGGAGAGGTTGGAAAGCATTGAAGCAAGCTCCATGAATATCGGAGTAGCCGCCCTCATGCGGGCGATGTTTTCCAGATCAGAGTTCGCCTCCATATCCTCTTCGATGCTGTGATAATGCACCTGAACGAGACCTTCTGAATTGAAGGTGTGGGCATCGTAACAAATTCGTTTGACCCCGCGCACAGCGATACGGGATGTTCCGTCGGGAAGATTTATCTCGCGCACGATACGGCACAGCACTCCGATACTTGATATGCGCTCACGGAACAGCACAAAGTGGGGAATCTCCTGAAGCTCAGGCCGCTCACTGTCCCTGTCTGAACAGTAATAGGGAAAAACCGCGATCATGCGGTCGGTCGCCATCGCCTCAGCTACGATCTTGCTGTTGGCTTCTGTATCTATTGTTATCGGAGTGAGGCTGAACGGAAAAACAACCGAATTCCGCACCAGGA
Organism: Lentisphaerota bacterium; assembly: GCA_015061775.1. Classification (GTDB taxonomy): domain Bacteria; phylum Verrucomicrobiota; class Lentisphaeria; order Victivallales; family Victivallaceae; genus UBA1784. Next base: position 24,585 of record SUVY01000007.1, on the reverse strand, counting down.
ACAACCCTGATGTGGAACCGAGTTTTCTCATTCCGCCGACACTTATTGTTTTATCATCCATAGTTTGTTTTGCTCTTTCTGAAACAGAAGAAAATATCTTCCTGATATAAGGTAGCCCGACCATACAGGCTTTTCAATATATTTTGATTAGATTTGTTTGAAAAATTCTATTGCCCGCTGGATATTGCGATCCCAAAACTCCCAGTTGTGAACTCCGGGTTCCTCAAGATAGGTATAGTTTTCAACGTTGTTTTTCCGGACAAGATCGCGGAACTCGCGGTTGTATTTGATGAGAAAATCCTCACTTCCGCAGGCATGGAAGATGTGAGGAATTTCAGCTTTGGCGGAAACAAGCTTATTCAGCAGCTCGAAAAGATCGCTTCCGCTTTCGCTTATTGCGTTGTCATCTTTGAAGGTCATTTTCATCTCGTGGCAGAGCATGGGGTCAGTAGTGATGACTTCACTTATCCACGCACGGATATTTGCAACAGCGGAAAATGCGGCAACTCCGGCGTAACGCTCCGGGAAGTTGAGGGCAAGCTTCAAAGCTCCGTAACCGCCCATGGAAAGACCGGCGACAAAGTTCTCTTCGCGCTTGTCTGAAAGCGGAAAAAGTGAACGGCAGACCCGCGGCAGCTCCTCGGAAACAAAGCTCCAATATTTCGGACCGCACGCCATATCTGCGTAAAAACTTCTTCCTCCGTCGGGCATCACGACCGCAAATCCCGCCTCGCGGGCGTAACGGCTGATCGAAGTCAATGTCACCCAGCTGGCATCATCGTCGCTGAGACCGTGCAGCAGCCAGATCACCGGAAATTTTCCGCTCTCAGGAAGCGTTTCTGATGGAAGTATAACTTCAAGATGAACCTTTTTTCTCAGCACTGCCGAGCTCATCGAACAACTCATATTTACCATAGCGATACCTCTTTTTCTTCAAAAGCCGAACTCAGGCTGAACTATTCCGAAATCCTCTTCGGAGTCTGAGGCGGATGTTATCTTTTCTGCGGCCTTCTTGTTCTCTTTTTTGACCGGTTGCGTCTTTTCAACCGTCAAGAGCTCATCTCCGGAAACATTATCCTCACCAGATGTTTCCGGAACAGCATCCTCAGATGCCTCTTCGGATTCTGGAAGCTCACGATCGACAACCTCTTCCGTGTTATCCGCCGGCGCGGAAACATCTTTGGTGCTCTCTTCTGCTTCTGTTGGCTCCTCAGCAACTTCTGTTGAAGCGGTCTCGGTACTCTCCCCTGGAGCTTCCTGAACAGCCTGAGCTTCTGTGCATCCGGCAGGTTCGGAAACTACGTCCTTCACAGGCTCTGCAACCTCAGGAGAAACTTCTGCTGCGGGAACGGCGGGCTCAGTTGAAATCGATTCATCTGCTCCATCGTCCGGCTCTGCTTCTGCTGCGGAAACTGCCAGAAACTCAGCCTTTTCCTCATCGGTGAGATAACGCTGGTGAGTTATTTTACTCAACTTGTTTCCGGTGATAAGCAGTCCCCTCGCCTTGGGAGAACGGGTCGGAAGCGTCATCAGATTGAGTTCGGTCACAACTTCACGTCCCCTGCCGTCAACTCCGGTCAGCATATAAATCGCGTCAGAGCGCGGAGTAAAGAGTTCAAGTGAACATCCCTCCGGGCACATGGCGTAATCGCGTTCAAGGATGAAGCCTCCGATAGTGGTACGTTTTCCGTAATATTTCCCGCTCTTCTTTTCGCGGTATATGACTCCGAATTCAACGGAGGCATCGTATCTGCGGAAATCGTACATCTTGCCGATAAAAACCTTCTTTTCTGCCGGAAGCGGAATAATACGGTACTTTCCGGATTTTTCCAGACAGATAAAGCGGTCAAATTCATTGCAGACCAGAGTATCATCGCTCTTGATAGCGGTTCCGATATAACCTGTTTTACGCTCCCAGCCGATCTTGATATTGTTGAGGGCAGCCTTGGTGCGGTCGATCTGCTCGAACTGTTCGATCTCGGTACGGCGCGGGAACATGGCTCCGAACTTCTCTTTGAGACTTTCGAGATAACCTATCGTATATTCGACCAGATGCGCCAGATGGTGTTTGATCTCCTTTATCTTATCGGCGATCTCACGCAGCTCCTTCTGGTTCTTTTCGATATCAAAACGGGCAATGCGCCTGACAGGAAGGGCAAGCAGTTTATCGACATCTTCTTTGGTCACATCGCGGAGAAGCTCTTTTCTGAACGGAGCAAGCCCGTCGAGCACCTCCTGATACTCCTCTTCGACGCTTTTGCACTCTTCGATGCGTTTATATATGCGGTTCTCAAAGAATATCTGGGCGAGTGTTTTTGCGTGTCGCAGCTCGTTGAGCCGCTCAAGCTCGATCTCAAACTCACGCCGTATATATCCAAGCAGTTTCTGCACATTGCGTTTGAGCACCTGCGTGACCGTCATCTGCACCGGTTTGCGGTCGCAAATCACCATCATCTTAGGAGACACCCTCACCGAACAATCGGTGTACATATAGAGTCCCTGCAAGACCTTTTCGGGGTCCTGTCCCTTTGTCGGAGTGACCCGGATCTCCACCCGATCGGTAGTAAAATCCTGCACGTTGGATATCTTGATTTTGTTCTTCTTCCACGCTTTTTCGATCGACTCAACGAGAGTCTCGGTGGTGCAGGTCGCAGGAATTTCTCGGATGACCAGAACTCTTCCGTCTATGTCGATTTTGGCTCGGAGCGTTATCCTTCCGTTTCCGTCATCATACTCCCGGACGTCCATAAGTCCGCCCTGTTGAAAATCAGGATAGAGCTGGAAACTCTCGCCCTTCAATTCGGCTATCTCAGCATCGATCAATTCATTGAAGTTGTGCGGAAGCACTGTCGTTGACATTCCGACTGCAATACCGTCGCTGCCGAGCATAAGCAGACTCGGAACCTTCGCCGGAAGAAGGACTGGCTCCTTCTTGCGTCCGTCATAGTTCGGAACAAAGTCGGTGATGTCGTTGTTGAACATCGTTTCATAAGCCAGAAGCGAGAGAGAACACTCGGTATATCGCGCTGCAGCGGCACGGTCTCCGGTAAGCAGGTTTCCGAAGTTTCCCTGGGTCTTGATAAAGTATGGATAGCTTACGTTGACCGTCTTTTCTGCTTTCAGTTTGGCGTCGTATATCGTCTCTTCGCGGCAGCCGCCTTTGTTGGCGAGCACGACGATGGCGTCTCCGATAGAAGCGTCTCCATGCGGATGGTAATGCATGGCGTTGCCGACGATGTTTGCGGTCTTGGTGGTACGTCCGTTTTCATACGCCTGGTAAAGAGTCCACATGATACGCCGCTGCACGGGCTTCAAACCGTCATCCACATCGGGGATCGCACGGGAACCGATAACATAACTTGCGTAATCAAGAAAGTTGCGGTCCATCATGGTGCGGAAGAAGTCATTGGTTCCGCGACCCTTTTCCGCCACCTCTCCGGAAGTCTCGTCATCCATGGGATCAACGGCATTGTTGAGCTGTTCATCACTCATAATCGACTACCTCCAAATTCTGCATGATATACTCTTTGCGCTCAGGAGTATTTTCACCCATATAAAACTTGAGTATCTCGGGTATTCCGCGCATATTGTCGAGCGATACCGGACTCAAACGGATATTTTCGCCGATAAACTCTCCGAAGTCATCGGGACTGATCTCTCCCAATCCCTTGAAACGTGTTATCTCAGCCTTGCTGCCCAGCTTTGCCGCAGCCGCATCGCGCTCGGACTCATTATAGCAGTATATCGGAGACTCCTTGGGTTTGCTCACCCGGAACAACGGAGTTTCAAGGATATAAAGGTGTCCGGACAAAACCAGCTGCTCATAGAAACAGAGGAAAAACGTCAGCAGCAGATTCCGGATATGCAGTCCGTCAACGTCGGCGTCGGTTGCGATGATGACTTTGTCATATCTCAGGTTTTCGGTACTCTCTTCGATTCCGAGCGCCTGTATGAGGAAGTTGAGCTCCTCGTTCTTGTAGATCATCTCGATATTTTCACCGTAGGCATTTTTCGGTTTTCCACGCAGTGCGAAAATCGCCTGACACTCTACGTCACGCTTTTTCACCAGACTTCCGGCGGCGGAGTCTCCCTCGGTGAGGAAGATCATCGTCTCACGCGGCTCGGTACCGCGGGGCCACTTTGCTCCGACATGATACTTGCAATCTTTGAGTTTCGGAATACGCAAGACCATTTTCTGGGTGGTCTCGCGGGACATCTTTTTGACCTCCTGGATCTTGCGGTGCATCTGCTCGTTGCGCTGGACTTTGTCGAGCACACACTCGGCGATCTCCTTATTTTTATGGAGAAAATCCGCAACAGCAGCACTCACCTGCGCTACGATAGGTCCGCGAACATCGGTGTTGACCAGCTTGTTTTTGGTCTGACTTTCAAAATTCGGCTCTTTGACTTTGACGGCAATAACTCCGACCATTCCATCGCGGATGGCGTCTGCTTTGAAAGATTTGCCGCTGTACTCATTTATTCCTTTGAGCACACCCTCTTTGAATGCAGAGAGGTGGGTTCCTCCGTCGCTGGTGTACTGACCGTTGACAAAACTCAGGGCATTCTCTCCGTAACGGTCGCTGTGGGTGAGGGAAAATTCGATATCCTTGCTCTTATAATAGATGATATCGTAGAGTTTGTCCTCTCCGGTCTCGGAGTCGAGAAGATCCTGCAGTCCGTTTGCGGAGTAGTAACGCTCGCCGTTGTAATAAAGGGATATCCCGCTGTTGAGATAGGCGTACATCCAGAGACGCTTGCTGATATACTCGTTGCGGAATTTATAATCAGGGAAAATCTCATTGTCCGGAACAAATCTCACAAATGTTCCGTTCTTCTCTGTGCACTCCCCTTCGACGGTATCCAACAGCTTGCCGCGCGAAAACTTCGCCTCTCGGAACTTGCCGTCGCGGATACTCTTCACCGTGAACTCAATGGACAGAGCGTTGACCGCCTTGGTTCCCACTCCGTTCAAACCGATGGAAAACTGAAATACATCATCGCTGTATTTTCCGCCGGTGTTCATAACTGAGACACACTCGACAAGCTTTTCAAGCGGAATTCCGCGTCCGTAGTCGCGGATGGATACGGCGTTGTCCTCTATCGTAACATCGACACGTCTGCCGCACCCCATGATAAACTCATCGATACTGTTGTCGATGACCTCTTTGAGCAATATGTAGATACCGTCATCCGGATGGCTGCCGTTACCGGTGCGTCCGATATACATTCCCGGCCGTTTTCTCACGTGCTCCAGCGGGTCAAGATGGGTAATAGCATCAGCTGTATATGCCTGAACTGCGTCTGTTGCCATAACTAAAGTCTGTTCTCCCGAAAATAAAGTTATAATTATTCTGCTAAATATATCATAAATATACTTTTTTTCAAGTAAAAACAGCACAAAAAAGTGCCGGAACCTGATATTTCAGTCAGGCTCCGGCACGGAGGGTGCAAAACAGATTACTTCTGATTTATCTTGAAGGTATCGGGACCGGAATGGTTGCCGTTGACCTTACCATTTCCATCGGGAATATAACCGTGGGTCGAACCCTGCATCCAGTAGATAGCCTTGGGAGTTTTGATATTGTTGTAAGCTACCGCGATTCCGGAAGGAGGACAGGTGTAGTCACCGATTCCGGCGCGGGGAATGACGACCGGGCACTTCACGCGCTTGGCGTGGTATGCGGCATCATAGTAATCCATCTCGGAAGTATAGGGAACTCCCCAGTTCGGAGCGATCCTGCCGAGGGTGCGTCCGGAGAGATCGCAGCACCACGGAATGTTCGGAAGGCACTTGGTGACTTTATCATCAAGTCCAGCCGCCCAGAAACTCTGAAGTCCGCCCTGGCTTCCGCCGAACACGGTGAGGTCTTTTCCGTTCCACTCAGGAAGAGTGCGGACAAACTCAAGGCTGCGCAGCACGCGGAGAACCATTCCGTTGAAGTAGTGTTTGTTGCGGTCTTTGCAGTCTTCAGGATTCATTGCATAGTTCTTGTTTCCGGAACGGATGCTCTTGAAGAACTCAGTGTAATAGGCTTTATCTTTTTCGAGATCGTAACCGTGAGCATTGACATTGAAGAGGATTCCGGTTTTGCTTCCGGAGGCGGGAGCCTTCTGGACGCGGACTCCATAACCGTGATAGGTGACGGAGGCAGGCAGGCTGCCTTTTTTCGCGTTGGAGGGGATGGTGAGATATCCGGTCACCGGACGGGGGCCCGGGCAAGCAACTGACACCGCGTAGATCTTGACTCCCTTGACCTCTTTGATAAGTTTGATATCAGCCTTGACCGGAACTTCGGCAAGACGGGCTTTCTGCGTTGCCCAGTAGGCATCGAAGTCGGCAGGCTCGGGTTTGCCCTGAAGTTTTTCGATCTCGACTCCGGCTCCGCCGTTGAATGCGACGTCAACCATTTTGCCTTTGCCTTTCTGATAACGTTTGACGACCTTGCCCTTCTCATTGACGAGCTTGGCGACCACGCGGACAAATCCGGGCTGGCTCATTTTGACTTTGAGCACGATGTCTCCTTTGGAAGCATCGACTTTGCCCTTCTGTTTGGCTGCGGCATTGTGATCAGCGTCAAGATTGTATATGACAAAGTATTTGCCTTCAGGAAGGTTTTTGACGACCGGAGTAAGAGTGATAGTTATCTCTTCTCCCACTTTGTAAGACACGGGGTTCTTGTCAGTCTTTCCCAGAATACGGCTTCCGGAATCAACTTTTTTTGCGGCGGCAAACGCTCCGGCGGATATCACCGCCGCCAGCATCAGCACAGCCAGAGTTTTGATTGTTCTCATTTTTTCACCTTTCTTTTTAGTGGTTTGTTTAAGATACCATTATATTTAGGCATTGCTCCAATTTTTGTGAAAGCGTTTTTGAATCGATGATAAACGCTATTTTGTTATACATTTAAATATAGCACATTGGTTATATTTTGTCAACATGCACAAAACGCTTGTTTGCTTCGGTTGAGATATTAACTATATTTAAGATTTTCAATCAGCATCAGCTGAAAAATTTTCAAATTCTTCGTCAAGAGCGAGCAATGCTGTTGCCTCTTCTCCCGGAAGCTGCTCGACATTCTTGAGTTTTCGCTCTATGGCGCGGCTGCGGCGTCCGGCATTGTCGATCTCTTTGACCGCAAGGTCGAGGCGGTTACGCATTTTTTCGAGCACATCACTGAACTTGCCGAACTCGGTTTTGACCGCTCCGAGCACACTCCAGACCTCACTTGAACGCTTCTCGATGGCAAGCGTGCGGAATCCCATCTGCAAACTATTGAGGAACGCGACAAGGTTCGCCGGTCCCACGACCGTCACCCGGTAATCGCGCTGCAGCTGCTCGAAGAGCCCGGGTCTCCGGAGCACCTCGGCATACAATCCCTCGGACGGAACAAACATCAATGCGAAATCGGTCGTAACTGGAGGATTGATATATTTGTTGCGGATGTCTCCCGCGAAACGCTTGATCGCAGTTTCAAGAGCTTTGCCGCTCGCGGCGATATCCTCACTTGACGCATTTTCATACGCTGTAAGCAGACGCTGGTAATCCTCGGTCGGGAATTTAGAGTCGATGGGAAGCAAAACAAATCCCTCTTCATCTTTTTTTCCCGGCATTTTAACGGCAAATTCAACACGCTCATGGGTGTTGCGACGCACCTGGGCTGTCACCAGATACTGATCGGGAGAAAGGTACTGTTCAAGGATGGCTCCGAGCTGAACTTCTCCGATACAGCCGCGGGTCTTGACATTGGTGAGCACCCGTTTCAGGTCTCCGACCCCGGAGGCAAGATTCTGCATCTCTCCCAGCCCCTTATGCACCGCATCAAGACGCTCGCTTATAAGCTTGAAGGAGTCATTGAAGCGCTTTTCGACAGACTCCTGGAGTTTCTCATCCACGATCTTGCGCATCTCGTCGAGCTTTTTGGCGTTGCTGTCCTGTATCTTTGAGAGGTTCTCTGTCATACTCTCGCGGATGTGCTCAAAACGGCTGTTGACGCTCGATGTAAAGGCGTCGGACCTTTCGGCATTGGCGATTATGAACTCTCCGAAGCGCTTTTCGTTCGCGGAAAGAGAGCGGGATATCTCTTCGCGGTTCTGTCCGAGAAGGTTGGTCAACTCAGCACGGCTGCGCCCCATCTCCTCGCGGATGAGGGTCTCCATACGCTGTATATCATGCTCGAGTATGGATATTTTATTGGCGATATCCTCTCCGGACTCATTACGGCGCAGAATATATATCACAATTCCAGCTGATGCAACTACTGTAATTGCCAGCAGTATAAAATATATCAGAGACATAAAAACTTCCCCTGCTTATGGATTTTTTATTAAGCTTTGTTCCCGATATGGGGAGATGATGCGGGGAAAGCGGGAAAACTTCTTTTCGCGAGAAAAGAAGTTTTCCCTCTCTCCCCGCGCCCCTCTCACCCTTTCAAGAAAAGCGAAAAAACTTTTTTATTTGCTTTTACCTACCTTTGTCAGGAACAGAGCCTATATTAATTGAACTGCAAAAAACTGTGGAGCAACTCTGTTATGAAATTCACCATATATCTGTTACCGGTTCTTCTCATGCTGTCCACTCTGGCAGCCGAACCGCAATCCGTCCCTGCGGCGATACCGTCTGCGGAACAAAATTCCGCATCATTCGACTGGAAAAATCCGGAGGTAAAACAACTTTGCAGCGGAGTAAGCTATATCAAAATGAAGCTCACCTCTCCGCGTCTTATCGCACTCTGCGCGGTCAAAATCGACCTGCGCACTCCCGGAATGCGCTTCAAAGTAACAGGAAGAGACAAAGATTGGGGCAAACCCATGCCGGACGCCGACCAGAAGAGACAGAAATACACCATCCGGACGGCACGGCGCAAGACCCGGCACTTTATCGGGGAGTCGCGCAAAGCGGGGGAAAACATGGTTCTGGCGGTCAACGGTCCTCCGTGGGGTCCCTGGAAAGCCCCCTGGACACACAAATACGCCGACCACATGGGGCTGTTGATATCGGATAAAGTGCTGGTCTCCTATCCGCACCGCAACCGTCCCTCATTCGTGGTGAAAGATGACGGCTCATGTGATTTCATGCATATCGCAAAGGACGCAGATATATCACAAATCCGCCACGCTATAAGCGGTTTTGTGCAAATAGTAAAGGATGGCAAACTTCTGAAAATCCAAAAGAAAGAGTCCCTCGCCCCGCGAACCGCATACGGCTTGGACTCCGCGCGCAAAACCATGTATATCCTGGTCATCGACGGCAGACAACCGGGATACAGCAACGGCTGCACCGTGGGAGAGACCGCACGGATAATCAGATTTCTCGGAGCAGATGACGCCCTCAATATGGATGGAGGCGGCTCCACGACCCTCTTTCTGCACGACCGGAAGAAGCTCTTGAAAATGAACTCCTACCGCTTCGGTCTTGAGCGCACCGTCGGAGCCAACCTCGGAGTTATCATCGACCTCCCAAGCAAAAAGTAAAAATAAAATAAAGTAAAATAAAGTAAAAGTACTCCGCTTTTCTTGAAGTGGGATGGGGGTGTGGGGGAAGGGCGAAACTTCTTTTCTCGTGAAAAGAAGTTTCGCCCTTCCCCCACTTCATCACAACCACTATCAACAATAACGCTCAGTCACCTGTGGGGCGACCTCCGGCATCGATTTTCTGACCGGTTGAAATGGCTCCGTGTTTTTCTGAAATCGCGGCTTTCAGAGCGCAGCTGTCCCACGCCGGAGCGTCGGCAAGTGTTTCGCTTCCGAGATACTCGATCAGGATATGCTTCATCCATGCTGCGGCGGGGTCATCGGCATCGAGACGGAGTCCTGAAATCATGAGCCTTCCTTTTCCGACCTGATACTCTGAGAGCAGAGACTTGCGCTTGATGAGTTTGAAGCTCGGGATAAGCTCTATGACGGGAGCGTATTCCGGAACTCCCTGTTCGCTCACCAGCGACTCTGAACCGGTCATCATCATATAGAACTGCCAGTCGGCGAACCCCTCATGCGGAAACTTTTCCCAGACGGGGTGGGGATGTATGAGAGCTCCGGAGTGCCCGATCGACCTGCCGGATGTGTGCGGAGCAAAACGCTCAGGCATACTTTTGGCGGGGAAATTTCCGGTCAGAAGGACTCTGCCACCTGCTTCAAGGAACTCTACATCCTCTGCCGAGAGCCGGTCGAGAGAGCGGACACGCCCATTTTCGGAATCCTCTGCGGCTTCCGGAAACGCCCAGAATTTCCAGGAGTTGACGAGCTTTTCACCGGAGATGAGACACTCGACATCGAGAACGAGAGCTTTTCCGCAGCTGTAAGGCGGAATATCGGCGGCGACTTTGCCGATGCAGGAGACACTTCCGCACGCAGGCACTGCGAAGTTGCTGCTTCCGCTTGCAACCACCTCTCTTTCGCAGGAGAGAGACCACTCAAGAGAACCCGTATCCGCCGATTGGTCTCCGAAAAAGGAGAGCAGGATATCGTTTTCAAATCTCCTGCCCGCTGTGATATTGCGGAACTTGCCTCTTCCGGAAATCAGGATGCTTTCACCGTTGTAAACAGCGACATCAGCGATGCTTTCTCCGTACTTTTCTTCGTAAAACTCATTGAATATTCCGCACGGATAGCCGACCAGATGCCAATGGGTGTCGATAGCTCCGAGGTAATCGTACCCCGCGATGGATGGACAGCTGCGGATGTTTTCCACCAGCTGCTTGCGGACGGAGGATATGAAGAGTGTATTATATTTATAGTAAGTATCGGCAAACTGATAAACTCCGTGCTTGAGCATATTTTCTCTGGCGGCGGCAAAGAGATCAGTTCCGATAAAGGTGCCGGAGTAGCGTTGTTCGAGCGAAAAGTCGAGGTAGCCTCCCAGAATACCTATCTCATGGCTGAGGCAGGGCTTGCGGTAGATGGAGTGCATCTCTTCGACCTGCTCAACTCCGGGAAACTCATCGTGGCTGTAACTGAAATACCCTCCTCCGAGCGAGCCGTAGAGGTCGGAAAACTCAGCTATTTTGCTGAAACGCTCCGCATCGTGCTCAAAGGGGAAAGAAACTGTCTTCTGTCCCGGAAGGAAACCGTATTCGACTCCGCGTATCGCCTCCTGCGGATTGAAGAGGACCTGCGGAATCATCTCTTTTGCTATGCGGCAGACCTCGCGCAAGCGGTCGATACCGGATTCGTCGATATACTTTTCATTGCCTTCGCAGACGATCACAGCGCAGGTGTGGCGGCGTATCATCCTGAGGATATCGCGCACCTCATCGAAAGTGTAAACCGACGGAAACTCCGTCTGAACGAATATACCCAGCTCATCGCAAGCATCATAGAACGGCTCAGGAGGACACCAGGTATGGCATCTGATAAAGTTGAATCCGGCATCCTTGAGGACTCCGAGATCGCGCAGATACTTCTCTTTGTCGAAGTGCGGATTGGCTGTCTCAGGGAAATAACAGTGCTCAGTAGCTCCGCGCAGATAGACTTTTCTGCCGTTGACTTCAAGCTGGGTCCCGCGGCAGACGAAACTGACGGCACCCCATTTGAAACTCACTCTGTCGCAGAGCGTTCCGGAGTACTCAAGAGCAAGCTCAACATCGCACAATTCAGGAGCGCGGTCACTCCAGAGTTTTTCAGGAGCGCAGGTATCGAACACCAACTTGTTTTCTTCAACGGGAACGCTTCCTTCGGCGACAGACACCCCATGCTGTTTAAGAGAGTAATGCAGCGTTGCCCCCTTCGGGCAGTCAACTTCCGCGTGCCAGACGGCGCAGACTCCGACATAAGAGATAAAGGCGTCAGCGATACAAAATTGCCTTGATACCTTGAGTGAGACGCCTCCGCCGATGCCTCCGCGCTCGGACTGATAGCCCTGAGCGGCGAGCCCGCGGTGCTGCCCCGGACGTGTTCCAAAAGGAATACCGTCATGTGAACCGTCTGCGCGGCAGTAGGCTCCTCCGTCATCGCGGACATTGTCAACGGCGATCGTTATGGTATTGCGTCCTTCCGGAACGAGCAGATCCGTGACATCGTAACTGCTTGACACGGAATACCCTGTGGTTTTACCGGACAAAACTCCGTTGCAGAATACCGAACACCCCCACATGGAGGGTCCCACGGTGAGCACAGCGCGGTCTCCCGGCTTGAAACAGCTCAAATCAAAATCCCGGCAGTAGAACCCTGTTCCGACAAGGAAACAGCTCGAAGCGTGCGGAGTGAGCGATCTGCCCATCGGAAAATGCGGCTTGCGGTAATCCGGATTGAAGCGGGCAGTAAGTCCGAAAAAGTCCTCCTCATCGAAGAGTTCGAGGTGATCGTCCCAGTACCCCGGAGTGACCATTTTCCCTGTAAAAAGCGAACGGACGGGCAAATCATCTGTTTCCGGAACAAATTTCAGCGGAGAGTAGAAAAACTCCCACTCTCCGTCGAGTGAAAGCGTCACAGGATACATCAGTCAGCGATCTCCCGGATAAAGTTGGTTCTCACCTTCTTTTCGGCGGCAGGAACTTTTGAGGCATCATAATTTTTCAGCATCTCCGCCATTGAACGCGCTAAATTTCGCATCACTTGCATACCCTCGAGGTCGAGCTTCACCTCATCCGGAGACGTGCCGTGAGTGGCATTCCAGTAGGTGCTGCTCACCACCGGCATCTGCATCAAAGTAAAGTATTTATTGAGGCGGTCGAATGCAGAGGAGCAGCCTCCGCGCCGTGCGTTGACCACACAGGCGGCGGGCTTTCCGCGCAGAAAGGGGCCGGCGGAGAAAAAGACGCGGTCGAGGATAGCGCAGAGCGAACCGGCGGGACCGGCATAATAGACCGGACTGCCGATGATGATGCCGTCACACTCCTTGAGTTTGGATACGAGAGAGGTGTAGAGCTCATCCTTGAATACGCAGCCGTCTTTGCCGCCGGTATGGCATTGGAAACAGGCGGTACAGCCCTGAACGGGTTTGTTTCCTATCCAGAAAATCTCACTTTGCACTCCTTCGGTTTCAAGCGTCGAAGCGATTTCACTCAGGGCGGTATGCACGCAGCTCCCGTTGCGCGGACTGCCATTGATCAACAGTACTTTCATAGTATATTCTCCTTTACAGCAAAGCGCAGTTCCTGATTTGGGTAGATGATGCGGGGGATGGGCGAAACTTCTTTTCACGAGAAAAGAGGTTTCGCCCTTCCCCCGCGCCCCCTGCCCACTTCAAGAAAAGCGAAGTTCTTGTATAATAATTATTATTAATAATATAGCTTTTTTATCTATCCATACAAATAACAATACCTATAACAGGTGTTCAGTTTCTACTCTCTTGAGGCTGCGGGCGATATTGGAACGGATATCCGGAATACGCTCCTCAAGCTGGGCAAGAAGTGCCTTGAAATTGGCTCGGTCTCCGGCAAGAAGCTGTTCCTTGTAGGCGCAGACTCCGGCAGCCGGAAGCTCAAGCGTAGCGGCGTAATCAGCTATCAGTTTTTCCGGAACCAATGCCAGAGGGCGTATGATTTTGGGATAATGCTCCTGTTTCGGAATCACCACGGGAGCCATGGTGCTTATTCCCTGCCCGCGGCAGACACTCATAAGAAAAGATATGACTATATCGTCGAGGTGCTGTCCGAGAGCGAGGATATTGCAGTTGAGCTCCGAGGCGAGTCCGTAAAGTTTTCCGCGCCTCAGCCGCGAGCAGAGCACGCACGGAGACTTTTCAAAAGACTTCTCCCGGATTATCTGCGGCATATCGAGTTTGACCACATGGTGTTCCCAGTTGTGTTCGCGGCAGTATGAGGCGATCTCTTCTGTTCCGAACCCCTCAAATCCGGGGTCAAACGTAGCGGCGGCAAAAGAGAAGTTGACCGGAGCCGCCTTCTGGAGATGCTCCAGCACGTGCATCAGGACAAAACTGTCTTTGCCTCCGGACAGCCCAACGAGAACGCGGTCGCCCTCCCGGGTCATATTGTAGTTCACTGCAGCCTCTCCGGCAAGGCGGCAGATGGATGTAAAAAGTTGTTGCGCTGTACTCATAACAGTTATAAGATATATCTGAAAGAGCAAATATTCAATAAAAAAATACTGTTCTCCCTGTAAAAAGGTGTTTTTTTTAACACTCCCCCTTGCGGAAGCACTCTTTATAGAGTATAATATACAGCATACGATATGAAGCACACCAAACAAAAGGAGTTTCAACTATGCTTTCTGCATTCAAAAAGAGAAAAGTATCTGTTCACCATGAACAGATAAACCTTGCAAGGTTTACCCTGATCGAACTGTTGGTTGTGATAGCGATCATCGCTATTCTTGCCGCGATATTGATGCCCGCGCTCTCAAGCGCAAGAGAGAGAGCAAAGACCAGCAGCTGCACCTCGAACATGAAAGAGATCGGTCTCGGAATGGCGATGTACGCCCAGGACGCCAAAGACGTCATCTGGCTCTGGTATCCGAAAGTTGATGACTCAACTATGAAAGAGGGAATTCCGCTCTTCGGTCTGATCTCCTGGAATTATTACAACAAGTACGGCAGCACCTCAGATAAGCCGCTTGCCAAAAAAATCTGCCGCAACTACGTCCAGAAATACGATATGTTCTTCTGTCCTTCGAGCGAAGCACCAAGCTATGATGCGGCAAGAAAACTCGGAACAGCCAAAAACCGCTCCTATGCGACGTTCAACGACCCCGACGGTCACTTTATGAATCAGACCGACACCGACCCCTCGATGCTCGCACTCACCGGCAACAAAGATGATATAGGCGGAACCGGAATCCAGATATCCAGAATGAAGCGTCCGAGCGATATGGCGTGCGTAGTTGAAGCCAGCACTTACGTCTCTTCGATAAAGAGAGTCGCTCCGACCTGGAAATACTACAACACCAGCTCCACCGGAATCATGCCAAACCACAACGGCAGAAGTGCCGCCCTCTGGGCAGACGGTCACGTCGATCTCAACCAGCCGATCCAGTACAAAATCAGAACCAACGCCACAGCTCTCAAAAGCAAACACGCGGTGTACCTCAACAAAGAAGACACTGCTCCCGTCATGCTCAAAGACCTTTGACCTTTCCAGAAGTCTTCCCCCGGGGCTGTTGCAAAACCTCGAAAGAGGAGTGCAACAGCCTTTTTCTATTGTTTGAAAGAAGCCAAGCCACGCAGTCCGGCTTGAGAAAACGGAAGGCTCCCGAACGGAGAAGAACGGAGTTGAACGGAGTGAACGGAGATATTGTATGTGGAGAAGTATTCCGCCCGCCATTGTCTGCGCCGCAACTTAGCCGTGCATTACGCCGCGAACAACAGCGTGCAACATACCCAAGCGCCAAACACCGCCGCAAACAACCGCGTGAGTTTGCGCGGCAGCGCAAAAAATATACCCAGTCGTCTATACACATCGCATTAAGTCGCCCTGAACCGATAGAAAAATCGGTGCAGGGCAGGTGCAGGGCAGGCTGCCCTGCTCAGGGGGTTCAAAGGGGGGATGAAATCCACCCTTGCGCATCGCACGGATGTGAGTGCCTGAGCAGCCAGAAAAGGCTGCTCAGGGGCGGCTACTATGCCGCCCGGAGCCGAACGCAGGGAAGAGGCGGACAGCCGGGAGCGGAAAGTCACAATAAAAAGAACAGCAGTCCGAAAAAATCCCCAAAGGCAGATACGGAAAAATGAAATTTTTACGTATCTTGAGGTGCAGGGGACTCTCCCCTGCCGGGAGATTTTTAAGAGGCAAGCAGCCTCTTAAACTCCCTCACCATACGATGCTGAAACAATAAGGTTTTGCAACTGCCCCTTTTTTTATTAGCTTTGTTCCCGATATGGGGAGATGATGCGAAAGAAAGCGAAAAACTTTTTATTTACTTTTACCTGCCCTTACAGGGAGCGGAGCCTTTTATTTCAAACTGAACAGACAAACGCACAGTACATGTAATACATCGGCATATCATCAAAAAAAATCCCATCTTTATTGTTACACTTAAATTGCCCGATTGTTACACCTGCTGTATAATATAGGCAATAGATGAAACAATAGGGAATTTTCATGTCCGTAACCAAACAAAATGATATATTCAAGCAGCTGGTGGTCGAGATCACCGGAGGAACGCTCGGAAATGCCGGAGACGCATTTCCCACCGTCCGCAATTTGAGCGAAAGCTTCGGAGCAAGTCCGGTGACCATCCAAAAGGTTGTTCACCGTTTGTGCGATGCCGGACTGATCGTCCGCGACGGCAGGGGAATGAAGATCGTCAGCGCAAAGAAAAAAGAACTGCGCCGCATAGGAGTCATCGTCTCCCAGCTCGACAATCCATTCTACTCCCGTCTGCTCAACGAGTTTGAACGCGAGGGGGAAGAGCGCGGAATAGAGATACTTTCAGCAGGCTGTGCCGATGACCCTGAACGCAGCCGCAGAATACTGCAGATGTTCCGGGAAAATCAGACCGAAGGCATCTGTATCTGCCCCAATAAATCGAATGTAAAATCTATTCCCGGAGCAATTCCCGTTGTCTGTGTCGGCAATCGCAGCTCTCTGCACAACCTTCCTGTGGTCGAAGTGGATAACATCCGTGCCGGAGAGATCGCTGCCGAACACCTCATTGCTCAGGGCTGCCGCGACTTCTTCTATGTAAATGAGGGAACGGCTATTTTCGATGACCGTATGAAGGGCTTCATCCTGGCGCTTGAACGCAGAGGTTTCAAAGTTCCGCAGAGCCACATTCTCAAGGTAGGACACGAGATGCAGGGCAACGAATTCGCGGACTTCTTCAAAAAGAACCTCTCCAAACTCCCTGCCGGAGTGTTCTGTTTCCACGATCTTCTGGCGATGAGAGTATTGAGAGCGACCCACTTTCTCTCGCTCAAAGTTCCCAACGACATCGCAGTAGTCGGAGTTGACAACCTGCCGATATGCACGGAAACCCTCCCTCCGCTCTCGAGCATAGCTTACCCCTTCCGTAAGCTCGCCGCCGGAGCACTTGATATACTCAATGAAATACGTTCCGGCAAAGACGTCGGTTTACGGCGCACCCTGCTTGAACCTCAACTTGTAATACGCCAGAGCTCAATAATAAAGAAAGGTTAAAATCATGGCAGTAACGCAGACAGCGATAAGCTACTACGGTTTCCAGAGCGCGAAACAGTCAGCCCCGGACTTCAAGGAGATGGTCGAACACGGATGTACCACCGTTATCCTCGCAGTCACCGAATTCGACTTCGATTTCAGAAGATGCGTGATTCCGGAAGTCGTTGACGAAGCGCACCGTCAGGGCTTGAGAGTCCTCATCGACCCGTGGGGAATAGGTAAATTTTTCGGAGGAGAGCAGGTCAGTCTCTTCCTCCAGAACAACGTCAACCACCGTCAAGTCAGCGCACTGACCGGCGAGGCTCTTCCCGCCGCCTGCTTTACCAGTCAGGCGTTCAGAGATTACTTCAACCACATGTGTCTCACCATCGCCCGCGACTGCGATGCCGACGGATTCTTCTGGGATGAGCCGCATTACAGACTTCCGATGCACACTTCAAGCTTCTTGCAGCTTTCCGAAGACTGGAGCTGCCGCTGCCCCGAGTGCATGAAGAAATTTGAGGCATACTACGGTTACGAGATGCCCCGTTTCATGAATGATGATGTCGCGGAATTCCGCAGAAAAGAGGCTCTCTTCACCCTCGCTGACTGCTCACGCCAGCTCAAAGAGCTGAAGCCCGAGCTGGAAATCACCTGCTGCATCCACGCCACGCTCCACGATTACTACAACATCGGATACCGCGGCTATGATGACTGGGATCTTATCGGAGCCTGCCCGTACTTCGACGTATTTTCCACCACCATCATCGGCTGGGATCAGCCCAAAAAATTCTTCGTCGATATCACCGAGCGCACCATCAAAATGGCGAAGAAATACAACAAGATCAGCGAACGCTGGATCATGGGTTACTACAAAGAGCCCGAAGACTTTGCCAAAGTCGATGAAGTCGCCCAGCTCTACTCCGACATGGGTGCAGACCGCCTCGCCGCCTGGACTTTCCGCGGAGGTGTCAACACCATGGTCGCAGCTCCGCACGCCATCGAGCTCTGGGACCGCATCGGAGAAAACTACAAGCGTCTGCTCCAAAAGTAAACAGGAGATACTCTTCCTATGGAACTCAATGATTTCGGATACCTCGACACCATCAAGGCAAACCTTGACCGGGTCAAAAAAGAGCAGGCAGGCAATATCCGCAAAGCCGCAGAGCTCATGGCAGACGCCGTCGCCAACGACCGCCTGATAAGCGTTTACGGCGGAGGCGGACACACCACTCTCGTCATGGGAGAGATGTTCTTCCGCGCCGGAGGCTTTGCCAATATCAACCCCATCATGGAGACCGGTCTCTCGGTATTCAATCAGGCTCTCAAATACCTCGAACTTGAGCGTATCGAGAACTACGGCAGCGCGATCATGCGCTACTATGACCTCAAGAAGGATGACGTGCTGATAATCTTCCACAATATCGGAATCAACGCCGCCACCATCGACGCCGCCATGGAAGCGAAAAAAGCCGGAGCAAAAATCATCGCCGTATCCTCAAGCTACTGGCAGGATGAGATGCCTTCCGACCACTTCATCCGCCACAGCAACGGTAAGAACCTCTTCGACTATGCCGATGTTGCCATAGACGACTACAATCCGGTCGGAGATGCTGCGGTGAATGTTCCGGGATGCGAAAATAGCATAGCTCCCATCTCGAACGTGGTCGATTTCACCATCGCGCACTGGCTCGAAATAGAGTGCGTCCGCATCTGCGTCGAGCGTGGAATAGAGCCTCCGCTGTGGAGCAGCGCAAACGTTCCCGGCGGCGACGAAAAGAACGCCGCGAAACTCGCCAAATACCGTCCTCTGGTCAAGAACCTTTAACCTATAACAAGGAGAAAAACATGTGTAAAAAAGCTGTAAAAAACACACAGATATCTCTCTGCCGCAGAGAGATGAAGCTCGGGAGCTTCACGCTCATCGAACTTCTGGTCGTCATCGCCATCATCGCGATCCTGGCTTCCATTCTGATGCCCGCGCTGCAATCGGCGAGAAACCGGGCGAGCGCGACCCAGTGTCTCGCCAACCAGAAGAGTCTCTTCATGGCTATGACCGAGTATCTCGAAAGCAACAAACAGGCTATCTGTCTCTACGAAAACGACATATTTTTCAAGGGCAAGCCTGAATGGTCATGGCGTCTTTACAACTCAAAACTTATCGGAGATAACGGATACAAAAAATTCTCCTGCCCGAAAAACATGTACTCCACCGACAACAAAGGCTACTTTGATACCGACAAAAAGAGATCGACCGGCTGCCTCTTCGGAATCAATATGGGTAACGGAGTTGTCGGAAGACAGGTTTACTGGCATCAGGACGGAGTCCATCCGTGGAAAATTTATACCGGAACCGCTAAGGGTAAATACGATAGTAAATCTTATGGAACCATCATCGTCAACCGCATCCAGCACCCCAGCCGTCTGCTGATGTTTGCCGACTCCATCAGAAACGACCCGTTCCTCATAAATGACCCGTTCATCCGCATCGATGCAAAACGCTTCTCTCCCTTCTGGGATGCCCACGCGATGAACAGATGCAACATCGTTTACTTCGACGGACACGGCAAGGCTGCAAGTTTCGGAGACATCGCCGAAGCCGGATATCCGGTTGACTCCAGCAAGTACAACGCAAGCTTCGGAAACAAGATCGCCAACATGAATTTCGTCAAGTACCAGGCGTTCAGCACCGGAGCAGAAGCACTCTGATTTTCTGAGTTGAAATATGTTCAAAAAATCTC
The DNA here is from genome assembly GCA_015061775.1 of Lentisphaerota bacterium. Taxonomy (GTDB): domain Bacteria; phylum Verrucomicrobiota; class Lentisphaeria; order Victivallales; family Victivallaceae; genus UBA1784. The sequence continues at coordinate 4,832 of SUVY01000007.1, read as the reverse complement.
TGATAATAGCCACGCTTGTGCCGTTTTTACAGCTTTTTGCGGCACAGGCTCCTTTTACCTTTGCTCCTGAAGAAGCTCTGCTTGCAGGAGACAACCCAAACCAAAATCCGCAGCTGCGTTTCGATGAAAGCAAGTTTACCGGCAAAGCCTTCACCATCGAAACCTGGGCAGCGCCCGGCTTTGAAAGCGGAAACTCCGACATAAGCAAGGCGGGATACCGCACCATCATCAGCAAGGGAAACCGTGCCCGCAACATGATGGATTTCACTCTTCAGCTCTACAATTTTGTTCCTGCCTTCAACTTCATAAATCCGGCAAACGGAAACTGGGAAGGTATTATGCGCTACGACAAAAGTCTGCGCACCGGCAAATACGGGACGCGGCTTGTTCCGCTCAAGGATTGTGCGTCAGCTGTTCCCCACGCCTGGAACCACATCGCCGCCACCTTCGACAACGGAAACATCACCACTTACCTCAACGGAAAAGTTGCCGCCCGCGGTACCAGCCGCGCAAAACAGCTTCCTCTGACCAACGCTCCTGCAGCCGTAGGTCTTGGACAGGGAGACGGAGGCGGATCTTACGCTTTTTTCAATGGCTTCATCGCAAAAATATCCTGCTACGACCGTGCGCTTTCGGCAGATGAGATCAAAAAAATCTATGAGACAGAGAAGGCAAAATATCCTTCCGGAAAGATCGAAATACCGAGCGTAAAAAAACAGGATTTCGGAAACTTCTCTCCGGACTTTTCCAACAAACTTGAGCTGACCAAAGCGTTTGAAAAGAACCTTCCTCCGCAGCTTGTTGAAGAGAACACTCCTGTAACAGTCGAACTGCGTAACGGAGCGATGTATCTGATACGCAACGGTAAGATCATGCCGTCGATGACTGCCAGCCAGACTCCGAAGGGGCTCGACCACCAGACCCGCGCCAGTATGCGCGACTTTGCCGCCGCCGGAGTTCCCAACACCGAGCGGCTCGTACAGAACATGACTATCTGGAAACGCGGTATCCACGACTGGTGGGTCGCTCCGGGAAAGTATGATTTCTCACGCATAGACAACGGTATCCGCGAAGCCCTCGAAGCCAATCCGCAGGGACGTATCATGCTGCGCGTCAAGGTCGATGTTCCGCGCTGGTGGGCGAACCGCCACAAAGCCGAAGCCGGAGTCACCGCCGACGGAAAAAATGACCGCTTCCAGCCGTCATTCAACAGCCCCTCCTGGCGCAAAGACGGAACTGCCGCACTCGCAGCACTTCTCAAACACATCGAAAGTCAACCCTACGCCTCCCGGATATACGGTTACCTCATCGCCGGAGGCAGAGCAAGCGAATGGTACTGGTGGGGAACTCATCACGGCTGCGTTGACTACTCAAAATGCAATACGTCAGCCTGGAGACTCTGGCTCAAAAAACGCTATAAAAGTGTTGAAGCTCTGCGCAAAGCGTGGAATGATGACACTGTTGATTTTGAAACGGCACAGATCCCCTCCCCGAAAAAGCGTTCCGACGTATCTGAACTGGGATTTTTCCGTTATCCCCCGAAAGCGCGCGACGTCATCGACTACCGGCTGTTTTCCAGCGACAGCGTGACCGACGCGATGGCACTCTTTGTCAAGACCGCCAAAGATGCCGTTCAACGCCGCAAAGTTATCGGAGTATTCTACGGATATACGCTCTGGCACCCGCATCTTGAACGTCAGGGATTCCACAACCTCGACAAGGTGCTCGCCAATCCTGATATCGACTTTATCGTAAGCCCCACCAGCTACGACCGCCGCCGCGCAGGAATGGAGGGAGATTTCCTCAACGGTTACACCGCAAGTCTGCTGCTGCACAAAAAGCTCTACTTTGACGAAGCGGATATGCGCACCTGTTTCTGCTCCGACAACGCGGTTTACAAGACTCCGACCCGCAAAGAGACAGTCGATGTCCATTGGAGAACTCTCGGAAACGCCCTCACCCAGGGAACTCATCTGCAATGGCTGACGCTCGCGGGACCGGCAAGTTTCCACGACGAAGAGCTTATGCAGCAGTTTTCCCGCATGGCAAAGATCGAGAAGCAGTATCAGGGAGCTCCGCGCCGCAGCAAGGCTGAGGTTGCGCTCATCGTCGATGAGAAGAGCATGGTGTTCGTCAACGACAAATGCCTGCGCAACCACGATTTTGTCCGCATGGTACGCTCCGAGGTCGGACACGCTGGATTTGCTTACGACACCTATCTTTACAGCGACATGTTCAACCCCGATATGCCGGACTACAAGCTGTATATATTCACAAATTTGTGGAACGCAGAAAAAAATATCGCGCAGCTCCACGCGAAATTCGCCCGCAACAAGGCTAATGTCATCTGGTTTTACGCTCCGGGATTCATCACTTATGGAGGGTACAGCACCAAACAGATGAAGCGGCTCACCGGCTTTGACTTTGCCTGTTCGAGACGTTCCGGACGAAAACAGCTTTCCGTCACCGCCAACTCGGGATGGACTAAGTATCTTAAACGCGATTATGAAAAATATTACTTCGACCCTGCGTTTTCGGTAACATCTCCCGGAGCTGAGATCTCAGGCAAATTCGGAGAGCTCAACGCGCTCGCCGCCATCGACGCTCCGTGGGGAGGCAAAAGCTTTTACAGCCTCATCCGTCCGACTGCCGATCTTCTCAGAGGAACCGCTGAAGTTTCCAACGTCCACCTCTACAACAAGTCCGGAGACCTCGTGCGTGCCAACGAATCTTTCGTGATGCTCCATGCTGCGGGCGACGGGAAAAAAGAGCTTGTCTTCGATCAGGAGTATCAGCTCACCGAAATCATATCCGGCAAAAAATACAAAGCAAAAAAACTTGTTTTCGACCTCAAAAACGGCGAAACACTAATATTCCACACGGAGAAGTTGAAATGAAAGAAATCATAACTCCATATCAGGCTCTGCAACGCCCTGATGGAGACTATTATGTTGCGCTTTACTGGAGGCATTTTCCGATATCAGAAAAGTGCCGCAACGTCAAAAACCAGGGCTTTTCAGGAAAGCTCTGCAGTCTGCGCTACACCTCTATGCGCTGCAAAAAGAACGCGGTCAGCGAAGAGGAATTTATTTACAGCCACTTTCTCTCGCTCCTGGATGCGGCACAGGATGTGACAAACTCTGAATACACCCGGCTTCACACCGAAAAGGTCGATGGAATGAACATCATCTTCGCCGTAGCAGAGTTTGAAAACAAAATGGCTGCCGAATTCGAGCTCAACGAGGAGCTTCCGGACACCATGCAGGATATCTGTTTTGTCAAAGGGAATTACTCAGACGGACACGTTACCAACCAGCCGGTCGTGGGTTACTTCAACGAAGAGGGTCTTATCTGCGCCGATGAAAACGGCATGTCAACTCTCATCGCTGAAAACGGAGCTTATCCCGCCGCAGAGGGTCCCTTCGGCTGGATGAAACTGCGCTTTGACATCAAGCTTGAGCGCGGACTCATCGCTCCGGGAAAACAGAATATCGAAAAACTTGCAGCTCTCATCAAAAGGAGTCTCGGACAATGAAACGTTATAAAATGATGATCGCAGGCCTTGCCAATCCACACGCTGCACTCTACGTCAACGGAGCCGGACGCGATACCCGGCTGCTGGACGTGATAGCGATATCCGACTTCGACCAGTCCAGGCTGGATCTTGCGAAAAATCGTGCCGGAAGCGCAGCGGACTCCATAGCTTTTTACAACGACTATATCGCCATGTTTGACGCGCATCCTGAGGCTGATGCGGTTATGATCGGCAGCGATAACATCGACCACTTTGCCATGTTCAAGGAGGCGGTCAAGCGCGGTCTGCACATCTACATGATGAAAGTCATATCCATGGATGAGGATGAGTGCCGTCAGATGATCGAGATCGAAAAAAGTTACGACAAGGTCATCGCCGTCGAGCTTGAGCTGCACTTCAATCCACAGTTCGCCAACGCCAAACGCCTTATCGAAGAGGGAAAGATCGGCGAGATCAAAAGCATATATCTCACAAACATCAGCCAGAGTCCGTGCAATTACTATAAGAACTGGGGAGACCCGCTGCTCTCTTACGGCAAACGTATTCCCATCCGGAAAGGTATGAACACATGGCGCGGAGGAGCCATCACAGATCACCCGCACCCCTACGATGTCGTGCGCTGGCTCACCGGAGCTGAATTCAAAACCGTCAACGCCGTCTGTGCCGACAATCAGAGAAGCCATCTCGCCGTTGAAGACCATGCCGCGATCACAGGAGTTCTCTCCAACGGAGTGAAATATTTCATCAACCCGAGTTACAGCAATCTTGAGGAGCGTTGCGATGTCAGGCGTCTCTACTGGCCCAAAAGCCTTGAGTGCAACCTGAAAGTCACGGGAACAAAAGGCTATATATCAGTAGATTTCTTCGACCGCCACAGCTACGTTCTCGGCCCGGGATTTCCCTCTCCGAACCGCATGATCGTCGAAGGAGTTCCGCGCATGGACGGAGGTCTTGACGACTCTCTGGTCGGAAGTTTTGTCGCCGCCATCGAAGGAAGGATCTCCAAGCCTGAGACCGGACTTGCCGACAGCTACGCAGCCGTCCGCGTCATGAACGCCGCCTATGAGTCGATATACCACGGAAAAACCATCACCCTCGAACAGGAATGATACTCCGCTTCGACACTCCCTTATAACAGAAGTGGCTGTTGCGAAACCTCGAAAGAGGAGTGCAACAGCCTTTATCTATTGTTTGAAAGAAGCCAAGCCACGCAGTCCGGCTTGAGAAAACGGAAGGCTCCCGAACGGAGAAGAACGGAGTTGAACGGAGTGAACGGAGATATTGTATGTGGAAAAGT
>SUVY01000068.1 GCA_015061775.1 Lentisphaerota bacterium | reverse complement strand
GTTTTAATATTTTGCACCAGGCGGTTCTGCTCTTCTCGAGCGGCTCGACCGGCAAGCCCAAAGGAGTCATGCTCACCCACAGAAATATCAACTGCGACATCTGGAGTTTCCGCCGAATGCTCGCACTCACCAAAAAAGACAAAGTCGCGGGAAATCTTCCGCTCTTCCACGCCTTCGGTTACACCGTGGAGTTCGCCTTCCCGGCTCAGGTCGGAATTCCTGTCGTCTATGTCATGAACCCGCTCGGAGCGGCTGATGTGCTCGATGCCATCGAGAAGTTCAAGATCTCAGTTCTGACTGCGACTCCGACCTTCCTCCAGCGTTACATCCACAAGGCGACAGCCGAGCAGCTTGCCTCGCTGCGTCTGGTCATCACCGGAGCTGAAAAACTCCGCCGTGAGCTCGCCGACCGCTTCTACGCTCTCACCGGCAAAGAGGTGATCGAGGGCTTCGGCTGCACTGAGCTCTCTCCGATCGTCGCGGTCAACTTCAATAACTCGATTTTTGATATGCACAGCCGCTCATCCAAGGTCGGAAGCATCGGTTCTGCGCTTCCCGGAACCCACGTCCGCATCGTTGACGCCGACACCGGCGTCGAGCTCGGCCCCGGAGTATCCGGAAGAATGCAGGTCAAGGGCGGTATCGTTATGAAGGGCTACCTCAACGATCAGGCTCAGACCAATCTGGTCATCCAGAACGGCTACTACGACACCGGAGACATCGCCAAAATGGACAGCGACGGCTTCATCTATATCACCGGACGCGCCTCACGCTTCTCCAAGATCGGCGGCGAGATGGTTCCCCACGAGAAGATCGAGGAGGAGATCATGCGCATCACCAAAAGCGAGACCCGCGATGTCGCCGTCACCGGCAAAAGCGATGCCAAGAAAGGCGAGAAGATCATCGTCTTCTACACCGACTCCGAGCTTGATATCGCCGCTCTCACCGACAAGCTCAAAGAGAGCGATATGCCCAACATCTGGATTCCCAAAGCCGGAGACTTCCACCACGTTGAGGCACTTCCTCTGCTCGGCAGCGGCAAGCTTGATCTGCGTAAACTCAAGGAGCTCGCTGAAGGGCTCGACTGAACAACATAAAGGAATTTTTGACAAGCCATGGTTTCCAACGACCCCGAGGTTCCCCTTCCATGTCCGGAAGGGCACCACGATAAGCTGTTTGAGGGTGAAGTATGAAGATCGCCCTCGCTATTTACAAGTATTTTGCTCCGTCAAGCGGAATTCAGTGCGATGTGCTCCCGCTTGCTGAGGAGCTTTACAGGCGCGGCCATGATGTCACGCTTTTCAGTACAAGCTGGGACGCTCCGACTCCTCCGTCGTGGCTCGATCTGTCGATGGTCGAGGCGTTCGGATTGACCAACGCTTCGCGCTCGGCTGAGTTCATCCGCGTAGTGAAGGAGCGTTTTGCAGCAGGCGGATTCCATAAACTTGTCGCCTTCAACCGCATTCCGGGAGCCGATTTCTACTTTGCCGGAGACCGCCCCGTAGCCATGCAGGAAGCCGGTTTCTGGCAGCGGATATCTCCCCGCTACCGCCGCAACGCCGCGCTCGAAAGAGAGCTGCTCTCTCCTGAGAGCTCCACCCAGATACTCTGCGTATCCCCCCGCCAGAAGCTCGAGTTTGAGCGCAAGTACGGAACGCAGGAGGAGCGTATCCATCTGCTTCCTCCCGGTATCCCCGTCAACCGCAAACTCAAACCCAACGCTCCGGAAATCAGGGAGAAAATGCGCGCCGGGCTCGGAATAGCTGACGATGTCGTCATGCTGCTCAACGAAGGTGTAAATCCCGCCTCCATCGGAGCCGACCGCGCCATCGCTGCCGTCGCCGCGCTTCCCGCAGAACTGCACAGCCGCGTCCATCTGGTCGTATGCTGCCGTGGAAACCAGAAGCCGCTCAAAAAACTCGCCTCCCGCATGGGTGTCGAGGATATCGTTACGCTGATGACTCCCGATTTCGATCTGCTCGAGCTCTTCGTCGCAGCCGATCTCCTGCTGCACCCCTCGCGCAACGAAATGGCTGGAGTTTCTCCCCTCGAGGCGATCGCCTCAGGGCTGCCCGTCCTCGCCGCCCCCAACCACGGCTGGGATCACATCGTTCAGGAGTCCGGAGGTGTCATCCTCCCCGTTCACTTCAAGCGCGCCAACATCGTCTCAGCCCTCAAACTGCTGCTGCTCGATGAAGAACGCATTGAGGAAATGAAGAAACTCACCTCAGAATACGCCAAAACCGCCGACTTCTACCGCCGCAGCAAAATCGCCGCCAACCTCATAACCGGATGTCAGGAGTAAGATCATGGACGAATTTTTTATTTCAAAAGAACTCGAAAAACACTTCTCCGCAGACCCCTCAGCCGTTTTCGACCGGATATTTTCCCTCGAAGGTGAAAACTACCGCCTCGTCAAGGCAAGAAGAACTTTCCGCTTCGAGCTCGACGGAAAAGGCTACTTCGCCAAAGTCCACCGCGGTATCGGCTGGAAAGAGATCTTAAAGGAGATATTTCAGTTCAAACTCCCCGTCCTCGGCGCAGAAAATGAATACAAAGCCATCCGCAAACTTGAAGAGATCGGCGTTCCCACCATGCGCTGCGCCGCCTATGGTAAACGCGGAAATAACCCCGCAAAACAGCACTCTTTCCTCGTCACCGATGAACTCAAAGGAATGTTCAGCCTCGAAGAGTTTACCGACGACAGCAGCTTCTCTCCCATAAGAAATAAGATTTATGATGTCCTCGCCGACGAACTCGGAAAAATGCACAGCGCAGGAGTAAATCACCGCGATTGCTACATCTGCCACTTCATGCTCGACCCCGAACTCGCCTGCTACGGAAATATCCAGCTCCACGTCATCGACCTCCACCGGGCACGTATCCGTGATAAAGTTCCCCATAGATACCTCGTCAAAGACCTCGCAGGAATACTCTTCTCAAGCTTCCATATAAAACCCACCCGGGAAGAGTGGATGCGCTTTGCTCAGATTTACAGCAAACACCTTCCACACCTCTCCCCGGAAGTAAACCCCTCCTTCTGGAACAAAGTAACCCGCACCGCCATAAAACTCTACAAAAAAGAATTCAAAAAACTTCCCGTTTTTGAGTAAGTGAGTGAGGTGAGGGAGGTGTAGTGTAGTACGCGGGGGGAGAGCGAAAACTTCTTTTTTCGGAAAAAGAAGTTTTCGCTCTCCCCCCGCACCCCCCTCTCACTTTCAAGAAAAACGGAGTACTTTTGCGCCTTCCGTTGGTCGGCGCAGGGTATGTTGTACGCCTTTGTTTTCGGCGCAGCTTGTTGTCTTGGGTATGTCGCACGCGTTTGTTTGCGGTTGCCCCGGGTATGTCGCACGCGTTTGTTTGCGGCGCGGCTTGTTGTCTCGGGTATGTCGCACGCAGTTGGTTGCGGCGGAACTTTGTGTTTTGGTATGTGGCACGCTGTTGCTTTCACCTGAACCGGTACGGAAAAGAATACCGCAAACACAATGCTTTCTTACAAACAACTGTTTTAGAGAATAGTATTCCTAGTATTCCTAGTATTCCTAGAACACACCGCGTTTATTCAACAGTACAAACACTCCGCGTGCCGCATCGAGAGGTTTGTCCCGACCCGCGTGCCAAGGTGGGGCGTCTGCTGACCGCCCGCGTGCCGCATCGAGAGGTTTGTCCCGACCAGCGCGCCAATTACCGTTTGGTTACCAGTACATAGCCCGCCAAGCCGGTTCTGTACCGGCGCGAGAAAGACTGCCCGCCTTTACTAGGAATACTAAGAATACTAAGAATACTAGGAATACTATGTTTTTTCGGGGTGGTGAAGTATGTTGCACGCAGTTGTTTGCGGCGCAGCTTGGCGTTTGGGTATGTTGCACGCAGTTGCTTACACCTGAACCGGTACGGAAAAGAATACCGCAAACACAATGCTTTCTTACAAAACGACTGTTTTAGAGAATAGTATTCCTAGTATTCCTAGTATTCCTAGAACACACCGCGTTTATTCAACAGCACAAACACTCCGCGTGCCGCATCGAGAGGTTTGTCCCGACCCGCGAGCCAAGGTGGGGTATCTGCTGACCGCCCGCGGACAATATTCCCATCTTCCTTTCTGCTTCATGCAAAAAAATCATATATGGTATTGATTTAATGGGGAAGGGGGGATAATTTATATATGTGACAAAATATATATAAAAAAGAGAGAAGCGAAGTATGGAACAGGAAAACAATGAGAAGCGGATGATCCGCAAGATATTTCCGTTGCTGATAGCGGTGGTGATGATTCCGGTGGCGGCGGCTGGGTATCGGGCGGTTTACCGTATAGTTGGAAGGTCGGCTGGAGACTTTTTCTATCCATATTTGCAGGCGGCGAAGATTCCGGTGCGGTTTTTGTCGGACAAGACGCTGCTGTTTTCGACGCGCACGGAGCTTGCTGCGCGTGTGGAGCACCTGAGCCGGGTGAATACTCAGCTTGCGGCGCAGGCGGCGTCGGCTGGAGAGCTTATGCGGGAGAACAGCGTTTTGCGTTCCCGTCTGAAGCTCAAGGCGCGTCCTCAATGGAAATACATCAATGCTTCCGTGCTGCTGCGTGATCCGCTGCGTTGGCAGGAGCACCTGACTATCGACCGCGGAACGCGTGACGGAGTTCAGCCGGGCTGTGCTGTGATTATCTGTGATGCATCCTCGACTCCGGTGCTGGCTGGCGTTGTGAGTTCATCCGGACTTCATACGAGCGTGGTCAACACGGTTTACAATCCGCTTGTGCGGATATCGGCGCGTATCGGAGGCAAATCAGTGGGATTTATCAACGGTTCAGGACGTCATGGATCGGATGGATCGGTTCCGATAGATTACCTTCCGGCGAGTTCGAGCTGCCTTCCCGGTGAGGCGGTGGTGACGACCGGTTTTGAACACCGTATTCCGGGAGGCATCAAGATAGGAGAGTTTTCTGCGCTTGCGATGAGCGATCCGGTATTGTTCGACTCTCCGTCGCGTTCGGGCGCGGTCAAGGTCTCATTTGACCCCAATATGCTGAGATTTGTGACGGTGGCGGTTCCGGATACGCTGGGAGACTCTTCCAGATGAAGCTGCTGTACGACGCTGTGTTCATAGTGCTTGCGGTGCTGCTGCAAACGGTGTTCTCGGGAGTGCTGTATCTTCCGCTTCCGATATTGCTGTGCAGTCTGCTGGTGATATCCATGCGGAGAGGAAGCGTCAACGCGGTGGTGCTCGCGCTCTTTTGCGGAGCGGTCACCGACTTTATCTGCGGCAGGGAGTTTGCGACCGACTGCATATCATACCCGCTTGCGGCGGCGGCAGGATCGTTTCTCCTGCCGTCTGAGCCGATGCGTTTTCTGATGGGGGACTACGTCTTTCCGGGAGCGGCGGCGGTGCTGACTGCGGGAGTCTTTTCAGTGATAACTCCGCTCTTTTTCGGCGAGTCATGGTACTACCTTGCCGGAAACTTCTGCGACACGGTTCTGGCGGCGGCAACTGCTCCCGGAGTGCTTGCGCTGCTGGTGATAAGCAATGACCGCATAGCGCGTCGGCTTGAGCTTCCGGGGCTCTTTGTCCGTTCGATAAAGATAGCCATCCGCCCGGCGGGGAGATAGTCTGAGATGACGCGCCGCACGAAAAAGATGGACTCTGCTCTCGCCGGAGTGCTGAATGACCCGAGATTCCGCATATCTGTGCTGGGAGTGTTTTTTGCCGTCGGCTTTCTGGTGCTGCTGGGGCGGCTCTACTGCATACAGGTCTTGTCCGGAACCAGCCATCTTGAGCAGGTGAGCAGCCAGTCTGTGCGGAGGATAAGGATTCCCAACCGCCGGGGCAGGATAATCACCCGCGACAACGTGGTGCTGGCGGGCAACAGACAGGAGTTCGATCTGGTCTTCTATCCCGAAGAGATGAAAAAACGCCGCCGCAGCGACAGTATAGTATTGATGTACGACAACGCGCTCCGCGCCGCCGCGATGGTGGGCAGGGAGAACACCGTGAACGTGGCGGATATCCGGCGCCACCTGATAAGGAGACCCGGAATTCCCTTTACGGTGATGAAGAACCTCTCGCAGGTCGAGATGGCGCGGGCATACGAGTTTACCCGCATGACTCCCGGAAGCGACGTGACGGCCCGCGAGACGCGCACCTATCCGCAGGGCAGGACTGCGTGTCATCTGGTGGGCTACACCGGACTTGAGGAGCGCAAAACAGCTCCCGACCGCGAGGAGTTTTTCTACTATATTCCCGACACGGTGGGCAGAGAGGGAATAGAAAAGGCATTCGACACGCTTCCGGACAAGGCGGGAACCGGATTGAGAGGCTATCCCGGCTACTCGCTTATCCAGGTCGATAAACTGGGGTACGCCCATAACCGCATAATCCACGAGATAGCTCCGTCACCGGGAGCGGATGTGGTGCTGACGCTCGACTTCAGGGCACAGACCGAAGCTGAGAGATTGCTGACCGGTCACCGTGGAGCGATGGTGCTGCTCGATGCGGATAACGGAGAGGTACTGGCAGCGGCATCAGCTCCGGGATATGATCTTGCGCGTTTTGCTCCGTCGGTTCCGGCGGATTATTACAGGGTACTGCGCAACTCCCCGGACAATCCGTTGTTTCACCGGGCGTTTTCGGCGTCCTATACACCGGGTTCGATCATGAAGCCTGCGGTGATGCTTGCGCTGTTGACGGCGGGAGTATCTCCGGATGAGATCGTCAACTGCGACGGAGCGAGCCGTATCGGAGACGCCAAAGTCCGCTGTGCCGCCCACCGGAGAGGAGGGCATGGAGAAGTCAACAGCTCCAACGCCATCAACTGGTCTTGCAACGACTATATGATCGAGCAGGCGGTGAAGCATCCGGCGGAGCTGCTGTTTGAGGTGATGAACTCTTTCGGAGTCGGCAGACGCACCGGAGTTGAGATACCCGACGCCCGCGGAGTCGCTCCAAGTTTTGCTGAAAAACGCCGCCGCTACCGCTACGGCTGGACGAAATACGATACGGCTCTGCTCTCGATAGGGCAGGGAATAATATCAGTCTCTCCGCTGCAGGCTGCGGTCTATTGCGCCGCGCTCGCCAACGGAGGAACGGTTTACAAGCCCCGTCTGGTGCAGAAGGTCATCGACCGCACCGGAGTAGTCACCTGGCAGAGCCGTCCGGAAGTGTTGAGCCGCATAAAGGCATCCAGTCAGGCATTCGAGACCGTGAAGCGCGGAATGTATGACGTGGTGAACTCTCCCACAGGCTCAGGAAGGCGCGCAAGAGTCGAAGGACTTGAGATATACGGCAAGACCGGTTCCGCAGAGATCGGACGCCGCGGAAACCTCAAAATAATCGCCTGGTTCATAGCCTACACCCGTTACAACGGACGCAATTACGCGCTCGCGGCGGTCATCGAAGAGGGAAGCTCAGGAGGCTCGCTCTGTGCTCCGCTTGCCGGACGCTTTTTCCGCAGTTACCTGAAGCCGCAGAAAAGCTCCGCAAAGTGAGGGGTTTTTTGACAGATGACTGCTTGAAAGAGATATACTCCTGTGCTACATTATATGCACAGAAATTAAACATATACGATTGAGGTTTACACTATGGGCGGATTTTTCGGGGCAGTTTCCAAAACAGATTGCGTCTGCGATCTCTATTACGGAACAGATTATCATTCACATCTGGGAACCAAGCGCGGAGGCCTTGCCATTCAGGGCAGGGACGGCAGCTTCACCAGAAAGATCCACGATATAACCAACGCCCAGTTCCGCTCGAAGTTCGACAACGATATTCCGCGCTTCTCCGGAGTCGCCGGAATCGGTTCGATCAGCGACGGAGAGGCCCAGCCGCTGCTCATATCCAGCAAATTCGGCAATTTCGCCATCGTCACCGTAGGACGCATAAACAATATAGACAAGATCGTCAACAAAGCCTTTGATCTCGGCCACACCCACCTGACCGAAAACGGAGACGGAGAAGTCAATCCGACCGAGATCGTGGCAATGCTTATATGCACCAAAAAGAGCATTACTGAGGGAATAGTTTACGCCCAGAAGATCATATCCGGCTCCTGCTCGCTGCTCATCCTGACCGACGGAAAAATCTACGCGGCGCGCGACCGTTTCGGAAGGACTCCGGTCATCCTGGGCAAAAAAGAGGACAATATGGCGGTCACAATGGAGACCACCGCGTTCCCCAACCTCGACTACACCATCGACCGCGAGCTCGGCCCGGGAGAGGTGGTTGAAATAACTGCCGACGGAGCCACTACGCTGGTTGCTCCCGGCGACACCATGAAGCTCTGCAGCTTCTTCTGGGTCTATTACGGCTACCCCTCGAGCATCTACGAGGGAGTCACCACCGAAGTCGCCCGCTACCGCAACGGAACTCTGCTCGCCGAAGCCGACCGCGATATGCTCGGCGCGATCGACTCCATCTGCGGAATTCCGGACTCCGGAATTCCCCACGCCATCGGCTACTCCATCGCGGCTGGCAAGCCCTACCAGAGAGCGTTTGTCAAATACACTCCGACCTGGCCGCGCAGCTTCATGCCGCAGAATCAGAAGCTGAGGGATCTTGTGGCGCGTATGAAACTTATTCCGATCTGCGACCTCATCAAGGGCAAGCGTCTGCTCTTCTGCGACGACTCGATCGTGCGCGGAACCCAGCTCAAAGACACGGTGAAACGCCTCTATGCCGACGGAGTCAAAGAGGTGCACATGCGTTCAGCGTGTCCTCCGCTGATCTACGGCTGTCCGTTCATCAACTTTTCGCGTTCCCGCAGCGAATTCGACCTCGCCACCCGCAGGGCGATCGCCAAGATCGAGGGAACGACTGAGCTCACCGAAGAGATGATAAAACCCTATCTCGAACACGGTTCAGAGAAGTATAACGCGATGGTCGATGAGATACGCAAGGCACTCAATCTTACGACATTGAGGTTCCAGAGCCTCGAGAAGCTGATCTCGGCGATCGGACTTCCGGCGGAGAAGGTCTGCACATACTGCTGGAACGGCTGCGACGTCGAGGACACCGAGGCACTTTAACGCAATATCAGGAGATTTATCCATGTCAGACAGCGTTTGGATTTCAGAAGTCGGCGGGGGATATGGCAATACGATTGAGACGACGAAGCATCTCTTCAGCCATAAGAGCCGTTATCAGCAGATAGACATCTACGAGACCCGCAAGCTGGGCAAACTGCTGCTGCTTGACGGAATAATCCAGTTGACAAATTACGATGAGTTCGTTTACCATGAGATGCTGGCGAACCTGCCGTTTTACGCGTTCCGCAACGGAGTACCGCGAAGGGCTCTCGTGATCGGCGGAGGCGACGGAGGAGTTCTCCGCGAGCTCGGCAGACACCCTGAGCTTGAGACCATCGACATCTGCGAGATAGACGCGGACGTGATAGCCGCGGCGAAAGAGTACCTTCCTGAGACTGCCTGCGGATATCAGGATGAGCGCGTGAACGTCTATGTCGAGGACGGAAGCAAATTCATCCATGAGCGCAAGGGGTATTACGACATCATCATCGTGGACTCCACCGACCCCGGCGGCCCCGGAGAGCCGCTCTTCAACGAAGAGTTCTACACCGGACTCAAGGGAGCTCTGCGCGAAGGCGGAATAATCACAAGTCAGGGAGAGTCTGCATTTCTGCTTCCGGACATCGTGGCGCGCCTCAACCGGATAACCCGCAAGGTGTTCAAGTACAACGCCTACGCGACGCTGCACGTTCCGACCTATCCCACGGGAGTCATCGGAGCATGTATGGCGAGCGATCACTGCGACGTGACCACTCCGGCGCGCGAGGTCGAGCCTGAGCTTGCGGAAAAACTGCGTTATTACAACTCCGAGCTGCACAAGGCGTGTTTCGTCCAACCCAATTTTGTGAGAGAGCTCTTCAAATAACAACCATTTTCCCGGGAGGAGGAGGGGAGTATGTTCAAGTCTATTGTACTCTTTTGTGTCTTTTGTTTTGCCCTGGTGCTGGGAGCGGCAGATTTTCCTGCGGGCTACACCGCCTGGCGTTTTGCAGGTGACTTCAAAGTTTACCACGACAAATCCCTGACCAAAGAGGACGCGGCGCAGGCTGTTTTCGGAAAACCGGTGAAGAACCTTGCCGCAAAAACCGTTCCGGCATCGACTGCCGTCTGGGATCTCAACGCGCTGTTCGGATATACCCAATGCGCTCCCAGAAGGATCGCCGTGGCGGTGAACAAGCTCGTTCTCGACGCTCCGGGACGCATCCAGCTCGGAGTCGGAGCCGACTGGCACATCGCCGTCTTCATCGACGGTAAAAAGGTCTTCGACACCCAAGAACTCGGAGGCAACGGACGCGCTCCCGCCCGCGCTGACGACCACGTCATCGACGTGAAGCTCTCTTCCGGAGAGCACACCGCAGTCTTCTGGCTCTCAAGCGGAGCCGCCACCTGGACGGTTGCCGCAGGACACGTTCCCTACACCAAAGTCATCTACCCCGTTCCCGCGCTTAAATACGGACCCTGCTTCGACAACGTGACAAGTTGGAGTGCGAAGATCACCTTCACCACGACCGAGCCCGCTCCCTGCGGAGTCGAGGTGCGTTCAACGGACGGCAAGTTCCGCCGCCTCTTCTGGAGCCACACGGGTTATCAGATAGACGCATCAAAGACGCTCCACCGCATACAGCTCGACGGACTGGACTCCGACACAAAATACATCTGCCGCGCGGTGTATCTCGAGCGTCCGCAGAACGAGTTGAAATATATCGGCAAAAAAGAGTACACTTTCAGCACAGGAAGCCGCAAATTCAAGCCCTTCAAGATGTTTTTCACGGGAGACCTGCAGTTTCTTCCCGACGTCCAGCGCGGAATACTTGACCGCTACACATCGCTCGCGCACTTTGCTGACTCCGACTTCTTCGTTTCGCTCGGAGACAGCTCAGGAGCCTTCCATGACTTTGAGTATGCCGTCTTTGACGTTGCCCTGAAATCGGTGCTCGAAAAGAGCGGTCACTCCAAGAAGCTCATCATGCTGCGCGGAAACCACGAGTACCGCGGAAACGAGACCTTGAAATTCACCCGCTTTTTCGACCTCAAAAACGGAAATTGTTTCGGAGTTTACTACTACAATCAGGTCGCCTTCGTCATCCTCGACAGCGGCAACGGAGCAAACCGTTCCAGAGCGTTCACCCGCCACTATTCGGCATACGATCTGCCCGACGAGCTGCTTGCCGCGCAGAGAAAAGAGCTGGCGCGCGAGGTGAAGAGCGAGGCTTGGAAGAGTGCGAAATACCGCGTAGTGCTCTCCCACGGAGCATATTACGGAGCCGAAGGCAGCCTCGAAAAATATATCCGCAAGATCACAAGCGGTATCATCCGGGACGGAGATATCCAGCTCTGGCTGTCGGGACACATCCATAAATACCGCAGGACGGTTCCGGGCAGGGCAGGGTACTTCGGATTTTCAACTTACAAGGCAAACGAGAAGGATTTCCTGAGCGGAAAATACCCATTTGCCACCGTGATAATCGACGGTCCCGGAGGAGTAAAGCCGCACTCATGCCACACCGTGGAGTTTACAGATAAAGGCATCAAAGTCAACTCCTTCTTTGAAGACGGCAAACCGTTTGACAGCTTTGAGACCGATAAAACCGGCAGGGTGATCAAGTCTGCTCCGTCCGGAGAGCTCAAGTTTTTTGACGTGAAATGAAGAAGAACACCCTTATCGGCTCCGCCGCGCTGCTGGGTGCGTCCCTGATCTGGGGAACGGCATTTGCGGCACAGAAGACGGGCATGAAGTTCGTCACTCCCGAGGTATTCAACGCGCTCAGGTGTTTCATCGGCTGTGCGGTGCTGCTTCCGCTTATACTGGTGATGTCGCGCGTGAGCGGAAAACCTGTGATCCCCCAAGATCGCAAGGAGCGCCGCGTCCTGCTCGCCGGAGGAGCCGCCTGCGGAGGAGTCCTCGCATTCGCTTCGATAACCCAGCAGTACGGACTTATCTACTCTACGGCGGGCAAGGCAGGGTTCATCACCTCGCTCTACATCATATTCGTTCCGCTTGCCGGAGTCATTTTTTGGCGCAAAAGCTGCGGAGTTCTCCATTGGGCGGCGGTCGCGCTTGCGCTTCTCGGATCATATTTGCTCTGCTCTCCTGCGGGAGCTGCGCTGGGCAGGGGAGACCTCTGGCTGCTCGCCTGCGCGATGCTCTTTGCAGGACACATCCTGGTCATCGGTCACTTTTCTCCCCTGACCGACGGAGTCAAGATGTCGGCGATACAGTTTTTCGTTGCGGGAGTGATTTCGCTCATACTGGCAGCGGTCAAACGCGACAGCATAACTCCTGAGCTTTTCCGGAGCATACTGGGAGCTCTGCTCTACTGCGGAGTCTGTTCGAGCGGCATCGCCTTCACTCTGCAAATCATCAGCCAGAAATATATCGCAGGAACCACCGCCTCCATCCTGATGAGTATGGAGTCAGTTTTTTCTGTGATGGGAGGCTTCTTTTTTCTCGGAGAAAAACTCTCCATCCGCGAGCTCTCAGGCTGCGCCGTCATCCTCGCCGCGGTGATCCTCGCCCAGCTTCCAGCATCGCGCCGTCCCGAAATGAGGAGATGATGCGGGGAAAGGGCGAAAACTTTTTTTCACGAGAAAAAAAGTTTTCGCCCTCTCCCCGAACCCCTCTCCCACTTTCAAAAAAAGCGGGGAACTTTGGGGGCTCCCGTTGGTTGCCCCCGGGGTATGTTGCACGCGGTTGTTTGCGGCGCGGCTTGGCGGTTGGGGTATGTTGCACGCGGGCGGTCAGCAGATACCCCACCTTTGCACGCGGGTCGGGACAAACCTCTCGATGCGGCACGCGGAGTGTTTGTGCTGTTGAATAAACGCGGTGTGTTCTAGGAATACTAGGAATACTATGAATACTATTCTCTAAAACAGTCGTTTGAAAGAAAGCTTATTATTCGCGGCATTCTTTACCGTACCGGTTCAGGTGAAAGCAACAGCGTGCCACATACCAAAACACAAAGTTCCGGCGCAACCAACAGCGTGCGACATACTACACCACCCCGAAAAACCATAGTATTCCTAGTATTCTTAGTATTCTTAGTATTCTTAGTATTCCTAGTGAAGGCGGGTGGTCTTTCTCGCGCCGAACAAGCGCAGCTTGGCAGACACGCGCGCTAATCACCGTTGGTTACCTGTTCAGAGTGTCGTCCGTCTTCGGTTACTTTGCAACTCTACGCCGCGACAAGCGCGTTGGTCGCCCCGGGTATGTTGCACGCGTTTGTTTGCGGTCGCCCCGGGTATGTTGCACGCGGGCGGTCAGCAGACGCCCCACCTTGGCACGCGGGTCGGGACAAACCTCTCGATGCGGCACGCGGGCGGTCAGCAGACGCCCCACCTTGGCTCGCGGGTCGGGACAAACCT
>SUVY01000067.1 GCA_015061775.1 Lentisphaerota bacterium | reverse complement strand
TAGATGATGCGGGGGAAGGGCGAAACTTCTTTTCACGAGAAAAGAAGTTTCGCCCTTCCCCCGCGCCCCCATCCCACTTCAAGAAAAGCGGAGTTCTTATACAATTATTTGGTATTATAGGGAACAAAGCCAAACAAAAAAAACTCCCGGCTGCGTATCGTGCCGGGAGTTTTTCTGTTCAAGACATCTGTGTTACCTGGTCTGGCGCTTAGATGAACCGTTGAGACCGGGTTTATCCGGAACAGCCGAAAAACTGCACCTGCCAGCCACAACAAGGCGGCTGTGTTTGCGGCTGGTGGATTGGGTCGAAAAGAGATATCCGAGATAAGGGATCTCTTTCAAATAGGGAATTCCTGTCTTGCTCACGGTATTCTCTTCTTTTGAGAGACTTCCGATAATGAAACTTCCTTCGGCGTGCGGAAGACTCACCGTCTGTTTCACCACGTTTTTCCCAGATATACGCGGAGTTCCATCCGACTGAAATCCGAGCAGACTTGTGTTTGAAAGTGACACATCGAACCGGGTTTCCAGCAGATTTACCGAAGCATTGGCAACGTTCATTTCAAATCCGAAAGAGGTACTCGCCACCTGAACATTTTCCTGATTTGCTTTCGCAACTGCAATATCGCTGGTAACGAGTTTCGCTACAAGGTCGGAAAGCAGACGGTATGCCTTTATTCCGAGGTCAGGAGTGTCTGAAGCATTGTTTGCCGGAACAGTTTTATCGGCATAAAACAGCCGCGTTGTACGCTCGAGAGTTGCGGTCTGATTGTTGCGGATGACAAGGGTTCCGGTATGGATGACCTTAGCCTTGCCCCGGGCGGCAAGAAAATCCAGATAGCGGGTATTCCAACGGGGATTGAAGTTATAGAAACTTGTGCGCTCGCTTCCGAAAGTCTGATGGGGCATGACGGCTCCGGAATAGGCTGCCTCCCAGTTGTTGCGGTAACGGCCGCCGGCTGAAAAGAAGTTGGTTCCTTCATTATTTTTCCAATTCTGGAAGTCGATACCCATTTTGTCATCATTTTCGCTGGTCAACTCATAGACGCTGATCTCGAGCTTGACCTGCGGGATCGGAACATCGTACTTTTCCAGCATCGCAGCGATATTGCCGCAGGAGTAATTTGCCACATCGAATGCCAGCAGATTCAAATCAGGATCAATGGCGACAAGATCCTGTCCCTGCCAGACTTCGGTCACATCAGATGTATTCATTCCGACATTTTCCAGAAGCGGCATAAGGTTGCGCGCCGGAACGAACTTCGGCAGGTAAATGAACATCTGATATCCGTAATTGAGAGCTCCGAGCGCGGGGTCATCGAGCATGGCTACAAGAGTGTCGATACCTATACCGTTTTCGTTATCTTTGAAGCGGTATTCTTCCGCACTTACGATAAGCAGTCCGGTTCCATCGGCGTATTTGATACACTCGACTGCGGTATTGCTTCCGAGCTGGGCTGCCGGATCATATCCCGGCTGCGCCGTCGCCGGATTGAGCTGCGGAGACGATGTCGTCGCCACATAAGGGCGCGCAGTCGTATTGGATGGATACTGCTGCTGCATCGAGGCATTGCCCACCCGCTTTGACTGCACCATCTGACGCAGATAATCCCGGAACTCATAAGGATCGACATTTTTGAGTATATAAGTCTTGGTCACCACCCGCGGATCGTTGTTATCGCGGATAAAATGCAGCTCTTTAGTGTCTCCTGAAACATTGATATTCATCCACGCATTGACCCTTGTTGAGTCATACCCTGAGGTATTTCCGAAATTTGAATCGCGGGGAACTCCGGGAACATCCGCCGCATGGACCGCATAGAACGCTGCAAATACCGCAGCTGATACAAAAAATCTTTTCATTTTCAATCTGCCTTGTGATGGTTATGATGGTAACTGTGATGTTTGCGGGGAGATATCTTTTTGAGTATTCCGGTTGCGACGTTCACCGGTCGAGCGGTATCAAGAACGTGCGCCTTGACGGTGAGATAGACACGGCTCTTTTCTTTCACCGCTGTCCTGGTGGAAAAGATATATCCGAGAACAGGAATATCCATCAGGAAAGGCACTCCGATGGTCTCTTCGACCTCCTGATACTTATCCCATTGGGCAATGACGGTCTCACACCCGAGATCGAGCTGGATGCTGCTGGATATTTTTCCGGTCTCGATCAGTTCGGTTCCGGAGTTGTTGCGCTCGACTACACTTGCAGTCTGCACATCATATCCGAAACAGACGGTTCCGGGAATAGTATTGTAAGCTCCCGGAGTGTAGGCGTTGAGCGTAAACGCTTCGCTCACAGGATAGGGGCTCTGGGGAACTCCGTAATGCAGATTGACCACCGGCTGATTTACGGCGAGATAAGCCTGATAATATCCGGCTTCTATTCCGGAAACCGCAACTGAAGTCTGGTCATTGTCGCTCTTTATGATATTTTGAAACTCGGGATCAAAAAATATCTCATAGCTGTTTGTTTCGGAGTTTACCGCGGTGATGCTCGCGGTGCTTTTCACTTCAGCTTTGCCGGATTGTCCGAGAATACGGATGAAGCTTGCGTCAAACTGGGGAGCGAAAAGAAATCCTCCGACCGGTCCTGAGGCAGCCTGTATCGCCGCAGTTCCCGCGCTGGAAATACTGAATGCGTCAAAACCGACATCAAAAAGATTGAGACCGGGACCGTTCTTCCAGGCGGCATAGTCGATTCCTATATCTCGCAATGTGCTTTCTCTCACCTCATACAAGGTGGCGGTTATGGTGATCTGCGGACTCGGGCGGTCGAGGAACGAGAGAAACTCATATACGTAGGAGGTATTGCTGGTATTATCTTTCCAGTATATCTGATTGCTGTTGGCATCCCACGCATAAACTGAACTGAAGGGGCCCTCTCCGATAACGGTGTTGACCAAAACATTGAGCAGATTCTGCCCGGAACGGAATTTCGGCTGATAAACTGCACGGGTGATTCCGGTTCCCTTGATCACGTCAGACGGAGTCTTTCCGTCGATCTTGATGTCACGGTCAACTTTGGAAATAAAATCATCGACATAAGGCATCATTTTGACCGGGCAGGTCACCGTTATCAACTGATTATTGTTCGCTCCGTACTCGATAGGGCCAACGCTGGAATTCATGTTGTAGCGCATGACTATTCCCATCAGGAACGGAGTAATATCGTTCGACTGCACATACTTCAAACGGTATATCTTGGACACCATATAGTCCTGTGCATCATCCTGCACGAACCTTATCGTGCGGCGCGATGGATCGGCAGATGGATCTGCGGCGGTCAGCTGTGATGCGGCTCCGGAAAATACCGCCGCACAGAGCAGCGTTTTCAAAAATTTTCCGCCGGAATTTTTACTCATTGCAATTACTCCTGTTTCTTCCTCCCCGTCTGGTTGAAAAAGAGGGGAAATGCCGCCTCTTACTGTCGGCATTTCCCCGGAAATATACCGCTTATCCAAAGGCGGTATTGCTCTTTTGTTCAAGATATGTTTTTTGTTGAAAAAATCAAGCTTCCACTTGCTTTTTGTTATACCGCGGTGTACAGTAATATCGAAGTTTCCAATAAAACATCAGGAACCGGATCATGGATATTTTTCAACCGTACATAGATTCCGCATATCAGAGATTTTTGCAATGGAAGGGCTCTGATATATGTGTCGTTTTTCCGATAATAACCGACCTGCACTCAGCCCTTGATACGGTTGACTGTCTGAACAGCCAGAAACGCGAAACGCTTTCGCATATCCTTATCATGAACCGGGCGGCAAAAAAATTCAACGCTGATTTCACCGCCAATCTCGGTGACAACGGAATAGACGTTCCGGTAAAAGATGATGATAAGGTACAGCTCCTGATCGACCGCCTCTATTCGTACCACAACCAATGCACAAGCAAACCCGCACTCTTTGCTATCGGCAACCACGATATAAAATGCGGTATCACCCCGGAATTCTGGGGAAGCATTTCCAAACAGATAAACAAAGGATATCCAATAAACTTTCAGGAGTACGGCACTTACGGTTACTATGATATTTCTGAAAAACGCACCAGAGTATTCTTCCTCTTCTGCAATGAGACAGCGGATTACCACTCTGAGTCCCAGTTGGCATTTGTTGAAGAAAATCTCAACAATCTTCCAGCCAACTGGTGCGCCGTTGTCATGCAGCATATTTGCATGCACCCGCTGGGGCGCTGGCAGAAAGGTATGGGAGCTCCGGAACAGCCGAAGTACGTCCGGCTCAGAAATATATTCAGCAGTTTCGTCAAAAATGGAGGCAAACTCGCCGGAGTTTTTTCCGGAGACAGTCACTTCAATTTGCTTGAAAACCTGGACAAGGTCACCTATTACTCATGTCAGGGATACGGCGGAATAGGGCCAAGTGAAGCTCCTCCTCACGCGCTTAAAGCTCATGAATACTGTCCTGCTCTCGACCGCACAGACAGTTTCAACTCTGAAACAACCTGCCTTATCGACATGGTGGCTGTAAAGCCGGACAAACGCGAGACTGCGATTTTCCGTATCGGCGCGGAAGCGGAAAACTTCACCAATTTCTTCAAATTTTAAACCTCTTGAACTCAATGGAGCTATCTGATGACTGACTGTAACTGCGCCACGGAAGATGGTAAAATATCCGGAAGCGACTTGATTTTTCTTCCTGCCGAAGCTCTCGAGCAGTTCAAAAAAACGCACTGTCACAGCGGAAAAGGTATTCTCTCCCTCAAAAAATGCACATTGGAAGATGTTCCTGAACTTCAGACACTCTCTGAGAGCGTCAACTGGAACCAGCTTCCAACTGACTGGGAAAACTTCATCTCTCTCGGCGGCGTCTGGAGTATGGTACATCTCAACCGGATAGTAGGCACCGCCGCATGGATCCCCAGAGACGACAATACCGTATGGATAGGTCTTGTCATAACCAAGCCGGAATGGCGAGGCTGCTCCATTGCGACAAAACTTATGCAGGCTATCATCGATGAGACCTCAGATTACCAATGCCGCGGTCTCGACGCCTCTGCGATGGGAGCTCCCGTTTACCGCAGACTCGGATTCAAAGACGGTTACACCGTAAGCCGCATCGAACTGAGCGGAAAATATGACAAACCATCACTGCTTGACTGGTATGACATGAGTGAAGCTGAGGCGGCATCTATCGCCAAAGAGACCAATGATCCCTTGATCATGACCCTTTTTTCCAACGCTCCTGAGCTCTGCAAAGTGGGTAAAATCAACGGAATTGCAGCTGCCTATTTTCTCGGCAGATACGGTTTGAAAAGTGTTCATATCGGTCCATTGTACGCCCGGAGGATCGAATTTGCCCTCGACGCAGTCAATATGGCGCGCGAATGTGCCAACGGAAAAATCGTCACCATGGACATCATGGGATACCAAAGCAAATTTTCTGACCGCCTGAAATCATCAGGAGCTGAATTCAAACGCGATTTCCTGCGGATGTGGCACGGAACAGCTATGGATGAAGAAAATCCTGCGGTATTCGCGGCAGCCGGTCCGGAATACGGATAATATATTCCAAATCTTTTTTGAGACAACAGAAAAACGGAGAGCGGACAATCACTGTCACACTCTCCGTTGTTTTTTTGCTGAAAGCTTTGTTCCCGACAAAGGTAGGTAAAAGCAAATAAAAAAGTTTTTTCGCTTTTCTTGAAAGGGTGAGAGGGGCGCGGGGAGAGCGGGAAAACTTCTTTTCTCGCGAAAAGAAGTTTTCCCGCTTTCCCCGCATCATCTCCCCATATCGGGAACAAAGCTTTGCTGAAAAGCTCAGAGTTCGACCATCTCGAAGGAACGCGGAGCGATTTTTCCTGACTTGCCGTTGAAGCTCCACACTCTCTCGGCGGACGTATAGTTGGCGAGGAAGAGAGCCGTCTTTCCCTCTTTGTTCTGCCAGACGCTGTGTAGCACCGCAGGCAGTTTTTTGGTGATGGTGCGCGCCAATTCGCGCTTGGTGAAGATCATCCTGCCGAAGAAATCGACGGATACCTCGTCACACTCAAAGCCCTCCGGGGAGAGCATATAACCGTAAAAGAGGAACTCTTTATGCCGGTGATAGAACTCCACACTCTTTTGCAGGAAGGAGCGCGCCGGAGCGTATTCATCCTTTGCCGCAACTTCCGGATAGAAGTCACAGACGGTGGGCTGGATTCCGAAAATGATATTGCGTGAGCTCTCAATGTAATACTGATCGGGATAGATCTCATGCCACGCGCTCTCCTCCTGCCAGCGATCCTCCGGAGGCCACATGATATCCCACGGGGTAACTCCGGTCATCGAAGCGTAGTTGCCGAACATGACCGTCTGTCCGTGATATACCGCAGGAAAGAGCGGAACCACTTCCCAGAAATCCTTTCTCATGTGTTCGCTCGATATCGAGTTGCAGACCGTAACTCCGGCAAGGGAGTCGAGGAAACACTCTCCGCAGGACTCTGATGTTATCGGAAATCCCGGTATCTCTGAATGTATCTCATCGATCATCGCGCGGTAGCCGTCAAGCATTATCTGCACGTCTCCCGGAGCGTGTTTGTGTCGCGGATTGTAGCAATGGTGGACTCCCATGTGGCTGACCATATCCATATACTGACCGTTGAGTCCGCAGCTCTGCAGGGTCTTGACCAGCTCGACCATACGGCGGCGGAATATCTTGCCCTCTCCGCACATATAGCCGAGGCGGTGGCGGGTATATTGATTGAACATGGTTGAAACAACTTCGCCGTCCTTGTTGATCATACATGACTCAAGGCCGCCCTCATCCCAGGATTTTCCATCCACGTCCCAGCAGACGCCATTGATGTAAACCTGCACGTAAATACCGTTGTCGTTGAGCAGTTTCACCGCTTCACGGAACTTATCCTCGCCCTCGCGCGGAGGCCAGAAATCGGGATACTCCGTATCGTAAGGAATATTGTGCCACCAATACCAGTTGAGCGCAAGTTTGCAGTCGGGAAGACGCTTTTTCAGCTCAAGTACCGGAGGAACCACTTCGGCAATCGGACCGCGGTTCCATATCCAGAGATCGATATCTTTCAGCACCGGATGCGCTTCGATATTGCTGAAAAGCTGATGCTCCTTGCGCCAGTTGCGGTATATTTCAGCCGCATCGAACCACTTGCCGGAAAATTCTCCGTAAGCCGCGTCATAGGCGCGAATAGTCTTGGAATAGGCGTGGATGATCTCGATTTTTATGCTCTTTTTGTCCTCTGAAACAAAATAATCAGCTCCGTTTCCGCGCACTTCGAGACGGCGGCAGTCAAAATAGTAGCCTCCATCGTCGCTCAGCAGGGCAAAGACCGGAACTCCAAGCAGGCGGACATTTTTGACAACGCCGCACTCTATTTTGTTGTTTTTGGTGATGATTCCGAGATCGTAACCGTAGAGGATATCGTATTTTTCACCGAATGGCAGCTCGATCACGGGATAACGCACATCGAGTATCTGTTCGGGCTCATTTGCCACAGCCAGTTTATCCCAGACGACCGGCTCCGACGCGCAGGTTTTGACCGTAACGGAAAAACCGTCGTCACGTTTCCAGACACAGGTGTCTGCATTTTTTTCGCATACAGGAAAATCAGCAGGAGTGTAGGTCTTGCCTGATAATGCTGTAAGTTTCCAAGAAATCAGTTCTTTCATAAAAAATTGCTCCCTTAATATTGTGTTACGCCGAGCACACTCAACCCTGAGAGCGCTCCCTGGCGGGTAGTTGAAATATAGATAGCTTTGGCATCTGCTCCTTCAGGAATGGTATATTCCAGAACGATGACAGGATTAAGACCATGCCGCACCATCGGGAATGGATTGTAGCGTTTCACATCTTTTCCGTCAAGGAAAATGCAGAGACCGGTCGTGAAGTAATATGAATTTATGCGGGCAAACTTCGACTTGCCTTTCTGCATTTTTATCTCTATAAATCCGAGACCTCCCGGACGGACAGGCTCAGTGCAGGTCACGGCGATCGCAACTTTGCGGTATTTGGAGTAGAGGCCTCCGGAGACCATACCGCTCTTATGTTTCGTATCGTTGTCGGCAGTAAAACGGAATTTTTCTCCCTTTGACAGTTTGAAGAAGAGAGAATATCCCGGATGGCTGAGGTAGGGCTGACTGTTGCCGTAGCTCACGACATAGCCTCCTTCGGGAATCGCCATATTGCCGTGTTCATCTCCCGTTCTCTGGAAACAGTTTCCTGACAGTTCAACGACTTTGCCGTCGGCGCCGACCGCGACTTCAAGTCCGCGGCGGTTGGTTCCGGTGCTCTTGCCGTGTTTGGAAGTATAGACCACGATATCCTGATGTTTACGCTCAGCGTTTACTTTGAATTTTGAGAGTTTCTGTACCGCGACCGCGTTTTCGGAGCCCATATAGACCGCTTTCTTGCTGTCGAAAAGCTGCTTTGCCTCATCGATGGTCAACTCTTTCTCAAGTACGACTCCCGGAGCAGCAAGGGTTTTGGCAGTCGAGAAGTTGAAAGAAACTCCTGACGCGGTAACGGCTTTTTCAGGAAACCGTTTATTGAATTTCGCGGCGTACTCCGGCTTGAACGCATAAGCTCCCGAGAGCTTGATGGTCTTATAATCGGTTGCAGGAATTTTGGTGTCGCGCGAAAAGAAGAGTGCATCATTCATATCATTGAAATCAAACTCACTCTTTTTGAAGTCTTTGTAAATGTTCCAGGAATACTCGGCTGCGTGGGGATAGCAGTTAGACTGAAGCACCAGGAACCAGCTTGTCGCCATGATGTTTTTTCCGAGCGGAAGGCTGCGTTTCAGCAACGCCTGAACTGCGGCGGAACCGGAGTGGGGAAGCATCCAGATGTTTTTGACTCCGGCATCCTGAAGGTCTTTGATAAAATAGTAGTGATAGCTGTGGAAATAGTTCCAGTACATCACATGGATATCTTTGTCGATTTTTGCCAAAGCCTTCTTTCCCTGTTTGGATGGACCGCTGCCGACCTCTTCAGGATAGGGATGTGAGCCCATGGGCATAAGCATATCGTGGCAGATGAGCATGGCGACATTGCGGCTCTTCATGTGAGCATTGACTTTATTGACGAATTCAGGATAAAACTCGTGGAAGGGTTTGCCGAAAAGTTTTTCCAGAGTGGCTACTTCGCGGTGAAACTCATCGGTTCCGATGCTGAAATATTTGGGATTGCGGAAAACTTTTATAACCTCATCGATATAATCCAGCAGCATGGGCATGCACTTGGGATCGGCGATGTTCATGAATGTCCGCTTTCCGTCGAGAGTCTTGTAAGGGCAGATATTGGGAGCGCGCCCGAAGTGACCGATACAGTTTATCATGGGGATGACCGTCATTCCGCGGTCTTCGATGTGATCCATGATTTCAGATATCTCTGCTGCTGAAAAAGAGGGACCGGGCTGATTGATATCAGGATACTTTGCCATTTGAAGTCTTCCGCCCAGCTCGTAGGCTATACAGTTGAACTGCATGGCGGACGCCTTCTCAATGAAGTCGTTTATAAAAGTAAGAACATCGGCTTTTTTACTGTTTTTGAAGAGTGAAGCGGCTCCAAGCAGCACCGGACGGCGTTCAAAGTCGGGGTAATCGGCGATATCCAAACGGTATGTCTCAAAGTTTCCGTCAAATCTTGTGTTGAAAAGCGGAGACTCTATCAATCCGGCAAAACGTCCGAGGCCGCGCATGATACCCGGCTCTTTCGCCGCCGAAATCGTTATGGTATCAGCTGAGGTGGAAAAGGTGTAATACTCGTCGTTTGCGACCGGATTTGAGTTCAACTTATTGAGGATGATTTTGATTTTTCCATCGGAGGACTCCTGCCATCCGAGCTTCTTTTTCAAAGTTTCCGCAAAACGCGCTTTGCGCCGCGCAGAAAGACCGAAGTTGTCAACGAAAGTATATTTGCTGCCCTCAAAAGCCACCATTTCACCTGCTTTCAACTCTTTGGGAGTCGGAAGCAGGTGCCCTTTGATATCTGCGGCAAATGCACTTGAAAACAGCACAAGAAGGGCGGTAAAAACAAAAAACTTCTTCATGATGATAACCTTCTTGTCAAAGACTCAGTATTCGCGGTGGTTGATTTTGAGATTTTTAGGCTGTAAACTGCGGTTGAACAAGATTTTCCTTTCCGGAATTTCAGGTTCAGCGTGACCGTCAAGCCAGACGACGTTGCACTTGCCGTTGTGTTCATAACGGATGAACTCATTGGTACTGGTCATGGAGTCCCAGCCTGAAAGCGACCAGGCAGACTGATTTTTGCCTGAATCAATAACAACAGGTGTAATTGCCGGACGTTTGATTTTTTCCGGCTTCTGGATATCGACTCCGAGTGCCTGAACTGTGGTGTAATTACGGCGCAAGGTTTTCATCAGCTCAGTTGAATCTTTGATATTGAGCTGCATTCCGGCATTGGGGCAACTCCAGTAACCTGAGGCAACGATCTTCTCTTTGCCTCCGCTGATAAGATATGCCCATGACACCGGCGGATAGAGCCCCGCGGTATCAGGAAATACTTCGTTCATGTCCGTATAAAGAGCAAATAATGCGTGGATGCTCTTCTGGTTGGATATGCACCTTGCGCTTTTTCCGCGCTCGCGCGCACTCGACAGAGCAGGCATCAGAATCGCCGCAAGGATCGCAATGATGGCAATCACAACCAACAGCTCGATAAGGGTGAATTCTCTTTTTTTCATACTTTGGCCTCTTGTTTTGTTTGATATTTCGGGCTTTTATCTTAAAATAGTTGAGAGAGTACTTGAAATCAAATTTTTAACCGCTATATTTATATAGTTAAAGGACACAACATATATAATATTTCTCATGCCTAAAGAACTGAAAATCCCTCTCGATAAACCGCAGATTAACCACCCGTTACGCGAGCCTTCAGCCCACTACCGGGCAGAGTTGATAGAACGCGCCTGGGGAAAATCTGTCATCGAACCGCTTCCGCTCTATCCGCACGCGGTGGAGTTCTGCCGCCACTACGGAAAGTGGTGGTGCGAGAATGAAAAGAGCCGCTTCGCATTCGTCATCAGCGTTCCGGAGGGAAAACTGCGTTACCGGCTCGACGGAAGGAGCATCACGCTGGAGGGGAATAATGTATTGATAATTCCGCGCAGAATGAAATTCCGCTTTGAAACCATCGACGACACAGTATATAAGAAACACGTGCTCTATCTCCTCGGAGTCAATGTCGATGAGATACTCGAAACTCTCAATCTCACCTCTATGCAGCCGATAAGACTGTCTTCGCTCGATTTTCTGAACAACAGTTTGAAGACTATATATGATCTGCTCGGAGAAAAAACTCCGCAGAACATGGCTGAAGCCGCAGGAACCACCTTTGCGCTGCTCAATTATCTTGCCGCAAATATAAGACAATACGAACCAAAACCGCAGCTGCTCAACATTCTCAAATCGCGTTTTTCCAATGAATTCAACAGCAGGATCGATCTGGAACGCACAGCTTCTGAATTCGGAATAAATTCAAAAACAATAACCCGTATGTTCAAAAAACATCTGGGATTGACTCCGAGCGAATTCAGACGCAACGCCAGAAACGAATATGCCCGCCGTCTGCTGGCAACGACAACTCTCTCGATAAAAGAGATCGCGGACAAGCTCGGGTATTCTTCACAATTTCATTTTTCCAAAGAGTTCAAACAGGACAACGGAGCTGCTCCGTCCGAATACAGAAAATCTTAGGCCTTAAAACACCAAAGGAAACAATTATATGAAAAAGTTTATTCTGCTTGTCTCAGTTTTTTTATTGATCGGCACAGTTTCAGCTGAAAATACCCGCCGCAGACTTTTTCCGGACAACAAGAGTGTAAATGTGCAGTTTCAGCACAAGCCGCGCAACAGCAAATCGTGGTCAAGTGCAACTGTCACCCTCCGGGGAAGCACCACCGTATCCATGATGAAAAACGAGATATCACGCCGTTTTCCCAACAGTCAGATCAGGATATTATCGGTCAACACGGGTGAAACGGTGAAAACTTTTGTCCGTTTTCAGACTTCCAGAAACAATGGAAAAACCTGGTCAAGCGGCTCGATAACGCTCACCAATGCTCTTACCGAAAGCATGGCAAAAAATCAGATAATGCGCATGCAGCCGGGAGCAAAAGTGCGTATTCTATCCATGCAGAACCGCTGAACAGATACTCAGTCCGAAAGTTCTGTTCCGGACGGAAGGATGATATTGGGAGCTTTTCCCTTTTCGAGCGACACAGTTATTACTCCATACGGAGTCGGAACCGTGCCCTTTGCCCATTCAAGTCCGCAAAGGTCCGGAGTGAATTTCACTTTTTTGAACCCGGGCTCAGCAGGTGATACTCCGAGTATTTTCTGTGCGCACCACGCAGCAGGTCCGGCTGCCCAGCCGTGACAGAGGCTGTGTCGGAGACCTTTGTAACAATGGTCTCCGAAGTCGGCGTGGATGTCAGGTCTGCCGGAAACAGGCATCTCATCTATGCGTGTAGCGTTGGTGCACCATTTCAGGTCAAAATCCTCCCAGAAACTGGTCGCTCCCATATCGAGCATACCTCCCCAATATGTTTTGACCAGTTCCAGCGCTGCCCGGTTCTCTTTGGCAAGCAGCAGATAGTATCCGAGAAAAGTGCTGACATCATTGAAGGGGGCATGTTCTAAAACCTCACTGCGGTCGGCAATGCCTGCGAGATGCTGAAGAGCAGATGCCGTTTTGTGCGGAGCTGATTCAAGAACGTGTTTTTTCAAATTGTCAACTGCCTTGAACTCCTTGCAGCCATCCTCTCTGCCGAGAGCTTTTTTCATCCTTCCTGCTGCGGAAAGCGCAAGAGCGAGCAGTCCCTGCAGTCCGGCAAGCACTCTTGCTTTATCATGATCGCTCGGCCAGTCAAGAAAGAGGTGCTCTCCCGGCATATCAAACGTGCCGTCCGGGTTGATGACCGAAACAAAACGCTCTGACTCACGCAAGATGAATGGAGCGTACTTTTCCAGAACTTCCTGCTTTCCGGAATAAAACCAGAGATCGTGGATGCAGAGCAGCACCCACAACGGATAGCTCGACAGGTTGTTTATATACTTGCCTGCTGCGGTATGAAAGCAGAGTTGTTCGAGGGATTTATCTATCTCATCAATGGCTCCGAACGTATTGAGTACAGCGGCGACTTCGGGGTGCATATCCCCTCCCCAAATAAGGCGGTCGCGTTTTATTCCGTCGTAGATGAAATCCTGGATATTGAGGTGTACTGTGTGCACAGCAGTATCATAAATCAAATTGAGACGCTCATCGGATGAGACAAATGTACCGGACTTTTCAAGTTCGCGCATTTCAGCGATTGCAATCACATTGAGCAATCCGCAAGTCCCATCAAGTACATCAAGGCGGACAAAACGGAATCCGGTATTACCGAAGTCAAGTGTTGCATAGGCTGGAAGCGTCAGCTCCGCATCATGGAACGCATGGTCCCGATTTGGCTCACCGCAGCACTCAGAAACCGATTCACCAAAACGTATCCTTACTTTTGATACTCCCCTGCGGGATGTTACGATTTTGATGCCTCCGGCAAGCTCCTTGCCGTAATCGAGCAGAAGATGCCCGCCTTTTTCTACGGTGCACTCAGGGTAATCTGAAGCCACAAAATTGCGGATGACCTTGTTTCCGGAAAAAATACCGCTGTTACAGCATCCGCTTTCGGAAATTACTCTTTTGCAGGGAACAAACACCCTTTTCAACGTATCGGCAAATGAGCCTTCAAAAATATCTTCTATCATTGCCACCTCAAGGTTTTATATTCATAGCTTTGTTCCCGATATGGGGAGATGATGCGGGGAAAGCGGGAAAACTTCTTTTCGCGAGAAAAGAAGTTTTCCCTCTCTCCCCGCGCCCCTCTCACCCTTTCAAG
>SUVY01000066.1 GCA_015061775.1 Lentisphaerota bacterium | reverse complement strand
AGAAGTTTTCCCTCTCTCCCCGCGCCCCTCTCACCCTTTCAAGAAAAGCGAAAAACCTTTTTTATTTACTTTTACCTACCTTTGTCGGGAACAGAGCCTTTTTTTTGCCCCCGTTATACAGAATACTGTATATTATAGCGCATAAAAAAGGTTTTTGCAAGGGGGAGTCGTGAAAAAATAACAAAAAATCCAGCTATGGCAGCATTGCAGCCAACCAAAGAACACCGCCCCCAAAGAACACCGCTTTTCTTGAAAAGGGATGGGGTTTGGGGAAGGGAAAAACTTCTTTTCCCGCGAAAAGAAGTTTTTCCCTTCCCCAAGAACAATCTCCTCTTACTGAAAACGCAGTTGCTCCATAGCGGCGTTGAAAGTGCGGCGCAGTCCCTCAATCAGCGGGATTTGGGGTCGCCAGTTGAGTTCTTCTGATATTTTGGATATGTCAAGAGACATACGTTTGATATCCGCGCTGCGGAATTTTTCAGGGTCAACGGTTATTTTGGCTTGGCAAGATGATATTTCGAGCAGACCGGTCAGGATATCTTTTATTTGAATCGGAGAACCGCTGCCGATATTGTATGTTCCGGTTGCCGCGTGGGGAGCTTCTATTATCTTTATATAGGCGTCGATGACATCATCTATATAGAGAAAGTCGCGCATGGCTTCGAGGTTTCCGACGCTGATATCCGAGGTGTCGCCGTTCAGCATTCTTTCGGCAATCTGAAGTGAGAAATCAGCTGTGACAAATCCTTTTCTCTGGTTGGGACCAAAGTGGTTGGCAAGACGCAGGTGGATGAAATTTGCTGCGTTTTTATCGGCGAGCATCTGCATAGCTTCCGCGGCGGTGAATTTGCTCAGCGCGTAGGGGTTGGAGGGGGTGCAGATGTCGCTCTCTTTAAAAGAGGTGTCGGTGCTTCTTCCGTACTCTTCGGCGGAACCTGCAAAGATAAAACGCGCATTGGGAGCGTATTTGAGACAGCTTGAATAGACGTTGAGAGTTCCGTTGACATTGAGAGCAAAGCATTTTTCCGGATCGCTCCAGCTTGCTCCGACGCTGCTTAATCCTGCAAGGTGCACGACGGTATCCGGAGAACATTGGATCACCAGTTTGTCAATGCTCTCTTTTTCAGATAGATCAAAGCGGTATTGGCATCCTGTGATATCGGCGGCAAAAACATCGTGTCCGCGTTCAGATAACGCGCGGCAGAGCGCGGAACCGGCAAAACCGGAAGCACCGAGGACGAGGACTTTCATTACTGCTTTTTGACTCTTTCAAGGTCGGCATCGACCATCATTGTGACCAGCTCTTCAAGAGTGGTCTCAGCCTGCCAGTTCAAAACTCTCTTGGCTTTTGCCGGGTTGCCCAGCAGACGGTCAACTTCAGCCTGACGGTAGAATTTGGGATCGATCACCACATAGTCCTGATAATCGAGACCGACATACTCAAAGGCGAGGCGGCACATATCGCGCACGCTGGCGGTGCGTCCGGTGGCGATGACGTAGTCATCGGGCTTATCCTGCTGGAGCATGAGATGCATGGCTTTGACGTAGTCTCCGGAAAATCCCCAGTCGCGCATGGCGTCGATGTTTCCGAGACGGAGTTCTTTCTGTTTTCCGAGTTTGATGCGGGCGACGGCGTCGGTGACTTTGCGGGTGACGAATTCGATTCCGCGCAGCGGAGACTCATGGTTGAAGAGGATTCCGCAACAGCCGAAGATGCCGAAGCTCTCGCGGTAGTTGATGGTTGACCAGTGGGCGAAGAGCTTGGATACGCCGTAGGGACTGCGGGGATAGAACGGAGTGGTCTCCGATTGGATGGTCTCCTGAGCTTTTCCGAAGAGTTCGCTGGTGGACGCCTGATAGAATTTGGCTTCCGGACAGACCTGACGGACAGCTTCGAGGATATTCAAAGCGCCCATTCCGGTCGCGTTGGCGGTGAGGATTGGCTGTGCCCAGCTGGTGGCGACGAAACTCTGGGCTCCGAGGTTGTATATCTCATCGGGTTTACATTCGAGCAGAGCCCGGACGATGCTCGCCATGTCGGTGAGGTCTCCATCGATGAGGGTCACTTTGTCGAGGACGTTGAGATACTCAAGACGCCAGGTCGTCGGAGTGCTTCTTCTTGCGAGCAGACCATAAACCTGATATCCGAGAGAGAGCAGGTGCTGAGCGAGATATGCTCCGTCCTGACCTGAAATTCCGGTGATGAGAGCCTTTTTCTGCATAGCCAGTCTTCCTTGCGTCACATCAGTTGCGGACGTCGCCTGCGACCTCTTTGTTCTGGAAGAGTGCCACAGCCCACATCGAGAGCAGCACCACGTAGAGCGCCACATATACCGCGGCGTTCACCACGTAGGAGTAAGGAATAGTCCTCTGTACCGCGATCGCGTCAGCGAGCCAGAAGAACTGCCAGTTGGGCAGGACGGCATAAAGGGTGCTGAAAATGACGTTGACCATCTCCGAGTCGGTCTGACGCTGGAAAAGATAGCTCGAGACCAGACCCATAAAGAATACCACCGTGCAGACGCAGAGATTGGGAACCACATCGAGGTTGATCGCTCCGACCACGGCGATGGTGGACATGGCGACCACGGCGAGGTTGACCATGGCGAGCGCACGCACGAGATCTCCGACGATGACGTTTTCCGGAATCGGCTGAGTGAATTTGCAGTAGATGGCGAAAGCTCCGACGAAGATGAGAGTTGCGTAGGTGGCGACTTCAGGGAAGGAACTTCCCTTCCAGAAGTTGAAGAGCATACCTATCGCGCTTGACAGAAAGAGCAGTCCGAGGAAGCTGTAATAGAGCACGAGATCAAATCTGAACTGATCGACCGCGATATAGACGGATATGATCGTGGCAAGGTTGCAGAGCAGCGCAAAGAGAGCTGAGGCGCAGACGATGCCGATGATTTTGCCGAGGATGAAGCTCCACCTCTGGACGGGTTTTGAGAGCAGCAGCAGAACGGTTCCGTTCCGCATTTCGCGCGACACGGTGTGGCTGGCGCAGAGGATGGCGACCAGCAGAGAGAATACCAGACCGGTCGCCATTGAGCTGTCAACGACGAGCTTCATCTGCTCGAAGAAGACGAAGATGGCGATGCTGGGATAGTGTCCGATAAGCAGCAGAGCCGCCAGCAGCATGAGGTAGTAAACCGGCTCACGCAGGGACTCCCTGAAGGCGTTTACGGAAATTTTGAAGAGGTTGAACATATCAGATATCCTGTTCAGAGTGCTTGATTACTGTTTGTCCTGAGTTGCGGCAGGCAGTTCTTTGGCTTCAGGAGCGGCTTCGGCGGGTTTTCCGTCAACGGCGCGGAGCGGACGATAGAGTCTTCCGGGGGTGACGAGCTGGGCGCGGAGTCTCTTGAAGTTCTTGTGCAGCTTGCTCAGGTTGAGCATGAATTTCATCTCTTCAGCGATGCGCTCCCAGTCGTTTCCGGTGACGCGCATGACCGGAGTGTTGGGGTTGAGCATACGGGCATACTTCTCGGGAACGTAGTTGGTTCCGCCGAGGATGATGATGCGTTTGGCTCCGAGGAAGTCAACGAAGCGGCCGATCTGCTCTTCAGGAATGACGATAGCCTCTTTCGCCTTGCGGGGGCAGAGGAAGATCTTCTGGACAGCATCGCCTTCCGCGGGAAGCAGCAGGTAGGGCTGGCCGCTCTCGTACTGGATGAGTTCCGCCATAAGTCTGGGGCTGACGTAGTTTGCGGTTATGATGAGGGTCTCGGGTTTGCGTTTGGGTCCGAAGGTGCTCCACGGAGCTGCGGAAACAGCGGTGCAGACAGTGGCAAAGACGAGAATTGAGACGGTTTTCTTGAAGAGAGACATTTTATCCTCCGTTATATTTGGTTTGGTTTAACTGTTATACAACTATACTTACATGTAATATAACGTCACTACTGCCCGAGCGCAAATATTTTTCGGATAAAAATCGTGATTTATTTTGTTTTCTCCCGGAAAAACGCTTTTTACTGCTGTTGCTGCGTCTGCTGTTCGGTGTTTGCATAAGGAGAAAAGTTGTTGGAGTTTCCGGCAGGAGCCCATGCCGCAGACATGACGGTCGGGTCGTTGTCTCCCCGGATCGAAAGCTGCAGTATGGCGACGTTTCCGGTCGCGGTATCTATGCGGAATACTGCGTTGCGGGTGCAGGTCGTTCCGGGATTCTGCAGGTTCGCAACGTCTATGACTGCCGAGGCGAGGGCATAGCGCGACTGGTTGTAAGTCTGGATCGGCGCCGGAAGCTGTTCCGCCCGGGCTGGGTTGATATAAGCTGCTGCGGCAAGCAGGAGCATCAGGGCTGCGAGCAGCGCGGCTGAGATGAACAGATTTCTTTTCATGGATAGAGTTCCTTGTTGTTTGACGTTTTGTCTCCTCCCGGTCCGCATATTCAGCATAGTGTTTGCGGGCAGTTTTATCAAGCTTAGTTGACATAAAATGGCAAAAAAATTTGCTTTTAACAACAAGTTGCGCTAAATTAATGGTAGTGTCTTATATTCTTTTGCTGTAAGAGGAGCAATGTAAAATGAACAGTTTGAAAAGAGTTTTGAGTGTATGCCTGTTGGCAGCGGCACTTCTCGTTTACGCGGCTGAATCCGTTGATCTGCTGAAGGGCAGAGTGAATTGGAAACGTCTGTCCCGGGGCAAGGGGTTGACCATTACCCGCGGCAAGACACTCACTCTTACCAACCGCCACGACAGCCGTCTCTTCGGTTCAGTCAGCCTCAAGTATGATATCGACCTTACGGCAACTCCGTATCTCTTTATCGAAGTGGAAAACATCACCGACCACGGAGAGGTCAAACTTATCTGCGGCAAAAAGAAGGTCTCTGTGCTCCACTTCTCCCAGCCGGGAGTGCATCAGGTGGATGCCGCCAAAAAGCTCAACCTTTCAGGAAAGCAGAGAATAGAGGTCTGTGTCTATACCCTCGGAGGAGACTCGATGGTCTGCTACAAACAGATCAAATTCAACTCCAAAAAAGTTGATACAGCTCCCCGCGAGCCCGCTTTTTACATCAAACCGACCTTCATCAATGCCGCGTATTACTTCAAGAGCGCAGATATCGGAGTTTTGACTCCGTACTTCAAAAAGGCGGGCTCCGGTAAGTGGACTGCCGGAGTCAATGCCTATTTCGATGCTGAAAAGAAACAGTATCGCGGAAGTATCGTCCGCCTCGAACAGAATACTGCTTATGACTTCAAACTCTCCGATAAAAACGGAAAATCCGTCAAGACCGGCTCCTTCACGACCTGGGCGGACAAGGTCAAAGTCGCCAGAACCATCGTTCTTGATCCGGCAAAAATCAAAAAAACTCTCGTTATCACCTCCGGCGGAAAGCCCGACGGCTGGATACGTTATACCCAGAAGCCCGGAACCGTCCTCACTCTCAAGGAGCAGAAAACCGTGATCCGGCTTGCCGGAGCAAAATATATCCTGCTTGACGGTCTCAACATAAAGGGCGGACACAAGCACGCCATCGAAGTCAACGGCTGCCGCAATGTCCGCATCCGCAACTGCGAGATCACCGGATGGGGAATCGTCGGAGAGCAGCGCTGCGATTACAACGGACGTTTCCATGTCAAAGGTCAGGCTCCCTCCGGTTACGGAATCAATATGAACGGAGCCATCAACATCATCCGGGGCGAGGGCATCGTCGTTGAACGCTGCTATATCCACGATCCGCGCAACCGCGCCAACAGCTGGTTTTACAGCCATCCTGCCGGACCGCAGGCGGTGACTGTCGGCAGTCCTGACAGCTGTGTCATCCGATACAACGACTTTGTCGGCAGCGACGAGCGCCGCTACAATGATGCCGTTGAAAGTCTGGGCAACTTCTCCAAAGACGGAGGCCTCAACCGCGACGCCGATATCTACGGAAACTTCATGATCTACTGCAGCGATGACAACATCGAGCTCGACGGAGGTCAGCAGAATGTCCGCTGTTTCGACAACCGTTTCGAGGGCAGCTTCTGCGGAGTGTCCATCCAGGGCTGTATGACCGGCCCCAGCTATGTGTTCGACAACATCTTCCTCAATATGGGCGATGAGTTCGGAGCCGTCGGCTACACCCTCAAAAGCTGCGCCGGCCCCCATTGGGGAGGGCTCTCGAGAAAGAACGCGAGCTATATCTTCAACAACACCTTTACCGGCCCCGGACAGGGAACCAATATCGACGTCTTTATGGATTACCGCAACAACATCTGGGGCGGAGCGCGCAAGATCGACGGAGTTTCCCAGCCCCATACCGGAGCATCCAATATCTTTGAAAAGCGCGCCCGCGGCGTCAAATACAATATGAAGAACACCCGTTACGGAAGAGTTGATTTTGCCGGACTGAAAGCGGGAGACCTGCGTCTGGCTGAAAACTCCCGTTTCAAGGGTACCGGAATTGCGATCCCCAACTTTACCGCCGCAGACAAGGTCGATCCGGGAGCGTTCCATGCGTCTCCGGCGCAGCCTGCGCGTCCGCTTCCGGTTTGTGTCCAGCCCCAGCAGCTCAATTACACCTGCAAAGGCAAGGCGGTATCTGCCGCTCAGAGCGTAACTGTCAAGGGAGTGTGTCCCAAGTTCAGCGGCAAATTCGTCGTCCGCAAGAATGAGGTGGCTGACTGGTTTGAAGTCACTCCGTCCCAAGGAGTGATCAAAGACGGTAATGAGCTCAAACTTCAAGTGAGGATCAAGCCGGGCTTCACTGCCAAATACCGCAAGTACCGCGGAGCGTTTCTGGTGAGATTTGAAGACGGTCTCTCACGTCCGGTGTCGGTCTATCTCGATACCGATTACAAAGCTCCTGCCTATCCGGAAAAAGCCGGAGTGAAAAACATTTACATCGACTTCACCAAAGTGAGCCGCGGAAAACAGTACGCCGTTGTTCCCCATCCGGACGGAGGACGCGGAAGCGTGCTCAAGTTCAGTACTTCGAGCTACAGTATGAACCCCAAAGAGTTCAAGGGAACTGCGGAGGATATAGCTGAGTACGACTTCGATATTCCCGCCGACGGAACCTATTTCCTGATGATCCGCGGCTGCCGCCAGGGAAAACATCCGATCATGGATGCCTGTTTTATGGCTCTGGATGATGCTCCGCTCACTTTGCAGAATCTCACGCTCACCTTCTCGGATCGGATGAGCTGGGTGTGGCCGCAGCTTCCGGAGGCGAACAAAAAAATCCACGAATGTAAAGCTCTCAAGCTGAAAAAGGGCAGGCACGTGCTGAAGATCGCTCCGCGCAAACCGCTCTATTTCGACAGCTTCTGCATCACTACCGACCCGCGTATTTTTGAAGATCGTTGAGTAATTTTAGAGATAGTTAATGTTTCAAATGTTGTGAGATGATCTTACCGGCGGCGTCGCCCCGTGGTCAATCTCGCGCCTTGCAGCTGCGTCGCGGCGGTCATGTACAAAAGTACACTCCCTTGCTATGCTCACCGCAAAACGCGACCTTGCCTCACGGATGCATCCGCCGAAGCGAAACAAGCGTTTTGTGTATGTTGACAAAATATAGCCAATGTGCTATATTTAAATGTATAACAAAATAGCGTTTATCATCGATTCAAAAACGCTTTCACAAAAATTGGAACAATGCCTGAAGATATAACAACTCAAAAAAAGAAAGGAAAATGAGTTATGTTCCGTAAGTCCAGTGAGAGTTTGCCTGTACAGGCAAGGGTAAAGTCCTTTACCCTTATTGAGCTCCTCGTCGTCATCGCCATCATTGCCATTCTCGCGGCGATCCTGATGCCCGCGTTGAGCTCTGCCCGCGAGCGCGCCAAGAGCAACACCTGCCTCAATAACCTCAAACAGTGCGGCCTTGCCATCAATCAGTATATCGACGACCACGGCTCTATGATCATCCACTGCAACGTAGCCGGAAACTCCAATCTCTCCTGGTCTATGCTTATCAGCAAGGACGTCAAAGAGCTGCATACCAAAAACAATACCGGAAGAGGGCAGCTGAAAAACTACGGAGGCAACTACCTCGGCTCCAAAAACGCCGTGCTCTGTCCGAGTGCCTCTCCGTTTACTCCGCAGCTCTGCGGCTACAACTTTGCGACCCAATCCGAGCAGGATTGGTACGGCTATTACTCAAGCCGCTATGGTGCTCCCGGAGCTATTGCCGGTATAATCGGTGACGGAAGCATCCTTGATAAAAATGAGCTTAGCACTTGGACGAAGAGATTTTATGTCGATGCCAAAAATGCAAAAGGTGTTGCGTGGAAGATGCAGTTTGTCAAGAAACCCAGCAGCTTTTATATGATTGCCGATAACTTCCGCAAGAGTAAAGGCATGCAGTGGTATTACAACACACTTGACTCCGATATCAAGTTCCACGCCCGCCACAACGAGAGAGCTGGCTTCCTCTGGGGAGACGGTCACGCTGACATGAACAGCATGGGCGATGTTGCCACCAAGCTTCCAGCAATCTCTTATCACTCATACGACATCAACAAATTTATGTTTGACGGCAACCTCAACCCCGTCGGCATCTGACGTAACGCTGTCTTAAAAAAACTGCTCCGCGCAAAGAATGGAAAATTCTCTGTGCGGAGTTTTTTTATCTTCAGATAAAATCGCGGTTTGACAAAATAAAACAGCTGTGTTATATTAAACTATACAACCTATACACGTGTTTTTCAGACAGGAGTTTTCTGTTATGCCCCGATTTATTTTGACCGTATTGCTGATGATAGCGTTTCAGGTTTCCGCGCAGGAGATTTTCAAACATGAACTCCCGGCAGGCAAAAAGCCCTGGACACACGAGAAATTCCTCGAGGGCGGCGGCCGTTTCTCTTTTGTGATAATCCCCGACCGTACCGGAAGCGAGCGTCCGGGGGTATTTCCGGAGGCGGTCAGAAAAGCCAACATGCTCCAGCCTGAATTCATCATCACTGTCGGAGACCTCATTCAGGGACCGACTGAACTTGACGCCCAGTCTCCGGCTCATCTGCGGGCGATGTGGGAAGAGCTTGAGACGATAACCAAAAAATCCGAAGCTCCCTTTTTCTATCTGGTCGGAAACCACGATATATCGCGTACCCGTCCGGGATTTCCCCGCGCCAACGAGGACAGCACGATGGTCTGGAAAGAGTTTGCAGGAGCAAACACCTATTACAGTTTCATCTATAAAAATGTTCTCTTTCTCTGCCTCAACACCATGGAGGGGCGCGATTCACGTGTTCCTCAGATCGGCATAACCGATGAGCAGGCTGATTGGGCAGTAAAAGTTTTGAAGGCAAATCCTCAGGTGCGGTGGACGTTTGTTTTTCTCCACCAGCCCGACCAGTGGAGAAGTGCCGGTTATCAGAAAATAGAGAAAGAGCTGGTGAAACGCAAATACACCTCTTTTTCCGGAGACTGGCACCACTATATCAAGTTCCAGCGTCACGGCCGCAGCCATTACGTTCTCGCCACCGCGGGCGGAGTCTCTTCCCTGCGCGGAAAAGAACATGGCGAATTCGACCACATAACCTATGTGACCATGACTCCGGAGGGACCGGTCGTCGCCAATATCCTGCTCGACGGAATAATGCCTGACGATGTCGTGACTCCGGCGACAGCGGCGCGCACTTACCGTTCGATGCTCGATACCGCCCCCTTCAAGCCGGCTCCCGGATATCCGTGGAAGGCGCTTATCGACGACCACACACTTGAAAAACATGTCAGCAAGGCAAACCTTGTCGGCAACACCATAACATTTTCCGGAAAAAATGCCAGAGAGATCATTCCGCTCACTCCTCCTGTTTTGCGCGGCAAACGTTTCCGGCTCACCGCCGCAGTCAGAGCTCAGGGAAAAGGCTCGTTCAGCGTAAAAATAAGAGAGTTTGACGCCTCCGGCAAACTGATCAAAGCTGATGGAGTTACTGCTTCCGGCGATTTCGGACGCAAGTCCGCAGTGATTTCTCCGGCAGCTCAGGCGGTGAAAGTTGATCTTTGTATCGAATCTGAAAATTTCGACAGCCGGTCGGTGGGAAAAGCGAGATATATTTTTGTTGAAGAGTTGAAGTGATATCTGCATGAGAGACAAGAGCAAATTCCGGATGATAGCCGACCAGTTCCGCTACCTCATCCGCAGCGGAGAGCTGGTCTCGGGTGAAAAATTTTCCACCCGGCGGGAGCTTTGCCGGAAATTCGGCATCAGCTCAATGACCGCTTTTCATGTGCAGGAGGAGCTCCAGAAAGACGGTCTCATAACCAATGTTCCGGGAGTTGGCTTTTTTGTCAGCTACACCGAGATAAAACAGCTTCCGCAAAGCGGTTCAGGACTGCGCAAGATAAGGATGATCGGTTCTCCGCAGGCGGTTGGAAAAGATGCGGTATTCGGCTCTGCCATCGTCGAGGGAGCGCGGGAGCTCTGCGAAAAGAATTCAATCACCTTTGAGCTTGAATTGGTGCAGGTGTTGAACAATCCGGCGCATATCATCAACACCTCGCGCCGTCTTGAAGAGGATGAGGCGCTGATGGTCATGCTGCACGGAGAATTGCTTCCGGAGGTGGTCAACCTTCTGCTGTCTCCCAATGTGCGTGCGGTGACTGTGTTCCGCAGTTTTCCCTTCAAAGCCGCTGTACTTACCGATATGCGGGATGTTGCGCAGTCTTATATCGACTGGCTGAAGAGGCGTGCTGCGCGCCGCGTCCTCTACGTCGGACAGGCGAGCCGCTGGAGCATTCCCCAGCACGAGACGGAGCTTTTTGAGTTCCTCTCTGAGCGGGCGTCTGATTTTGATTTTGCAAGCGATTTCAGCGGCAATTTCAGAAGTGTCTGCGAGCATATCAGGGAGTTTTCTCCGGATGCCGTGGTGTTTTCCCACTCGGATGCGGCGGTGCACCTTATTGAAAATTATGATATCCCCGGACAGGAAAAACGTCCGCTGATTTCCGGATTCGGCCATGCGGTCGAACAGGGCAAAGAGCGTCTGCTCGATGCGGTCTATTATCCTGACGGCAAAGCAATGGGCAGACGGGCAGTCGAGGTGCTGATGCTGCCGGATATAGCGGTGCGTTCTCCGCTGTGGAGCAAGATCAAAGGAAATTTAACTGAGTTCAACAACAGTAAAAACCAACTGTAACAGATAAAAAGGAGGAAGTGTTATGCAAAACATCCAAAACCGAAAACTGGGGCAATT
Organism: Lentisphaerota bacterium; assembly: GCA_015061775.1. Classification (GTDB taxonomy): domain Bacteria; phylum Verrucomicrobiota; class Lentisphaeria; order Victivallales; family Victivallaceae; genus UBA1784. Next base: position 3,258 of record SUVY01000066.1, on the reverse strand, counting down.
CACTCTGATCGAATTGCTGGTCGTGATCGCAATCATTGCAATACTTGCGGCGATATTGATGCCCGCGCTGTCAAGTTCACGTGAGCGTTCCAAGCACGTGAGCTGCGCGAGCAATCAGAAGTCGATCGCAGCGGCATTCCAGCAGTACGCCGACGACAACAATGGATGCCTTCCGAGAAGTTATTCAATGAACCACCCCAACCGTCTGCGCTGGGTTGCGACCAAAGAGAATCCTGAATACCACGACCAATGCGGAGCAAGATTGCTCTGCCACAAAGGTTATCTTCCGGGAAATCCAGCCGACAGCCAGAAGTGGCACGCATATAAAATCTTGAACTGTCCCCAGCTGATTGCCCACGGACAGACCACAAGTTATTTCTGGTTTACCGGATATCCTGACAGCGTCTGGCTGAGCAGCATCACCAAACTTCCTCCGGACCGCTCCAAAAACGAGCTCTACCTCTTCGGAGACGTCGCCGGAATCGAGATCCTCTGGATCGATGACAAAGTCCATGATTCCATCCAGAACCACCCCGCCGGTTCCAACTGGGCGCGCTATGACGGAAGCGTGGTGAACAAACGGGTCGAAGAGCTCTTCCAGATCAACCGCAACAACGGAAAATATCTCGTTCCGTTCGAGATCCGTTACGGAAAAGATGCCAAAGGTATCGCTACCGGACTTGCCTCATTGAAACAGTAATTATAACGGATAGTTGAAATGAAAAGAGTATTTCTGCTGTTGGCGGCAGTTCTCCTGTTTCCGGCGTTTGCCGCCGATTGGGATATGGGCAAAGTCACCGTTGTGATGCCGAAGAAAGCGCACCCCAAGTACCAGCTGGTCAAAGCGGAGCTTGAGTTCCATTTGAAACACGTTGCGGGCACTTATGCTCCCGGAAACGAATTCAAGATGTTTATCGGTCAAGCTCCCAAAGGAGCTCCCAAAGCGAAAAAAGGCGATGCCTGGTGCGTTATCGACGGAAAAAACATCTATTTTTACGGAGATGAAGGCAGCAAAAGGCGTCCTTATCACGGCTCGCTCATGGCGGTCTATACCTTTTTCCGCAAATATTACGGCTTGCGCTATCTGCGTCCCGGAAACGAGTGGATCACCGGAAAGAAAGGTGCGAAACTCACTCTTCCGGAAAAGGAGACCATCCACTTCAAGACCAAGCTCGAACTGCTCTCTCTGCGTACCTACGGAACTGCGCGTATCACCGGAGTCAACGGTTTTGCTCCCAAAGAGCTGCACACTTCCCAGCAGCGGGCGGAAGAGATCATCGCCGCCGAAAAGCTGTGGAGACTGCGCAACCGCATAGTCACCCGCCACACTTTTGACTTCGGCCACGCTTTCCGTGCATGGCAGAAGCGTTTTCTTAAAACTCACCCCGAATACTTCGGTCTGAGCCCCTACGGGACCCGCGGACTGCCTATGCACCAGGCGCATCTGGTGAAACTCTGTCTCTCTAATGACGCTGTGATCGACCAGATCATTGCCGACTGGGTGAAGGGAGGCAAAAAGCCGTATCTCAATCTCTGTCCCAACGACGGAACTCCGGGCTACTGCTTCTGCGAGGGCTGCCGCAAACTCGACGCCGACCTTCCGGGGGAGCGTTTCCACAGCCACAAGACCGACCGCTACCTCAACTTCTGGAACCGGGTCACTGCCAGGGCGCGTGAGATACGTCCGGATGTCACTGTGGTGACCTATATTTACAGCTACTACCGCTTCCCGCCGCGCCGCGAGAAGATACAGTTTCCCGACAATACGCTCTGCGGACTTGTGCACTCGATGACCGAGGATATCCCCACGATCTACAAGGCATGGCAGGACGCGGGTATGAAACGCTGTTTCTTCCGCCCCAACTTTCTGCATTACAGCGGAGTGCTTCCGCGCGGACTTGACGGAGTATTCTACCGCACCTTCCAGGAGGCGGCAAAATTCGACTTCATCGGAGCTGACTATGATGCCATTCCCAACCGCCGTCCGAGCGATCTTGACTTCTATCTTATCGCCCGTCTGATGGATGATCCCTCTCTCAAATATGAGACCATCCTCGATGAGTATTTCGGAGCATATTACGAGGCGGCTCCGGCAGTGCGCAAATACTATGCCCGCATCCGCGAGCGCGGAGAGAAGGCGTTGCAGGCTACTGCCCGCAAGATGACCGATCAGAAACTCTCGGTGCTCGACGACGGAGAGCTCGACAAATACTCTGTGTCCGGACACACCGAAAAAGATCTTATCGAAGATATGGAAGTCCTGAAAGCGGCATTGAAAGAGAAGCTCTCTCCGGTCGCCGGGGCGCGGGTGAAGGAGCTGCTGGTCAATGCTGAGCACTATCTGCACACTTTCCGCTTCATGCGGGCAGGGGCGTCCGGAAAGGATCTGGAAAAGTATGCGAAAATACTCACCGAATTCCGCATAGCCAACAAGAACGTGCTCAACGAGAATTTCGGTATCATCTACTCCCGTCAGGAACTCAAGTATTGGAAACTTACTGATTTCTACAATAAGACCGTCCGCAAAAACAACTTCTCCGCCGCCGACCCCTGTGCCGGATGGAGAGCTAGTTTCGACGATCCCGGTCTGGCAGGCTGGCTCCCGCGCAACGGTTATGTGAAAGTCACCGATGCCACCGCGAGCTTCGACAAGTACTCTGTCGAGGCGGTTCCGAAATCGGAAAAGAGCGACACTATCGTTATCTGGAAACGTGCTGTTCCGGTGACTCCGGGCAAAAAATACTCCCTGAAATATGACTTCAAATTTCAGAACGTTTCCCACGGAGGCATACGCATCGTCGCCGACAACAAAGCGCGTGCCCGTCTCCTGCGCTCAGTTGTCAAAAACAACGGCAAGGGCTTCTGGATAAACAAAACCGCCGAGTTCACCGTTCCAGCCGACTGCGGATGCGTGGATATCTACGTTTTCATCGGCAAAAAGAGTGCGGATGATGCCAAGGCTTATCTCGACAATATCGTTTTGACCAGACAGTGAAAAACGTTGATACGCGTGGCTGTTGCAAAACCTTATTGTTTCAGCATCGTATGGTGAGGGAGTTTAAGAGGCTGCTTGCCTCTTAAAAATCTCCCGGCAGGGGAGAGTCCCCTGCACCTCTGGACACATGATTTTGATAAAATCATGTGTCCGACGCTTTTTTGGGGGATGGAAAATTGAGACTTCTGCTCTTTTTTCTGCGAATTTCTGCTCCCGGCTTCATCCGCCTCTTCCCTGCGTTCGGCTCCGGGCGGCATAGTAGC
>SUVY01000065.1 GCA_015061775.1 Lentisphaerota bacterium | reverse complement strand
ACTGTCTCTCCGTGGCGGACGGAATATACTCCAGATTATCCCACATCTGATTGCAGTGCAGGAGATTTGCTATGAATAAATCAGATATTTGCGAAATAATTGCCGTCCGCCACGGAGAGACAGTGGCAAATAAATCAGGTGTATTGCAGGGGCAGTACAACACTCCGCTCAACGAAAACGGAATACTCCAGGCGCGCGCCATAGCTGAGAGATTGAAAAAACGCTCATTCGATATGGTGTTTACAAGTGACCTCGACCGCGCTCATGATACTGCGAAGATCATTGCCGAGTTCCATCCGCAAATCAAGGTCACTCCGACAGCCTCCCTGCGCGAGTGGGATCTCGGCGTATTGCAGGGCAGACCCTACTCTGAACTTATCGTCGAGTATCCGGAAATAATGAACGCATTCAAAAAGCCCGGAAAAGTTCCTCCGATCCCCGGAGGAGAGGATATCGGCTGTTTCCAGCAGCGCATAAGCTCGTTCATGGATGAAACCGCCCGGGCTAATTGCGGAAAGACGCTGCTTTTTGTCTCCCACGGAGGCGCAATGCAGCGTATGCTGGTTCATGCAATGGGCGAAGCGGCTCCGCAAAACATCTATCCGCTCTGCGATAATGCGAGTTTATCGATATTCCGTTTCCGCGGAGGACAATGGCAGCTCATAACCTGGAACGACACCTCCCACCTCGACCACCTCGAACTCAATGCTATAATTACATATTAATTTTTTATTTACCATATACGTATGTCAGAAAGACGACCCGCGGCGGCGCATTACGGTCAATCTCGTGCCTTGCTGACTGCGTCTCTTCGGTCGTGTACAAAAGTACACTCCCTCGCGTACTCGTCGCAAAACACGACATTGCCTCGTACTGCATCCGCCGATGGTAACGGGCGTATCGCAAATCAGCGTATGTGGAGTGTATCCGCCGATGGTAATGGGCGTACCGCAAATCAGCGTATGTGGTGTGCATCCGCCGATGGTAACGGGCGTACCGCAAATCAGCGTATGTGGAGTGTATCCGCCGATGGTAATCAGCGTTTTTGTCTCTTTGGCGGTTTGTAACAAAGGCGGCGGGCTCTGAACAGGTAACTAACGGCAAACAGCTCGCGTGTCCGCCAAGCTCCGGTGTAAACAACTGCGTGCGACATACTTCACCGCCCCGGCTATCCGTTCACTCCGTTCAATTCCGTTCTTATCCGTTCTAAAGGCGGACAGTCTTTCTAACGCTGGCACTGAACGTGCTTGGCTTGTCGCGGCGTAGAGTTGCGAAGCAACCGAAGACGGACGGGCTCTGAACAGGTAACCAACGGTAATTAGCGCGCGTGTCCGCCAAGCCACGCTTGTTCTGCGCGAGAAAACGGCAGGCTCCCGAACGGAGAGGAACGGAGAGGAACGGAGTGAACGGAGATTTTGTATGTGGAGAAGTGTTCCGCTCGCCATTGTATGTGTCACACCTCTGCCGTGCATTACTCTGTGAACAATAGCGTGCAACATACCCAAAACGCCAAGCCGCGCCGCGACCAACTGCGTGCGACATACTTCTCCACCCCGGCTATCCGTTCACTCCGTTCAATTCCGTTCTTATCCGTTCTAAAGGCGGGCAGTTTTTCTCACGCAGGTTCTGAACGTGCTTGGCTTGTCGCGGCGTAGAGTTGCGAAGCAACCGAAGACGGACGGGCTCTGAACAGGTAACCCACCGGTAATTAGCTCGCGTGTCCGCCAAGCCACGCTTGTTCTGCGCGAGAAAACGGCAGGCTCCCGAACGGAGAGGAACGGAGAGAACGGAGTGAACGGAGATTTTGTATGTGGAGAAGTGTTCCGCCCGCCATTGTATGTGTCGCACCTCTGCCGTGCATTACTCTGTGAACAACAGCGTGCGACATACTTCTCCACCCCCGAAAAAACATAGTATTCATAGTATTCATAGTATTCTTAGTATTCCTAGTAAAGGCGGGTGGTCTTTCTCGCGCCGGTACAGAACGTGCTTGGCAACACTCAGCACTTACAGCAACGGTAAAAACCAGAACGTGCTTGGCGACACTATGCACTTCCAACCGACGGTATTTTTCTGTAAACTAACGAAAATTTTGTATTTTTTTATATTTTCAACTTGCAATAACAGATATTACAGTTTATATTATATCAACGTTCATGATGCGTCTCCATCGTCTAGAGGCCTAGGACAGCGGGTTCTCATCCCGCCAACCCCGGTTCGAATCCGGGTGGAGATGCCAATTTTGAAGCTGTTTAGCACCGGAATCAAGGTTCCGGTTTTTTTGTTTAAGGATTTTGGGTTATGACAACCGTCTTGCTGCCGTTTATATGCGTGATGCTCTGTGGAGCAATTTTATCAGCCCTGTTTGCGTTCAACTCAAAATTATCTTCCGCTATCGGAGTTATTTCTTCGGCAGCCAATTCTCTTTGCATCCTTGCTATTGCCGTTGCCGCTCTCTTTTTCCGCGATGATGCTGATGTGTTCAAAACGATATTTCTTATTCCCATAGCCCTCATCGGTTTTTCCGGAGCTCTGCACAGCATCCACTACATCGGAACCAAGCCCAAGCACGGAGTTCCAGGATTTTATTATGCGGCTTTCAATCTCACCTTGTGCGCCATGATGTCATGTCTGCTGCTGGATGGGATGCGGGATAAGGAACTTGAAAAGTTGTTTTTTCTCCTCCTCTGGGAGATCATGGGACTTGCCAGCTTTGTGCTGGTCTATTTCGACTTCCGCAGCCGCGGAGTTGACCGCGCCTCATGGATTTATCTTCTGAGCTGCGAAGCCGGCGGTCTGCTGCTGATGTACTCCTTTACCCATAAGGGAGTTTCCGCTTTAGTGTGCGGTCTTCTCGGATTCGGTCTCAAGGCGGGATTTCCCATCCTCCACGTCTGGCTTCCCAAAGCGCATCCGGTTGCTCCTGCTCCGGTGTCCGCTCTGATGTCAGGAGCGATGGTCAATCTCGGAATTTATGGTCTCCTGACCTTTTACGATCTCAAAACTGCTCCAGTCGGCTGGACGCTCGCCATCCTCGGTCTCGCAGGAACCCTCACCGGAATCATGTTCAGCCTCACCAAACGCAACATAAAAGCCATTCTCGCCTACTCCACCGTTGAAAACTGCGGAATAATCACCCTCGGCATCGGCTGCGGAATCCTCGGCGGAGTTTACCGCCACGCAGGTCTCGAGACTTTCGGTTATCTCGGAGCTTTCATGCACCTCATCAACCACGCAAGTCTCAAAGGAGCACTTTTCCTCTGTGCCGGAAGCGTCTATCACTCAACAGGCTCTCTCGATGCCGACAAGCTCGGCGGACTCATCCGCAAAATGCCTTCGACCGGCAAGATGTTCACCCTGTCCGCACTTGCTCTGTCAGGACTGCCTCCTTTCAACGCATTTTTGAGCGAGCTTGTAATTTATGTCGCCCTCTTTGCAGGACTCACCGGAACCAACTCTCTTCCTGTCGCGATATTCTGCTCCGCAGGAATAATCGTCCTCGGAGCCACTGGAGCTTTCGCTCTCGCATCTCTCGTCAGAACTGCCGCCAGCGTATTTTTCGCGGAGCCCAGAGATCAGGAGATTTTCGATGCGGCAACTCCCGAAAAGCCCCTTATGGGCAGAGCGATTTTCATTACACTTATTCCTTCACTTATCGTTATGATCTGCGCCGACTCTGTCGCCCGTATCATATTTAACACCATAGATTTCCTGTTTATCTGCGATGAGGATATCCAGACCGCGGCGATCAGCCAGATTGTATCGATCCTCAAGCCGGTCTGCATGATAAACTGTCTGCTCGTCGGACTCTTCATGCTCTTCTACGGAGTATCAACGATACTCAAACGCCGTCACCGTGTCCTCAGGGGACCGACCTGGGACTGCGGATATGTCAAACCCACGGCGCGTATGCAGTACACTTCAAGCGCATTGGTGCAGAGCATAACCGACTTCTTCTCTCCGATATTCGGAATCGCCGGACGCAGAAGAGGCGCGGCACTTGCTTCAGAGCCCGGCAGCGATATCGCCGACCGCATGTTCTGGAACCTTATCTTCAGGATAACTGCCCGCTGGTCTGAAAAGATCCACCGTTTCCAGACCGGGTATCTGCACTTCTATATCTTAGTTATGGTGGTGGCGATCATCGCCATGCTGCTCTGGGCATTTCTTCCGGAGGTGTTAAAATGAACAACGTATTTTGTCCCGTCTGGTTAGCCAACTTTGCGGCGGCAGTCATTCTCTGTCCCCTGCTTTTCGGCATAATCGCAAAAGTCAAGGCTTTTTTCGCCGGAAGAAAAGGAATTCCGCTCTTCCAGCTCTACTATGATATATTCAAGCTCCTCAGGCGCGGAGTGATATACAGCAACAGCGTGAGCATCTTCTTTGCCGCCGCTCCGTGTGTGACGCTCGCCGCGACAGTCGTTGCGTTTGCTTTGCTTCCGTGCCAGAATAACAGCTCTTATTTTGCGTTCAACGGAGACATTCTGCTCTTCGTTTACCTCTTCGCTCTCGCCCGCGCCTTCACCGTGCTCGCGGCTATGGACACCGCGTCGAGCTTCGAGGGAATGGGCGGAGCACGCGAACTGCACTTTTCCATCTTTTCAGAGTGCGCGCTTATGACGCTTTTTGCAGTGCTCTGCATCTGCGGCTCAGGAGAGTTTTCGCTGTCCGCAATATTCTTTGCCGTGGATGATCTCGCGCGCAACAGCGGACTTGCCACGATGGCACTTCTGCTCGCCGCTGTCGGATTTTTCATCGTCATGCTCGCTGAAAACTGCCGCGTTCCGGTCGATGATCCCGAGACTCACCTCGAGCTCACCATGATCCACGAGGCGATGATCCTCGATTACAGCGGAGTTGATATGGCGATCATACATTACGCTTCAGCACTCAAACTCTGGGTGTTCGGACAGTTTATGGTGATGATGCTCTTTCCGCAGCTTCCGGCGCACTGGGTCTGGGCGGGAGTCTTCGCCTCAGCCGCCGCGGTCGGAGTAGTTGAGTCGGTAACTGCCAGGTTCCGGCTGCTGAAAGTTCCGCACTATCTCATGGGAGCGTTCGCCATCGAGCTCGCTGCCCTCGCCCTGTTTATATGGGAGAATCTCTGATATGGACACTCTGGTCGAAATCGTTTTTGTAGTCCTGCTCGGCATAAACTTCGCGTTTGCCGGAGCAAGCCGTATCTTTCACTGCATCCGCCTCACCGCTATCCAGGGAATGCTTCTGAGCGTCCTCGGATATCTGCTCTCTCACGGCGGAGTTGAGATAGCCATGCTCTCAACAGTAAACTTTATCGTCAAGGGATTTGTCCTGCCGCTTCTGCTCAAGAAGGCAGTTCTGCGCTCAGGAGCACGCCGGGAGCTTGAGCCGCTCGCAGGTTACAGTATTTCACTTATCTGCGTTGCCGTTGTGACCGCTGTGGCATTTGCGGTATGCCGCCGCAGCGCGATGATACCGGCGCTCTCGATAATAACCATGTTTACGGGATTGTTCCTGATAATCTTCCGTAAAAAAGCGATCACCCAGGTCATCGGATTCCTGGTGTTCGAGAACGGAATCGCCATCTTCGCTTCAGGAATGGCAGTACATTACGGTCTGGTGATCGAGCTCGGAATTTTGCTCGACGTTTTTGTTCTGGTCTTTATTATGGGTATTGCCGCATTCCAGATCAACCGCGAATTTGAACACATTGACATCGACCGTCTGCACCAGCTGGTGGAGCCTGAGTCACAATCTGAAGGACAGTCAAAATGAATGCGATAGTGTCGATACTTATACCGGTTTTTTCTCCGTTCATATTTGCCGCCGCTGCTCTGCTGCGCGGGCGCAAGAGTGCATCCGGTATCCTGATTTCCGGAGCAGTGTTCCATCTGGCGGCATCCATTGCCAGCCGTTTACTGAAGTTCGGTGACAGTACTGTTTTTCCCCGCGGAGCGCACAAACTCTATCAGATGCTTGAATTCGGGCGTTACTCTTACTTGCTGCTGATACTCATATCATTCATCTTCCTTTTGTCGTCAATTTATTTTGTCCGTCACCATAAAATTATGGAAAGTGACGGAAAAACTCCGTCATTCCGTCAGAGTGTTTACTGTGCCGCCATGCTCGCGTTTCTCGGTTCGATGGCGCTCACGCTCGCGGCGCGCAACCTCGGATTGCTCTGGGTGGCTATCGAGGCGACAACGCTGTTTTCAGCTCCGCTTATCATCTTCTACCGCACAGGAGGTTCGGTCGAAGCGATGTGGAAATACCTTCTCATCTGCTCGGTCGGTATCGGTTTCGCCCTCTTCGGAACTCTGCTTATCGCCTGCAGCGTTCCCGACGGAGTATCTCCATGCCTCTCTCTTGACGCCCTCAGTAAAATGCATCTCGATCCCATGCTCTTCAAGGCTGGATTTATATTCATACTTGCAGGATACGGAACCAAAGCCGACCTTGCTCCGTTCCACAACTGGATACCCGACACTTACGGCGAGGCTCACGGTCCGGCGAGTGCGCTGATTTCCGGAACTCTGCTCAACGCGAGCTTTGTTGCTATCGCCAAGATACTTGAAATAGCTCCCGACGGAGCCGAAAAGTTCTGCAACCAGCTGCTTATGACTCTCGGTTTCCTCTCTGTAGCAGTTGCGGCGTTCTTTATCATACGTCAGTACGATTGCAAACGTATGCTCGGATATTCGAGCATCGAACACATGGGAATTGCCATGCTGCTGCTGACGATGAAAAACAGTATTATCTTGTACCCTGTCTTCCATTTAACGTTTCATGGAATTTTCAAGTCCGCACTGTTTATGGTGGCGGAAAACCTCAATCTCTCTTACGGAACCAAACGCATCGACGGCATCCGCGGAGTGTTGTCCGCAAATCCCTTGCGCGCTGTGCTGTTTATGGGAGGACTCATCCTGCTTTGCGGAATGCCTCCGAGCCCGCTGTTTATTACTGAATTAATTCTGGTAGCAGAACTTAATGATTGGCAGGCTCTGCTGCTGATAGCTCTGCTTTTTCTGGTCTTTGCCGGAATGCTTCACGCAGCTTTCCGCATGGTTTCAGGCAAGAGCAATGTTGTTCCGCGCCAGCTCGGAAAAGCGGTCGATATCATTCCTCTGATATTGATTGTGCTGCTGCCGCTTATCACTGTTGTTGTAATTGTGTTATATCTCCAATTTCATTTCGTTGTCGCTGTTGTTGAATCAATATATTCTAACATAGGATGCCACCAAGTATGAATACCAATATATTTCTTACTCTCGACAACGGCAGTTCTGCTGAGTATTCTTCTCTTGCTTGCGTGGAGTCAGGTACTTTCCGCAGCGCGGTGCTCTCCGCGCTTGACGGAGGATGCCGTCTGCTCGACCTCTTTGCCGAAAAGGAGCAGGACAGCAGCAATCACCGCCTTGTCTGCATACTGGGCGATCCCAGAACAAGAAAATTCAAACTTATTTCAACATCCGTCGGCAGCAGTTACCACGCTCTGTCATGCGACAGGGAGTGTTTCCGCTGGTTTGAGCGCGATATAGCCGAGCGCACCGGAATCGTTCCCGAAGGACACATGAATTTGAAGCCCCTGCGCTTTGTGAAAAACTCAGGAGTCTATCCCGATGTCTGGGGCAGAGATGAGATCGTTCCCGGAGATGCCGCCTGCAAAGAGCTCGGAGGAGCCGCCGCCCATGAAGTCGCAGTAGGTCCCGTCCACGCCGGAGTCATCGAGCCCGGACACTTCCGTTTCCAATGCTTCGGTGAAGAGGTGCACCGTCTGGAAATATTCCTCGGTTATCAGTACCGCGGTCTGGAAAAACTTTTGCTCAACTCAGATCTGTCTTGCGCCCTCAAACTTATCGAGGTCTCCTCCGGAGACTCAAGCTGCGCCTATGCCTGGTGCTTCTCTCAGCTTATTGAATCACTGACGGGCAAAGTCGATATCTCTCCTGCCGCTTCGGCATTGCGTATCATTGCAAGCGCGCTCGAGCGCATAGCCAACAATACGGGTACTCTCGGAGCCCTCGCCGGTGACGTGGCGTTCCTTCCCACCAGCAGTTTCTGCGGAAGGATACGCGGAGATTATCTCAACTGCACCGCCGAACTTATCGGCAACCGTTTCGGCAGAGGTCTTATCGTTCCCGGAGGAACTTCCTGCGGAGCAGATAAAAACCGCTGCCGCCGTATTCTTTCCAAGCTCAGGACAGTTGACCGCGAGCTCGAACACGCTCTCGGCTTGATGTTTGACGCTCCGAGCGTGCTCGACCGTCTGGAAAATCTCGGAACTGTCTCCAGAGAAGAGGCGCAGAGAGCCGGACTTACCGGAGCCGCCGGCCGCGCAAGCGGTCTTGAGTGCGATGCACGGCATGATTTCCCGCCCGCCTGCGGCTCGATACAGCCCTGTCTCGCGGGACTTGAACTCAACGGAAGCGTGCTCTCACGCGCACAGGTCTATCGCGCCGAAGCTCTCGCCGCCGCCATGGAAATAAGAGAGATCCTCGAATCCGGTATCGACCTCAATGAAAACTGCTGCGTTCCTGTTTCAGGAGAACTCCAGAAAGAGCGCATAGCCGTTTCGGTCATCGAGGGGTGGAGAGGCGAGATCATGCAGTACGCCAGAACCTCAGGCGAGGGAAAAATAGCCTCGTTCAGGTGCATCGATCCGAGTCTCCACAACTGGAGAGGACTCGAGATCGCCATGCGCGGCACACAGATATCAGACTTCCCCATCTGCAACAAGAGTTTCAACCTCTCGTACTGCGGTGTGGATCTTTAATTAAAGGAGTGTCGAAAAGATGTTGAAAGCGTTGTCAGCCAGATTATTTCAGGGATACCGCACCAATAAGTTTCCGGCAGTCCCGCCGAATTTGCCCGACCGTTTCCGCGGACGTCCGGTGATTCCGGAAGAGGCAGCCATAGATACGTCCTGCTGCCCCTCAGGAGCTTTGCAGAGCGACTCCATCGACCTCGGCAAGTGCATCTTTTGCGGAAACTGTACCAAGTGCGGAGTGAAATTTACCGGAGAATACCGCCTCGGAGCTTTTTCAAGAGAGGCTCTGATCGTCAAGCGCGGCGAGGCACTTCCTTCTGTCGAGGAGCGTCCCAAATCAGATATCGCAAAACTCTGCTCAAAATCGCTTAAAATAAGAGAGGTTTCCGCCGGAGGCTGCTCCGCCTGTGAGCTTGACTTCAACGTGCTCGGAACTCTCGCATGGGATATGGGCAGGCTCGGACTTCAAATCGTGGCAAGTCCGCGTCACGCCGACTGTCTGCTGGTCACAGGACCTGTGTCCAAAAATATGCTCACCGCCCTCAAAAAGACTTACGACGCCATGTCCGAGCCGCGTTTTGTCATCGCCAACGGAGCTTGTGCCATATCAGGCGGTTTGTTCGGCAGTTCAGATGAGGTATGTGCTCCGCTCGATGAGATAATTCCGGTAGATTTTTATGTTCCGGGATGCCCTCCGCACCCGGCAACGCTGCTCGAAGCTCTTCAGAGGTTCAAAGGAGGAAAAGCCGGAGCGATATCTCCGCTTGAGGAGGATAAATAATGAGGGGCGCGCTGTTTCTTGCCTGGAAATTCCTCAAGCCCCGCCGCAGCGTGGTATCCGTCATCACGCTTACCAGCATCCTCGGAGTCACTCTCGGGGTCGCCGTCCTGATGATCGTGCTCGCCGTTATGACCGGATTTACCGATCTTATGAAGCAGAAGCTCATCGAGACACAGGCGCATTTTCAGGTGCACAACCCCTACGGAATAATCTATAACAGCGATTATCTGGTGAAAAAAATCACCTCCGCCGGAGCTCAGGCAAGCGCAGTCGTGCAGTCTCCGGTACTGGTGCAGCACAGTTCACGGCAGCTCGATACCAGAGTCGTGATGTTCGGCGCCGATCAGGAGGCACTCAAAAAGTATCTCAGCCTCGATAAAAAGATCCTCAAAGGCGATCTCGCACTCGAAGGAAAAAAAATCGTCATCAGCTCAACTCAGGCAGCACGCTGGAGAGTCTCAGTCGGTGACAGGATCATCATCCACTCAGCCCAGAAACTTACTTCCATGGTGAATTTCGGAGCGAACGGCAATGTCGAATTCAACAAGTCGCGCGGTTATCTTCCGGGAGAGTTCACCGTAAGCGGTATCTACTCCATGGGCAAACACGATTTCGACCGCACCATCGTCTTTGCCGGAATAGATGACGCCTGTGACCAGTTCGATATCGCCTGGGGCAGCGCAACCAGCATTTACGGCTGGGGAAAAGACCCGTTTGAGCAGAAAGAGCTGATAGCAAAACTCAGGAGTGTGCTTCCCGGCTACCGCATAATCACCTGGCAGGAGGCGAACAGACAACTTCTCGGAGTGCTCGCCGTGGAAAAAAATATGATGTTTTTCCTGCTTATTTTCATCGTGCTCGTGGCGGCATTCAGTATCGCCAACACCCTGATAACCTCCGCCTATCAGAAGACCCGCGAAATAGGTTTGATAAAATCCCTCGGAGGTACTGACGGTTTTATCGCCGCCGTATTCGTGGCTCAGGGGTTCCTGATCGGAGCAATAGGAAGCGTCTGCGGAACGGTCATGGGGTATGTGGTGCTCTATTTCCGCAATGATATAATAGCGTTTGTCAGCAAATGCGCGGGAAGGGATCTCTTTCCCAAAGAGTTTTATTTCTTCAATGAACTCCCGGCGCATATCATCTTTTCCGATGTGGCAATAATCGTCTGTGCCAGCGTAGTGCTCTGCACCGTCGGCGCATTGGTTCCGGCAATGCGGGCTTCGCGTCTCGATCCCGCGCAGGCTTTGAGGTATGAGTGATGAGCAGCAATAATATGATAGAGATCAGAAATCTCTGCCACCGTTATGTGATGGGAAGCAAAACCCTTGAGATCATCAACGGTCTCGAGCTCGCCCTCGAAAAGGGAAAATGGTGCTGCGTTTACGGAGCTTCCGGAAGCGGCAAAACCACCCTGCTCAACCTCGCCGGAACTCTCGAAAAACCCACTTCCGGCGAAATAATCATCAACGGAACCGATGTCGCGCGCATGAGCCGCAGAGAGGCGGCAGAGTTCCGGGGAAAACATATCGGATTTATCTTCCAGAGCTACCACCTTGTCGGAGAGCTCAACGTATTGGAAAATACCGCGTTTGCCGGAACTTTTTCCGGAATGAGCCGCTCCCGGGCAGTCTCAAGGGCAAAAGAGCTGCTCGGAGCAGTCGGACTTGCTGAGAGATTATATCACCATCCGGCAGAGCTTTCCGGAGGAGAGCGTCAGCGCTGCGCCATCGCCCGCAGTCTTATGAACGATCCCGAACTCATCCTCGCCGATGAGCCGACGGGAAATCTCGATGAAGCGACCGGTTCCGAGATCCTTGAGCTCTTTGGAAAACTGCGTGCCGCCAATCCTGATATGACCATCCTCATGATAACCCACAACCCCGATATCGCGCGTCTCTCCGATATCTCTCTCAAGCTGGAAAACGGTAAGCTCAGCAAGCTCCGCGACGCAGAAACACCGCGTTGATAGTGGCAAAAAAGATGTAGTAGTCCATCCAGATGGACCAGTTATTGATGTAGAATACATCGAGTGCGACGCGCTCGGAGTAGCTCAAAGCACTTCTTCCCGAGACCTGCCACAGACCGGTGATGCCGGGTTTTACACTTGAAAAAACGGCGTAGTCGCGTCCGTAATACTTTACTTCATCCTCCACGATGGGGCGCGGACCTATGAGTGCCATATCTCCTTTGAGGACGTTCCAGAACTGCGGAAGCTCATCGAGACTGGTACTGCGGAGAAATTTGCCGATACGGGTGATGCGCGGGTCATTTTCCAGCTTGAATCCCGCTGCCCACTCTTCGCGGAGTTCGGGATTTTCTTCCAGAATACGCTCAAGTTCGCGGTCGGCGTTTTCACACATGGTGCGGAATTTCAAAACTTCGATGGGTTTTCCGTTCTTTCCCAGACGGTGGGCACGGTAGAACACCGGACCGCGGCTGGAAAGCTTTACCAGCAGCGCAAGTATCACTCCGGGAAGCAGAGTCAGGCACAGGGCTATGGCTGAAAAGAAGATCTCCACGATGCGCTTCTGGAAGAGCACGCTCTTGCGCATAAAACGGTTGCTTATTTCAAAAGCAAAGAAGCGGCAGAAACTCACAGGATAAGACCAGAGCACCGGAAATCCTGTGATATTATTCACTACAAGGACATGCAGATATTTTTTGAACAGCGCGTCGATAGTGTCGTGGTAAGAGGTGTTTTCGGTACAGTAAATAAGATAACTTATTCCGTTTTGTCTGGAAAAGTCCACCAGCTCTTCTCCTGAGAGGTTGGGTATATCCTGAGATATTTTGCGGTCACAGCAGCTCGCCTTGACTGAGAGGATGCAGTAGTTATCTTTGCGCATACGGTTGATGACCCGGCGGGCAAGATCGCTGTCTCCGGTGATGACGGCGGGAATGTAGGCAAGACCGGTCTTCCAGAGCAGATAGCGCAGGAATATCCTTCCGAGAGGAATGGCGAGCAGGGATACCAGCATGGATAATCCGAGGGCAATGCGGGAAAAATCCAGATAGTTTCTGGTCATGGTGAGTATGGCGGTGAAGATGATGAAACTGCCTCCGATACCGAGGGTGAGGCGGCGGAGCTCTTCGACGGGGTGGATGACGAGTCCGGGGTAGAAGAGGTTTCCGCAATAGAGTCTTCCGCTGGTATTGAACAGCACCAGCAGCAGGAATATCGGCCAGGTGCGCAGCACGATGGTCATTTCATAACGGGCACCGAATTGTTTGTAGATGTAAAATACCGCAAGAATACTGATGAAAAGCGCGATAATATCAGTGAAGAGCAGCAGGAACGATCTCAATCTTCCTGAACCGAAAAATCTCATTTTTCCACCCTCCAGACTTTGAATATCTGCCGGTATCCCTGCACTTTGCCTATGAGAGTGAGTTTGGACGGAACGTCCTCAGGAAGGTACGGAGCAACGATATAATCGGCGACACCGGCACTCCATGCGACGCTGCCGCCAGTGAGGTATGCCGCCGCGGATATCTTGTTGTCGTCGATGAAAAAGAGCTTCGGACGGCGGTTGCTGACATAGTAGTTGCTCTGGATATCGACCGGAAGAAAACGTTTTCCGCGATAGTCGTCCACGACCATCTGTTTGAGCTCAAAAACTTTGCGGCGCTGGCGGATATTGCGCTTGCGCGTGTAATCCCTGATGGTCGGCTGGAAGGCGTGATAGATCATTCCGAAAGCTATGGCAAGCGAGCAGAGGATGAGCAGCGGAAGGGCAAATTTTCTGCCGGTATAAGACTTGATGATTTCGTACAGATCACGTATTCCGCAGAGGAAAAATCCGAAGAACAGAGGCATAGCCGGGTGCAGATAGCGGCTGGATATAAAGAGCTTCTGTTCAAAGAGCAGTATGGGCATGATATTGCAGAGGGCGTTGGTGCAGATGACTGCAAGAACGATAAGCTCACTCTTGTCAATGGTTTTGAAGTAACTGCGTATGATCAGATAGAGCAGGACAAAAAGTCCGAGGAAGTCATAAAATCCCTCGGAAAATGAGTTGATGTAATCCCTGATCTCTTCTCCGCTGCTGCTGGAAGACGCCGCTGTATAGATCACAGATACGGCAAAAATAACTCCGATGGAAAAGAATATGTGTTTTGCTTTGGCTTTTTTGAAGATGAGTGCCGCGAGGGGGGCTGTTCCGTAAATAAGGACAAAAAGCACCGCGGAATAGAGGAAAAACCAGAGCATTCCGGGATCATTTCCGGTAAAGGAGTTCCAGATAACGGCGTAACGCCACTCCGGAACAGCGACGTTGAAGAGGCGCATATTGATGTATATATTGGGAAACATGATGAGCCAGAAAACCGCATAAGAGAGGAAAGAATACAGCGGGGTTTTGCGGTGACGGCATTCGAGAAAAACTCCGGAAAAGAGGATGAAAACTCCGGTGATGGTCATGTCGGATTTGGCGATGACACAGAGTCCGGAGGCTATTCCGAGCAGGATATAATTGAGCTTTTTTTCCGGCTCAAGATGGATGCGCACGAGCGATACTGCCGAGAGCAGGAGCAGAAAAGTTTTAGCCGGTTCACGCAGTCCGGCAAAAGCCATGTGGAGAAGGTGCGGAAATACCGCGTAAAGCAGGACAGAAAAGGCGGCAATGCGTTTTTCCTGAGGGTAAAGCAGCCGCACAAGATGATAGAGCAGAAACATTCCGGCAAAATACCAGATGGCGGCGGATATTTTGAGAGAGGTGAAACCGTCAAAACCGGAAAGAAAAGATACGACTCCGGCAGAAATGGTGCAGAGAGGCTGAAAACGCGGATGGAAAGCAAAGTTGAGGTCTCCGGAAGCGAGTGCTTCGACCATCGGAGCATAACGGTTCGCGACATCCCGCAGGGGGATATCGCTCAGGACAAACCCCGCAGCAATAAATGCAAAAGCAAGGATGACTGCCGCAAATATTATAATTTTGTCAACTTTTGACATCAAAAAAACTCCGCAGAAAGCTGTCGGACAAACAACAAATAACGATAAGACAAATCCGTACAGCGTCTCATTGATAACTTACCACAAAAAAAGTAAAAATCAAGCTCCGCGTCTCAATAAAACACTATTATTTTTTCAATGTCTCAAATGTTGTGAAGAAAAATGACCGGCGGCGGTGCCCCGCGGTCAATCTCTGTTCCCGATATGGGGAGATGATGCGAAAGAAAGCGGGAAAACTTCTTTTCGCGAGAAAAGAAGCCGAACGTCGGCTTCGTTATTCTTGTCCCCTTGTCCCGCCATAGCCTTGGCGACGGCGGATCT
>SUVY01000064.1 GCA_015061775.1 Lentisphaerota bacterium | reverse complement strand
TTTGCGGCGATACGGGGCGTTTTTTTATTGGTATTTCTATGCGTATGCGGCGAAGCAGGTATATTTTTTGCGCTGCCGCGCAAACTCACGCAGATGTTTGCGGTGGTGTTTGGCGTTTGGGTATGTTGCACGCTGTTGTTCGCGGCGTAATGCACGGCTAAGTTGTGGCGCAGACAATGGCGGGCGGAATACTTTTCCACATACAATATTTCCGTTCACTCCGTTCAACTCCGTTCTTCTCCGTTCGGGAGCCTGAAGTATCCCGCTTTTTTTGAAGGGGATGGGGTTCGGGGAAGGGGGGACTTTTTTTCTCGTGAAAAAAAGTCCCCCCTTCCCCGATCACACCCACTTATAAAAACAAAAAAAACGGAGTGTTTCCGACTGGAAACACTCCGTTTGAGTGATCTTTTTTACGATCAGAGGAGGCCTTTGAGCATGTTGAGCAGGACTCCGGCGGCAACTGCCGAGCCGATAACTCCGGAGACGTTGGGTCCCATGGCGTGCATCAGCAGGTAGTTGGAGGGATCTTCCTCAAGACCGACTTTGTTGGCAACGCGGGCTGCCATCGGAACGGCTGAAACTCCGGCGGAACCGATCAGCGGGTTGATCTTGTTCTTGCTGAAGAGGTTCATCAGGCGCGCGAAGAGAGCTCCGGCGGCGGTGGCGATGGAGAACGCAACTGCTCCCATCAGCAGGATTCCGAGGGTCTGCAGAGAGAGGAACTGGTCGGCTGAAAGTTTTGAACCGACGGCGATTCCGAGGAAGATGGTGACGATGTTGATGAGGGCGTTCTGGGCGGTCTGGTTGAGACGCTCGACGACTCCGCACTCACGCATCAGGTTACCGAACATAAGCATACCGATCAGCGGAGCGGCATCCGGCAGCAGCAGCGCGCAGAGCAGGGTGATGAGAACCGGGAAGCAGACCTTCTCGATCTTGCTCACGTTACGGCTCTGGGTCATTTTGATCTTGCGCTCAGCCTTGGTGGTGCAGAGCTTCATGATCGGCGGCTGGATGATCGGAACAAGTGCCATGTAGCTGTATGCGGCAACGGCGATGGCTCCGAGCAGTTTCGGAGAGAGTTTGCTGGTCAGCCAGATGGAGGTCGGGCCGTCAGCTCCACCGATGATACCGATGCTTCCTGCGTCGAGCAGGTCGAAGTCGATACCGATGTTGAGCATGGAGAGACCGAGAGCTCCGAGCAGAGCTGCGAAGATACCGAACTGAGCGGCTCCTCCGAGCAGAGCGGTACGCGGATTGGCGATCAACGGTCCGAAGTCAGTCATGGCTCCGACGCCGAGGAAGATCAGCAGCGGGAAGACTCCGCTGTTGATACCGACGTTGTAGATCATTCCCTGAAGTCCGGTGGGGCCTGAGATTCCGGCGAGCGGAATGTTGGCAAGCAGAGCACCGAAACCGATGGGGAGCAGCAGCAGCGGCTCATACTCCTTGACGATTGCAAGGTAGATGAGAACCAGCGCGACGAGAGTCATGATGACGCGGCCGAGACCGAGGGTCCAGGTGTTTTTGAAGTCCGCGCCGGACTGGTGCAGGATATCATAGATACCGGTTGACTGCCAGAGACCTTTGAGGGTCTCTCCCCAGCCGCCCTTGAGGGCTTTCGCTCCGCCCATGGACTCATCCATGGAGTCGTGGCTGAAAGCGACCGGCTTGAGTTTGGCGATGACCATGCCTTTGCAGAGGGTCGCAGAGTTCTCGAGAGCCGGGTTGATGCTGGCAACGACATAGGAGCCGTCACATTTGACATAACCTTTGCTGCGTCCGGCAGGTTTTACGACCAGCATCTCGGTTCCGGGATGCAGTTTGCCTTTGGGAGCAAGGTAGTTGGAATAGACAGTCGCAGGTTTTTCCCAGTTATAGACGAGATAACGGAATCCCTTTGAGTCAACATAGCTGGCAAAAAGAGCATCGGTATTCGCTGCGTCGATTTTTGCGCATCCGGGCAGGGTATAAGCCTTGCACGCCGCTTTCTTGGCGCAGGGAGCCTTTTTGCAGTCGGCCTTCGGGCACTTCTCAGCTTTTTTGCACTCAACTGCTTTGGTGCATTTCGCATCCTTGCACTGCGCTTTGGGGCATGCCGGAGCCGCGCAGAGGGCGGCACCGATCATGACTGCGGCGCAGGCGATGATAAGTTTGAACTGTTTCATTGTTTAAACCTCAAACCTCGTGATTAACCGATGGTAACCAGAGCGTCGCCAGCCTGGACGGTGGCACCGCTTGAAACGTTGATCGATTTGACGACACCGTCGCAATCAGCCTTGATCTCGTTCTCCATCTTGACGGCTTCGAGGATCAGCAGGACGTCTCCGGCGGAAACGCTGTCTCCCTCGGAAACGAGGATCTTGGTGACGGTTCCGGGGAGCGGAGCGGTCACAGCTTTGCCGTCTCCGGCAGCGGCAGGAGCAGCAGCTGCGGCATTGGCGGCAGCACCTTCGGCGACATCGACTTTGAAGCTCTTGCCGCCGACTTTGGCGGTGTAGCTCTTGCCGTCGGCAGCCATCTCGACGACGACAGCTTTGCCGTCAACGGTGGCGGTGTAGACACCGGCATCTTTTCCGGCGGCCTTGGCGGGAGCGGCCTCTTTGTAACGGATGCCGTTGGGTTTGTCTCCCTTGAGGTAGTTGATACCTTTATCTCCGCAAGCGGCGGCGATGAAGATGTTCTCTTCGGTGACAGGAAGTCCGGCAGCCTCGAGAAGCTCGGTGTTGTATTTGACTCCGAGTTTGGGGTTGCGGTCGTTGATATCGACGACGGCTTCGGTGGTCGGCTCAAGTCCGAGCTGCTCGCTTGCCCACTTCACCAGTTCCGGATCGGGAGCGACCGGAGTCTTGCCGAAGTAGCCGAGAACCATCTTGCCGTAGCCTTTGTCGTCCATTTTCCAGGAGCCGTCGGCGTTCTTGCCCATGACGGCGTTGCGGAAAGCCTGCTGGAAATAGAACTGGCTGACCGGAGTGACGCTGGTTCCGAAACCGCCGCGGGCGACGACTTCGCGCATCTCGTCGATGCAGGCATCATATTTGTCGAGGATGTTGTTGTCACGCAGCATCTGGGTGTTGGCAGTGAGGGCTCCGCCGGGCATGGGGCTGAAGATGATTTTGGGAGAAGTCTGCATTGACTCCGGGGGCATGAAGTATTTGTCCATGCACTGCTCGAAGACTTTCTCGGCGGCGAGGATCTTCTCGGGATCGATGTCCAGAGTGTACTCGGTGCCGCGCAGACGCTGGTACATGACGAGGATATCAGCCTCGCAGGTTCCGCCGGAGAGCGGGCTCATGGCGAGGTCGATGACGTCGGCACCGGCTTCGATGGCAGCCATGTTGCAGCTGACGGCCATTCCGGCGGTGTCGTGGGTGTGGAACTGGATCTCTTTGTTTCCGGCGCCGTAGGTGCTGTCGAGGATCTCGCGGGCGGCTTTGATGGTGTCAAAGACGGTCTTGGGAGTGCTTGTGCCGCTGGCATCTTTGAAGGCGACGCTGTCGAACGGGATTCCGGAAGCGATGATCTCGTTGAGGCGGTCGATGTAGAATTTGGGGGTGTGGGCATAGCTCTCGTTGATGTTGGGAGCAAGACCCATCATGGTCACGGTGACCTGGTGCTTCAGACCGTACTCGGCGATGGCGCGTCCGGAAACCTCGAGGTTGCGGACGTCGTTGAGAGCGTCGAAGTTACGGATGGTGGTGATACCGTGTTTCTTGAAGAGTTTGGCGTGGAGTTTGATGATGTCGGTTGACTGGCTGGACAGTCCGACCACGTTGACTCCGCGGGAGAGGGTCTGGAAGTTGACATCAGGACCGGCGACCTCACGGCAGCGATCCATCATGTCGAAAGCGTCCTCCTGGCAATAGAAATAGAGGCTCTGGAAACGGGCGCCGCCGCCGATTTCGATGTGGTTGATTCCGGCTTTTACAGCCGCGTCGAGTGCGGGCAGAAAGTCGTCGGTCTTGACGCGGGCTCCGAGACAGGACTGAAATCCGTCACGGAACGAACAATCCATAAATTTGATTTTCTTCATTTGTTCTATTCCTTTGAATTTTGATTATTGATTTTCTGTTACTTTCTGCGGAATGCCTCAACTGCCGCTGCTGCGATCGCGGCGAGATTGAGATCATCGCTCTTGGCGGCGGGTTTCTTGGCGGCTGCTGCCGCTGCGGCTTTGGCTTCCTGCGCCTTTGCAAAAGGACGCACTACGATTTCCAGCAGTTTCATGGCGATGATCATGACGATAAGGAAGGAGAAAACCATTCCCATACCGAACACCATCAGCTTGAGACCTGCTGCCAGCAGTTCCATGTTGTTCATAATATACCCTTTTGTTTGAGTTGTTGTTCAACAAACTGTATTTTCATCAAGCATCCGGAGATCGATATATCCTCCGGCGCACCTCTTCCCAATCTGTTTTGGTGACATCGATTTTTATATCACCGCATGAGAACAGACTGAGCTGTCCCGCACTTTCAAGGATCATCGCTCCCGAATCATCTATATCCCTGAACACCCCCGTAATCCGTGTCCCTGTGGGAGATACTGCTTCGATCGCCTGTCCGATGAGGCGGTTTTCAGCTTTCCAGCGGTTCATCACAGCTGAAAAATCTAAATTTAAATTAATATAGCACTCGTTGAGGTATTTTTCCAACTTTTCCGTCAAAAATTTGACATTAAATTCTTTTCCGGCAGCGATGGAAAGGCTTGTTGCGGGCTGTCCTGCACCGGCGAGGTCGGCTGGAGTGCTGTTGATATTTATTCCCATGCCGCAGATGACTCCGGCAAGTTTTCCTTTTGAAATCACTCCTTCGCAGAGGATGCCGCAGATTTTTTCGTGCCGGATATAGACGTCGTTGGGCCACTTGAGGAAGCTCAGGGATTCCGGAGCACACTCGCGCACAAGACGGAGCACCGCGAGTCCGGCAATGACTCCGGCATGGAAGCCGTTGTCGAGATTTTTGAGTACCATGCTGGCGGTGATGTCGCAATCTTTTTTCGCCAGCCATTTGCGGTCGAGCCTGCCTCTTCCGGCAGTCTGGCAGCGGGCGGAAACAAGTGTTCCGTCGGCGAGGGATCCGAAGTGTTCTTTGGCGTAAGTGTTGGTCGAATTTACTTCATCGAGCAGTATCATCGGCAGGGGAACTCCGCGGGGTCACAGGAAGTCTGAAAGATCGGTATCGGCAGCGATGGATTGGGTTATTTCGCGTACCCTCTGCTCTTCGCTGAGCGGACACACCAGCACTCCGTTGCCCGATTTTATTACCGCGACATCGCGCATGCCGATAACTCCGACCAGAGTGTCGTCATCGCTGCATACGATGCTGTTGCGGGTGTCGATAAGGATGTTCCTGCCGCGGGATACGTTGCCGCCTTCGTCCGGAGTTTCAAGCTCAAAAAGTGAACTCCAGCTGCCGAGGTCGTTCCAGTAGAATGAGGCATCGACGCAGGTTATGCTGCCGCTTTTTTCGAGGACTCCGATATCGATGGAAACGGACTGGCCTGCAGAAAAATGTTCCGCGACTGCCGCGTTGAAATCTTCTGCGGCTGAGGTTTTTGCGATAAACTCTCCCCAATCGGGGAGATAGCGGGATATCTCCTGGATGATAGTGTCGAGCTTCCAGACAAAAATTCCGCTGTTCCAGCGGTGGCGTCCGCTGAGGAAGTATTTGCGCGCGGTGACTGCATCGGGTTTTTCACGGAAGCCTTTGACTTTGAACACTCCTTCGGAAACGGCGTCGGAAATATTGATGTAGCCGTAAGCGGTGTCGGGGCGCGACGGTATCACTCCGATAGTCACGATGCCGCCCTTTTTCGCCTCTTCTGCGGCTTTGGTCAGCGTATCGTGGAATGCGGTCACCGGAGTTATCATGTGATCAGCAGGCAGTACGGTCACCGTTACATCGGCATCCTTTTCGCGGTTTTTGATAAAAGAGGCTGCGAGCGCGATACAGCCCGCCGTATTGCGTCTTGCCGGTTCGGATATGATATTTTCCGGAGGCAGCGGCAGCAGTTTTTTCATTGTTCGGGCATATATTTCTGAGGTCGCCACAATGATATTTTCAGGAGCAAACAGTGGAAAAAGACGCTGGACAGTATCTTCGATCATCGTCCGGTTTCCGCCGCCCAGCGGAAGCAGCTGTTTGGGGACGGCGTATCGTCCGGCGGGCCAGAAACGTTCTCCGCGTCCTCCTGCCATGATAACTGCATATTGTTTCATTGTTCTTCGCTCCGTTTTCTTTTTTGCAAAGGATTTGTTCCCTGCATGTGAAGATAATCAAACCGCATTGTGAATAATTTTTGCAAGTGCTCCAGCTTTTCTTGAAGCGGGTTGCCCCATATCAGGAGCAGCTTCCTGTAAAAATACACCGTTCAGGCGATTTATTCAAGCCTTCAAATATGAAAAAACGTCACTTTTACCCCTTGAAATCGCAGGGAAATGACGGTATATTTACTTTATAGTTTTAGTAAGGTGTATTTTTCCGGTCTTCCGGATGATTTTTATTGTGGAAAGTATGAAGATATTTACAAAAATTCTCGTTGTTATCGCAGCTGTGCTTCTGGCAGGATGCGGAAACGATACGGCAAAGTCAGCTGTACCTGTGGTGGTCGCCGGCTTGCCTCCTGTGGCGTGGATCGCTCAGGAGATCGGCGGCAGACATATATCTGCCGTATCACTTCTTCCTGAAGGGCGCAGTCCGCATGATTACGCTCCCGGACCTACGGTGCTGCGCCGTGCTTCGGGTGCAAAACTCTTTCTCAACAGCCGTATGCCGTTTGAGGAGAGCGCTTCCAAAGCGATAGCCATTCCGCAAGCCGACGTTACAGAGGGGATCACCCGCATTACGCTCGACTCGACAGGTCACGCCGGAGAGTGCGGTCACGCTCACCATCATCACGACGGAACTTCGTGCAGCTCCGACGGAAGCGATCCGCACGTCTGGCTGTCATGTGAAAATGCAGTCGTGATCGCAAAGAATATTGAAAAGGCTCTCGGAAAAGTCCTTCCTGAACACAAGGCGGAATTCGCGGAAAACCTCAAGAAATTCACCTCAAAATTTGAAGCTCTGAGGCAGGAAAATATTGCAAAACTCGCTCCGTACAAGGGCAGGGAGTTCTTTATTTATCACCCGTCTTTCGGCTATTTCGCCCGCGAGACCGGACTTAAACAGCGCGCAGTCGAGCTCGGAGGACGTGAAGTGTCGGCGGCACGCCTTGCTGATGTTATCAAAGATGCCCGTGCCGCTCAGGTCAAAGTCATCTTCACTCAAAAAGAGTTCAATCCCCAAAACAGCGAGGTGCTGGCAAAAGAGATCGGCGGCAAATGCGTGCAGGTCGATCCGCTTGCTTTTGATATCGAAAAGACCATGAGGGAGATAACATCTGCGATGATTTCCGGATTCGGAGGAGACAAATGAGCTGCAGCTGTCCTCCTGTCATTCAGGTCAAAGATTTGACATTCAGTTACCGCAAAGGTGATGCTCCGACGCTTGAAAACGTCAATTTCACGGTCAAATGCGGAGAGTCCGGCTGTATAGTCGGTCCGAACGGAGGCGGAAAAAGCACCCTGCTCAAACTTATGCTCGGACTGCTGGTTCCGGACTCAGGAAGCGTCTCTATCTTCGGAGTATCTCCTGCTGCCGCTTCCCGCCGTATCGGATATATGCCGCAGTATCATCAGCTCGATGCGTCTTTTCCTGCGACGGTGCTCGAAGTCGCCCTCATGGGCAGAGCCCGGCGCGGACTTTTCGGACGGTACAGCTCAGATGATTGCGATAAAGCCGTATCGGCACTTAAGGAGATGGGGTGCTCCGGACTTGAAAAACGCAGTTTTTCCACTCTGTCAGGAGGTCAGAGACAGAGGGTGCTTATCGCCCGTGCTCTCGCCTCGGAGCCTGAACTTCTGTTGCTCGATGAACCAACCGCAAACATCGATCCGGGAGCCGAAGAGCAGTTTTATTCCACGCTCGAGGAGCTCAAGTCGCGCATGACCGTCCTGACCGTTTCTCACGATCTTGGATTCGTTTCGCGCGGAACAGATCATATCATCTGCGTCAACCGCAATGTTTCGGTGCATACCTCTGAGGATTTCACCTCAGAAGCGGCAGACGCGGTCTATCATCACAAAGTGAATCTTATCCGGCATGAACACTCCTGTTTCTGCCATTGCAGCGGAAAGAAGCAGGCAAAATGAGCAGCTTTATCAATGAACTTTTCAAGCCTGAACTTGCGTTTCTGCGCAACGCTATCCTGCTGGGTCTGCTCGCAGGTCCCGTGCTCGGAGTCATCGGCAGCATGGTCGTCACCCGCCGCATATCCAGTCTCGCCGGAGCAAGCGCACACACTGCTCTCGGAGGAGTCGGCATCGCACTTTTTCTGCAGAGAGTCGCCGGATTATCATGGTGCTCCGGAAGTCTCGGAGCGGTGGCTGGAGCCGTCTTCGCCGCGCTTCTCGTCGGCATCGTCAGCATATATGCCCGCGAGAGAGAGGATACGGTCATCGCCGTAGTCTGGGCGTTGGGTATGGCGGTCGGACTGCTCTTTCTTGACCGCACTCCGGGTTATGTTGACTGGCAGGGCTATCTTTTCGGAAACATCCTGCTGATATCCCGCGAAAGCATAATCATGACCATCGTTCTGGACGTGCTGGTGCTGGTTCCTGCGGTGATTTTCTATAACAGCGTGCTTGCGACTACCTTTGATCCGGTATTTTCCCATCTGCGCGGACTTCCGGTCAATCTGATCTACCTTCTGCTTCTGGTGTTGACCGCACTCACCATCGTGCTGCTGATAAATATTGTCGGAATCATTCTGGTGATCGCGCTGCTGACTCTTCCTGCGGCATCAGCCGGAAGCTGGACAAAGCACCTCTGGAGCATGATGCTCGGAGCAACTGTATTGAGCTGGATCTTCATTGTCGGAGGTCTGCTGGCAAGTTATTACACCGATCTTCCGGCAGGTCCGGTGATCGTGGTGATCGCAAGTGCGGTATATCTGGTATCGCTCTGCACCGGAAAGTTTATCAAAAAAGATTGAATACGGAATACAAACTACTATGAAAAAGACACTCACTTTACTTTTTGTCTCAGCAGTATGCGCGCTGTTTTTCTGCGGCTGCGACAGCAAATCTCCCGAGGAAAATCTGATCGAAGCCATTCAGAAGGCTCAGGAAGGCAAATGGAAAGAGGCTGGTAAATACGCCGACCGTGCCGTGGCAGGTGCTCCTGACAACGTTGGCTCCCTGATAATGCGCGCCATCGCCTGTGAGAAAAACGATAATTATGATCAGGCTGTGGATTCCGCAAGGCGTGCAGTCGCTCTCGATCCCGAGAGTTTTGCTGCGCTTTATACGCTTGGCAGGCTTTACAGCAGCCATCCCATGCGGAACGCCGAAGCGATAAACACCCTCAATGCGGCGTTGAGGATCCGTCCTGAGTCGGCTGAGGCGCGGGTCATCATCTGCAACGTCCTGAGCCGCATGGGTGCCGTGGAAGGCAGAACTTATCTGGCAAAACTCCACCGTCACGAAGAGTACAAAAATGATCCTGCCCTTTACAGTCAGCTCGGAGTAATTTATTCCAAAATGAACAACCTCGCCTGGGCGAACAAAATGCTGGTGACGGCTTTCAGACTGGCGGAAAACGATCCTGATGTAGTATTCAACATGGCGAGATTTTCCGCGGAGTATATTCCGCGCAAACAGCTTGCGAACAAACTCTATTCGCGTTTTGAGCAGCTCGCCCGCGGCAAAGAGATATATACCGCAGAGCTGGATGAGGCAAAAGCCGCTATCGGCAGATAATACGGCGGAGTTTTTCCGTACACCCGGGAAATAAGTGTATATATGGCTGGAATTTCCGACGAAATAATCGAAGAGATACGCAACCGCTGTGACATTGTGGAAGTCATCGGTAGCGTAGTGCAGCTCAAACGCAGCGGAGCCGGTACATTCAAAGGTTTGTGTCCTTTTCACAATGAAAAGACTCCGAGTTTCCATGTCAACGCCAACCGGCAGAGTTACCATTGTTTCGGCTGCGGAAAAGGTGGAGATGTCTTCCGCTTCTATATGGAGCGCGAGAATATGCCGTTTCCCGATGCCGTGCGCCTGCTTGCTTCACGTGCCGGAGTGATAATTCCGGAAAAGAGCTTCAACGATGCCGATGCCGAGACTGCCCGCCGCAGGGCAGGCAGCCGCGAGCGTCTCTTTGAAATCAATGCGAAGGTGAGTGAATTTTACTGCCGCAACCTTAAAAACACTCCGAACGGCGAGGTCGCAGGTTATCTGGCAACGCGCGGACTTCCTCAGGAGTTCATCGACCGCTTTAAAATAGGAGCGGCTCCGGATGCATGGGATGAAGCGGTAAAATATTGCCGCTCCCTCGGATACCGGGATGACGAATTGATCGCTGCCGGAGTCGCCAGACGCAGCGAAAAAAGCAGCCGCGTTTATGATTTTTTCCGCAACAGATTGATTTTTACCATAGAGAACGACTCCGGGCGTCCCGTGGGCTTCAGCGCAAGAAGTCTCGAAGCCAAGCCCAAAGACGGAGGCAAATATATCAATACCGGAGAGACACCAGTGTTCCATAAAGGCAAACTGCTTTACGGATTGTCTCTCGCCCGCACCGCGATACGCGACAAAAAATTTGCCATCATCTGCGAGGGACAGATGGATGCGATCGCCTTCCACCGCGCCGGATTTGAGTGTGCAGTGGCTCCGCTCGGCTCGAAACTTACTCCGGATCAGGGCAAGACTTTGCGTCTTTACACCAATACTTTCTGTTTTGCATTTGACTCCGACTCCGCCGGACGCGAGGCAATGCGTCACGCCGTCGAAGTATGCCTGCCGCTGTCGGTGGATATGAAGGTCATACGTATTCCGGGCGGAAAAGACCCTGACGAACTCTACAAAAACGGAGGAGCAGAGGCAGTCGCTTCCGCAGTCGGAGCTGCGCGTCCGTGGAGCGATGTGGTTATCGAGGAGCTTCCGGAACACTTTGATTTTTCAACTCCGGTCGGAAGATCATCGGCGGCGGCATATATGGCGGAGCTCTTCAAGCTGGTTCCCAACCAGGTCGAGCTTGAGAGTTATGTGAAGGCGACCGCCGAAAAGCTGAACGTAAGCTGTGATGCCATCTATGCTCAGCTTTCCGGTGTGCGTTCGCGCGAAGCGCGGCGTCAGGAGTTTGCTGTGAGCAAAGAGGAGCGCCAGAAGGATTCTGCTCCGCGCCGCCGTTATCCGGCTGCGCTGCTCACGCTGCTTGAACTTGCTCTCTTCAGCGAGAATACGGCAAGGTGCATAGCGGATATTTTGGAGCCGGATGAGCTTCCGGATATCAATCCTGTATCAAAGACGATAAATATGGCGGTCAACGCTGCATTGAGCGGAGAATATGAGTCGCTGTTTTCCCGCATAAACAATATGCTTATAGAGGCTCCCGAGCCCGAGATCAGCCGCCTGATGGTCGAAAAACAGCAATGGAACGAACCCGAAAAGGCGGTGCAGGACAGTATTGCAGAATTGCGTAAATTGAAACGCGAAAACCAGAGACGCGAACTCAATGCCGAGCTTGCCGTCGAGAACGATCCGGCAAAAAGGCTGGAAATACTTGCAAAAATCAGTAAACTTAAATGACATATAACCAAGAAAAAGTTAATGTCTCGAATGTTGTGAAGAAAAATGACCGGCGGCGGTGCCCCGCGGATGCATCCACCGAGGCAAACAAGCGTGCGGTGTATGTTGACAAAATATAGTGAATGTGCTATATTTAAGCGTATATCAAATAGCGTTTATCATCAATTTTAAAAAATTTTTCATAAAAATTTTGACAATACCAAGAAAAAAGGAGGGTGAAATATGTTGAAAAAATTGTTGTTGTTGTCTGTCGGAGTAGCGTTGACGCTGACTGCACAGGCTGAGTTGAGCGAACTCAAAGGAGAGTTCAGAAACGGCCAGCTCTTTCTGCAATGGAAAGAGGCAAATCTTGCCAAAGATACCCGTCTGAGCGTCTGGAGTTCAGATAAACCCATAACCGCAAAAAATATATCCAAGGCAGTCAAAATCGCCGATATGCTCAACTTGAACAGCGCGCGCGACTGGTGGCTCGATCCCGACTCATTCGTGATCAAACGCAGCAAGAAAGCCAAGGGCGAAGAGATTTTCGCCGGAAACGTCGCCGATGTCGGCGCAGAAAACAAACTGCGCGGATTTATCATTAAAGACGGCGGCAAAACCATCTCTCCGGATGGAGGTCTGCACGTGCATACTCCCTGCGCCAAACTCGCAGGAAACCGTTATTACGCGGTAGCCGCCCACAAGGGAGCGGATTCCAAGGTGCTTGAGATGACTGCAACAGCAGCTCCGATCAAAGTGACCGAGGGCAAGGCAGCTCCTATCCGCATGAGAGGCAGACTTACCCGCAACAGCGCAAAGGGTATGCCGCTTATCATCAGGCTTCACGGCAGAGGAGGCGGTGTCGGAGTTGACCGTAAAGGCAATCCCGTCGGCAGCCATATAATATTCTCCGACCGCAGCTTCGCATGGAGAGAGGGTATCCCCTTCAAATTTTCCGCCTCGATCAGCAAGGATAAAGTTCTCAATATCTCGCTCAACGACCGTGTCTGGATCGGCCGCAAACTCGATAAAAGTGAGTCAAAGGATTCGCGTGATTATGTTCCGGCGATCTCAACTTTCTGGCTGGGCTACAACGTCAATATCTCCAAGAGCAACAGAGGCCCCAAATTCGTCTGGGACAACTATACCGAGCGTTATATCATCCATATCGTGAAATGGGCTCAGGAGTATCTCGGAGCTGACGTCAACCGTACTTATATTACCGGAGGCAGCATGGGAGGAACCGGAACCGTCCAGATGGTCACCCACTTCCCCGAAGTGTTCGCTGCGGGACGCGCATTGGTTCCGATCTACGCTTTCAACTGGAAGACCGCTAAACCCAAAGATCGCGGTTCCGCCTGGCGTATGGCGTGCAGCATCGGTCAGTTTACTGCCAGGAACCCTGCAGTCATGCCCGACGGCAAAGACCTTGTCGAGTACACCGACGGAGCTCGCAATATGAACCGTCCTGCGGTGGATATGCCTCCGTTGCTTGCGACCAACGGAAGAAAAGACACTTCGATTCCGTGGATAAACAATCCTCCGTTCTACCGTGCCGCCAATGAGGGACGCCAGATGTTCCAGGTGTACTGGAACAATGGAAATCACGGTATGAGCAGACAGGTTCCCAAAGACTTCATCACCGAAAAAGAGATGATGCGCTACCGCCTCAACGAGAGCTTCCCTGCGTTCAGCAACTTCTCTGACAACAAGAAATGCGGAAACGGCGATGCTGCCGATGGAGATATCACCGGATGGATCAACCGCGGAGTCAACTGGAAGGTCATCAGCGATACTCCTGAGCGTTACGAGATCACTCTTTCAGCCAAACACAAGGATATCAAATATCCCGCTTCAGCTGACGTGACTATCCGCCGCAGACAGCAGTTCAAGCCGGCGAAAGGAGCCGTCGTCACGGTCACCGTCAACGGCAAAAAGAGCAGCGTCAAGATCGACAACGACGGACTTCTCACCATCAAAGGAGTGACTTTTGCGGATTCCAAAGCGGTAAAAGTGGTTTGCACAGTCAAATAATAGTTAATGTCTCAAATGTTGTGAAGAAAAATAACCGGCGGCGGTGCCCCGCGGTCAATCTCGCGCCTTGCATCTGCGTCGCGGCGGTCGTGTACAAAAGTACACTCCCTTGCTGTGCTCGATGCAAAACGCGACATTGTCTCACGGATGCATCCACCGAGGCAAACAAGCGTGTGGCATATGTTGACAAAATATAACGAATGTGCTATATTTAAGCACATATCAAATAACGTTTGTCATCAATTTAAAAAAATTTTTCACAAAAATTGGGACAATACCAAATAATACAAAATGGTGTTTGTAATGAAGAAACTTTTGATACTGTTTACGGCGGCAGCCGCATTGATCGTGTGTGCGGCTCCGAAGAGCTATTTTTCGGTAAAGACCTGTAAAAACCCGCTCTCCTACAAATGCGGGGAGGATATCACTTTCACAATACAGCTTACTGACGGAAAAAACAACTTTTCCGGAGTTCCCTGCGAGTGGGAGATCTTCAATGAGAGCTCAGAAACGGTCAAGGGCAAAGCGGTGAGCGACGCCAATAAGCCGCTGGAGCTCAAGACAAAACTTTCCAAGCCCGGGTTTGCCTATGTGTGGGTCTGGGCTGTGGACGAAAAGGGCAAACAGCGCAAGGACGTGCTCCAGCTCTGCGCTTCAGCGGGAGCTGAGGTGGAAAAGATCACTCAGAGTGTTCCGGAACCGGCGGACTTTGATGAGTACTGGAAGGGACAGCTTGAGCGTCTGAAAAATACTCCGATGCAGGTGAAATTGACTCCTGTGGAGAGCAAATTTGCTAATGTCGAGTGCCATTACTTTGAGATAACGGCTCCGGGAAAATATCCTGCGACCGGCTATATATCAAAGCCGAAAAACGCCAAGCCGAAATCGCTCAAGGCGTATGCGTTTTTCTACGGTTACGGTTTTGGAGCGATCAAGAAACAAGATCAGGTGGCGGCGCGCGGAAATCTGGTGATATCGGTGAGCAGATACGGAATACCGCAGGGTAAAGAGGCGTCCTACTATAAAAACGCGGGCAAGACATTTCTGAAGAGATTTGGATTCCGCAACAACGCGACTCCTGCGGAGTGTGACTTCAACTACATGATCCTGCGTGATTTGAGAGCGGTCGAGTATATGAAGAGCCTTCCTGAGTGGAACGGACGGAATCTTACGGTCAACGGTGGAAGTATGGGAGCGTTGCAGGCGATCAATGTGGCAGCCTTGGATAAAGATGTGACAATACTTCAGGCGCGGATTCCGTGGTGTGCGAACCTTGGAGGAGTGAAATACGGAAGGCTCAAGGGATGGCGTCCGGAGCATGTGCCTGCGCTCGACTATTTCGACATTGTCAATCAGGGCAAGCGGGTGAAGGCGTATGCGGACATATTCATCGGGCTTGGAGACCGTGCGTGTCCTGCGTCCGGACAATTTGCGATGTATAATGCGATGACGTGCAAGAAGAAGCTGACGTACCAGCAGACTGGAGGACATCGTAAGCCGTCACCGGGCAGCGCCAACCAAGTCTATACACCAGCCAAATAATACATAAAGTTCTTTGAAAAGGGAGTTTGAGGGGGCTGTTGCAAAACCTCGAAAGAGGAGTGCAACAGCCTTTTTCTATTGTTTGAAAGAAGCCAAGCCACGCAGTTCGGCTTGAGAAAACGGAAGGCTCCCGAACGGAGAAGAACGGAGTTGAACGGAGTGAACGGAGATCATGTATGTGGAAAAGTATTCCGCCCGCCATTGTCTGCGCCACAACTTAGCCGTGCATTACGCCGCGAACAACAGCGTGCAACATACCCAAACGCCAAACACCGCCGCAAACATCTGCGTGAGTTTGCG
>SUVY01000006.1 GCA_015061775.1 Lentisphaerota bacterium | reverse complement strand
CACCTTTTTTTGAATCATCTTTCGCTGATTATTAAATTTTTTACAATTTTTTTGCAAACAACACTTGAAATTTAGTCTCTCATAGGAGAAAAGCGAAAAAACTTTTTTATTTACTTTTACCTACCTTGGTTTGGAACAGAGCCTTCAACAATCAATCAACTTATATAAAGGTAAAGGAAAATGGAATTTGTAAAGAGTGATGGACTTCCCATCCATATCAAGAGCTGGTGCCGCGATATTGAAGATACGGCAATGGCTCAGGCAGAAAACCTTGCCCGTCATCCGGCTCTGCGTCATCATGTGGCATTGATGCCCGATTGCCATTACGGAATCGGTATGCCCATCGGCGGAGTGATAGCCGCCAAAGATGCGGTTATTCCGGCGGCAGTCGGAGTCGATATCGGCTGCGGTATGATCGCGGTTGAAACCGACATTCCGGCGGAAAAACTGCAGGATATGCGTTTCCGGCGTGCTATCCACAGCAGGATAAAGGAGCTTATTCCGGTCGGAGAAGGCAAGATGCACAAAGAACCTCAGGATTGGAGCGGTTTTGAAGAGTACCTCGCCACTCCGGGAGTTGATGCTCAATTCATCACCAAACTCGACCGGTGCAACCTCGGAACGCTCGGAGGAGGAAACCACTTCATCGAAATTCAAAAGAGCGATCCAGGTTTTGTCTGGCTGATGATACATTCCGGAAGCCGCAACCTCGGAAAGCGCATAGAAGAGGTGTATCAGGAAAAAGCTGCGCAGCTTTGTGAGAAATTTTACACTCCACTTCCGACGAGTGATCTTGCGTTTCTGCCGACAGAGGATAAGGATGGTCATAACTATTTCCGGGATATGAACTTTGCTCTGAAATACGCTTTTGAAAACCGTCAGCGGATGATGGCAAAGTGCAAAGAGGTTCTGGCGGAGTTTGTTCCGGAAGCGAACTTCATCAGAGAGGTGAATATCCATCATAACTACGCCGCCTTTGAAGAGCATTTCGGAGAGACCTTGTGCGTCCACCGCAAAGGAGCCACCAGCGCAAAGCTTGATGAGATCGGAATAATTCCCGGCTCGATGGGAACAGCGAGCTACATCGTGCGCGGTCTCGGAAATCCGGCAAGCTTTATGAGCTGCTCCCACGGAGCAGGAAGAAAGATGAGCCGTACCGCAGCCTGCAACACCCTGACCGCCGCAGAGTGTGACGAAGCGATGAAGGGAATCGTCTGTGACCGCTGGCATTCCGTGTCCCGTCACGGAAAAGAAAAGAAGCAGCTTGATCTCTCGGAAGCTCCCCAGGCGTACAAAGATATCGAAGACGTGATCGCAGCCGAAAGCGATCTTGTAGAAATACAAGTCCGCCTGACTCCGCTGGCTGTGATAAAAGGATAAAAAAATCAACAAACAAAACCCAAGTGGACGCAAAAAGTCCACTTGGTTATTCTATATTAAAACAGAAACAAAACTCAGCAGGAGGTTTTTATGAAAAAAAATTGTGTTATTCTCAAATGGAACCCGGCGATTTCCTCTTACAGTATGTGCCGTTTTCTGAATGATATTTCATGGGGCGAACCGGAATCCGATTGGAGCATATTCCAATATGACAAAGTCAAAGCAGGAGATCAATTCTTCATGCTCAAAGTCGGAATCGGTACTTGCGGAATCGTGGCAGCAGGTAAAATCACCAGCGATCCTGAAGCCGGAGAAGATTGGAGCGGACGCGGACGCAAAGTATATTATGCCGATTACGAATGCTCTTTTATGGTCAACCCGGAAACCCTGCCCATTCTGGAAAGCAGCGTTCTGGAAGACAATATCCCCGGCTTTGATTGGAAAAGCGGACACTCCGGAGTGGTTCTGGATGACGAACAAGCCGCGGTGCTGAACCGTCTTTTTGACAAATATCTGAATGACAACGCGGCAGTTTTTTCCGACCGCCTGGAGCTAATCCAAAAACGCGATATGGATAATGACCAACTCTATATTGAAGACGAACTTCTCCCAGAACTCCAAATGCAAAATAAATAAGCTGAGGAAAACACTTTTCCTCTTGACAAAAAAACAAAGTGAGGCTAAATTATCGCGTACTCCGAAAGATATAAATATGATAGACGGTGTCATAAAATGGCAGAATCAAAATACTTTTTCCTCTCAGAACGGAAACGTTTTGTAAACTATCCTTTCCGCCTTGTGGAAATCGGATGGCTGCCAGGACACACCTTTTATCACAACAACGCCAAGCTCAAAGGCGTCTATATTTGCATGAGCTGCAAAAAAAGAGAGTCTTCAAGCTCCATTGTGAATGGTGAATTCGTCTATCATAAGTACAATCCTGATGAGGGAATTTCTTTCACGCTTCTGCTGCCGGGAACGCATATGCATACCTTGAAACCATCTATCCACGATGAGTTGTATTTTATGTTTGATATACCGTCGACCCAAGCTGTCGTCGACCTGGTGGGAAGGTACCAAAAATTTTATTTCAACGGCTGGCCCAAAGAGCAGATGATAGAATTGAATGATCTGCTCCACAAGCTGGATACTCCCGGAGTGGCAGATAAAGTCGATCAGCTTGCGGTAAAAATAATAACCGAAATCATCATAAAGCACATAGAGCAGTCAGAACGCAGCTCCGACAGTCTCGAAATGCGCATCTACTCCTGCGCAAACGCACTGGAAGACGGCAAGCCTTTGCGTCTTGTGGCAAAGGAAAACGGTTTTTCTCTCCGCACATTTTATCGGGAATGGAACAAAATTTTTGACGTCACTCCCAAAGACTATGCGATAAACAAAAGAGTGGAAAAATCCTGTTCCCTGCTCAAAAACACCAATTTAAGCAACTTGGAGATCGCTTCTGAGTGCGGCTTTGGGGATGTAAAACAATTTTACCTCTGGTTCAAAAAGAAAACCGGAAAAACTCCTTCGGAATACAAACGTCTTCACACAAAAGACGAAGTTGACCTCAGCTCATAATTTGGCACAAAACAGGAGTGTTTTGGCAAATCCCGGAATTTCCACGAAGGATTTTTTGTTGTATATTTACAGCAAATCAATCTGAGGAAATCAAATGCTGAACCACAAAACCGCCCGTTTGCGAGCAGATTTTTCCAACTGCCTCGGCAGCATAAACAAAATGCTGCACTGCTCCAATTATATGCCGAATATCTCGAACCAGAATATTCTGGATTTCAATGCCGACTACGAAAAGCTCCATTTCACCGCTGCCAGAACTCATGATATAGCGTTGGCAAACCCCGGACAGCGGATAGTCGACACCCATTTTATCTTCGGATGCTTTGACGCCGATGCCGACGCCCCGCGTAACTATTATTTTGCCGCAACGGATTATCTTTTTCAAAACACCCTCTCCTGCGGAACTCAGATATACTACCGGCTCGGAACGAGCATTGAACATACTGTCGACGCTCACCATTTCAATACCTCCAAACCTGCTGACTATATCCAGTACGCCAAAATACTTGCCGGAATAATCCGCCACTACAACTATGGATGGGCTGACGGTTTCCATCTCAACATCCCGGTATGGGAGATATGGAACGAACCTGACATCGGCAAAAAATGCTGGGACGGTACACAAGATGAATTTATCGATTTCTTCTGCACAGTCCTCGGATACCTCAAAAAAGAGTTTCCTGATGAAAAGATCGGAGGTCCTGCCCTTTGCTATGCCAATAAAGAGTACCTCAAAACCTTGCTTGATGAGTGTAAAAAAAGAGAGATAGCTCCTGACTTCATCTCCTGGCACGCCTACTGGTATGAGCCTGCCGCCCTGATAAAAATCGGCTTTGAAATGCGCGAACTGCTTGACTCCTGCGGCTTCAAATCCACAAAACTTCACCTCAACGAATGGCACTATTTGAAGTCGTGGGACGGCGTTTTGAAAAACGTCACTCCGGAAACCTATCAACAGGCGATGTTCGGTGAAAACGGAATGCACGGATGCAACTCAGCCGCCTACAACGCCGCGCTCTTTATCGGCTGGCACGACTCTCCGCTTGACTGCGCCTGCTATTACGGAGCAGGAAACCCCAGAAACTTCTCTTCCTTCGGGCTGCACGACCAGATGCTCAAGCCGAACAAAAACTACTATTCAATGAAAATGATCGGAGAGATCGTCCATAATTACAATGAACGTTTTGCAGTAACGGGTGTTGATGAATATTTGTGGGCAATGCCGGTAATGAATAAAGAAAAAACTCAAGGGTCAATGCTTATTGCCGATTGTTGCGGGAATTATGATGAGATAGAAATAGAGCTTAAAGCCCTGCCGTCGGCAAATAACTTCAAATGCACTCTGCTCGATCAGGAAAACAACGATTTGGAAATTCCGGTAAAAACCGTCAACAACGAGCTTAAAATCCGCAAAAAAGTGCAATGTTCAAGTGTGTTTTTACTAACTTTCAATACAGGGAGTATTTGATATGAAAACAGAAATTTTCTGCGACAAGTGTCCGAATATGCCGTGGGAGGAGCGTCCTGCAAATTGCAACCGTCCCCTCTGGCGTTACTCGGCAAATCCTGTCATCACCAAAAATGCGGTTCCGCAATGCAACAGCATTTTCAACAGCGCGGTAATTCCTTTCGGAGATGGTTTTGCGGGAGTGTTCCGCTGTGACAATGACCGTCGCCAGATGCGTATCCATTCCGGTTTCAGCAAAGATGCTTTGAATTGGGAAATTTCTCCTGAACCATTGACTTTCGCCTCAAGTCCGGATGGCTTGGATTTTGAATACGCATACGATCCGAGAGTCTGCAAAATCGGCGACGATCACATTATCACCTGGTGCAACGGATATAAATCATATCCTACCATCGGAATTGCAAAAACCCGGGACTTCAAAAAATTCGATCAGCTTGAAAACGCTTTTCTGCCGTTCAACCGCAACGGTGTGATGTTTCCGCGCAAGATAAACGGCTTGTACGCTATGCTCAGCCGCCCGAGTGACAACGGACACACTCCTTTCGGAGATATCTTCATAAGTTACAGTCCCGATTTGAAATTCTGGGGAAATCACCGGCTCGTCATGAAAACCGATATGCCGTGGGAGTCCACCAAAATCGGTGCCGGACCGATCCCGATCGAAACCAGCGAAGGATGGCTTCTCATTTATCACGGAGTTCTCACAAGCTGCAGTGGTTATGTTTATCACTTCGGCGCAGCACTTCTTGATTTGGATGATCCGTCAAAAGTCATTGCACGAGGACAGCGTTATCTGCTTGCTCCCGAAACCCCTTATGAACGTTACGGAGATGTTCCCAATGTCTGTTTTCCCTGTGCAACGCTGTGCGACAGCGAAACAGGGCGGCTCGCGATTTACTACGGCTGCGCAGATACTGTCACCGGAGTTGCTTTCGGATATGTCGATGAGATAATTTCATATATAAAAAACAACTGAAGGAGAACACCAGATGAAAAAAACATTTACCCTCATTGAACTTCTTGTCGTTATCGCAATCATCGCAATTCTCGCCTCTATTCTCATGCCTGCATTGAGTTCCGCAAGATCGCGCGCCCGCTACGTTCAATGCACCAACAATTTGAAAAACATGGGCACAGCCAATACCAGTTACGCCACAGATCAGAACGACAACCTGATTTACGCCAGTAAAAATCTCAACAGCTATTCGTTTCAGCTCAAGTGGTGCAGCGCCGGAAGCAAACACTCAAGAGGTTACTCCTTCTGGCCTCTAATCGACAAAAAATATATCAACAAGAAACATCTTGCCTGTGCTGCTGACAATAAATATCCTCAGGATGTTATTTTACGCAACTTCAACCAGAGTGCCACTGCATTTTATATAAGCTACGAATTCCGCGGTGTCGGAAATTTGGACGGAAACTACGGCGGTCCGGAAAAACTCGGAAAAAATCGCCGGAATGTGGCGATCATTTCCGACCGCTTCGCCTCCTGGGCTACCATCGGACACGACAACAACGGATACAATGTGCTGCGTCTCGACGGCTCTGTGGTAACTTTCCTCGATCAGACTGATCAGGTGAAAACCTATCGCAATGCCAGCAACTACAAAATGGCATGGAAATTTCTTGATGCCCAGATTTCCGGAATAAGTGATATATGATTTTCAAAAAAGTCATTACTTCAGCACTCCTGCTTTGCTCGGCATTTGCGTTTTCAGCTTCAGAAGACACCCGCTCTCCTGAGCTCTGGAAAACCTATATGCACGGAATAACTCCGGAAAAAGCGCAGAAGATATCATTCAGAGATATTATCAAACACAACCCCGGAAGCGAAAAATTCGTCACCAAAGCAG
This sequence comes from Lentisphaerota bacterium, assembly GCA_015061775.1. Lineage (GTDB taxonomy): Bacteria > Verrucomicrobiota > Lentisphaeria > Victivallales > Victivallaceae > UBA1784. Next base: position 73,644 of record SUVY01000006.1, on the reverse strand, counting down.
CAAGTGATCAACTCAATGGAGAGTTCTCCTTCAAAATCAAAAAAGAGAGCAATCTGACCGTTGTTCTTCCGGTCGACACCGCTCAAATCCGGGGAGGAAAAATCCGTCTTTTCTACTTCTGCAAAGCGTACAAAGCCGGATACAACAACGGCTGGCACGCTCCGTGGCTGATACTTATCGCAAAAAACAAAGCCGGGAAAAATCTTTTTTCATATCCCGCATGGTTCCATACCGCAGGAACGTATCCGTGGCATTGTTACTATGTGGATATATTCATTCCCACGGCAACCGAAAAGTTTGCGGTAAAATTCTATACTCCCAACGGAATAGCCTGGTTCTCCGGGTTTGCGTGGGAAAAAGTTACCAAAGAAAACACTTACAGCAACAATTACAAGCAATGTCCCGTGACCGGAAGTCTCGCTCCCAACGTTTACTATGACCAAATGCCGGAACACATGACCCGAGGATACGGCACAAAATATCCCTTCCGCTGGATGCTCGGCAGCAAGATCGGTCTTATCGGTCAGCCGGATGACATCACGACCCTTGCCGGTTTTACCCATTATTTCAAAACCAAAGGAATAAAAAAGCCCGAACACATAAATCACGGACTGCTCCACCTCGCAGATGCTTACCGGCTCGGAAAAAGAAAAAATCTTCTGCCTCCGGTCGAAAATGGATGGCTGGAAAATTTCAGAGACCTGCTGCTTGAAGCACAGGACCCGGAAACCGGTTACTGGCACGATGGAAAAAGTCTCTCACTCGGGGCGACATTTCATATTTTGAATATGCATTTCCGCTATCACGAACTTGCACGCAGCGACCGCAAAGATATCATAAAGCCGGAATTTGCATTGACTAAAACGGTTCCGCGGGCAGACGAAATGATCAGGCAGACACTCAGACAGCAATCAAGCTGGCGTGATCCGCAAGGAAAATTGCGCAAAGCAGGATGGAGTACCCAAGCCTATCTTCTGACCAATACTCCGGATAAAAGCAAGGATAAATTTGCGATGGGGGCGACCTGGGATGCCGTTTATCTGCTCAGACTTGCCGGACGTCACGCAAAAGAAGATGCGACACGCAAGGAGATATACAACTCCATAAAGGATGCGTATTATTACTTTCTGCACAAAATGATACTGCCGGACGGAAATATCCGTTTGACTGATATTTCAAATAATCCCTCGTTTTCGTATGTGACTGTTCTGCTGACAGATTTCCATGCACTTGAGCGCAAAGTTGCAAAGAAACTTCCGCAGAGCAAAGGAAAAGCAAGATGCGAAAACCAAACCATCGTTGTATCGGCACAAATTCCGGAAAATATGATCGGAGCGCGAGTATATATCGCACCTGACACGCTTCCGGTCGAAAAACTCAATGAAAGCAATCTTGCCGGAATCATCCACAAAAAAGGAAAAGAGTTTTTCGAGCTTGACCCCTGGGCGGTCTATCAAAAGTGCGATGCGTCTGCACGTCTGCGCTTCGGAAGAGCGATATTTTCTCAAAAAGCTCCGCGGGACAACTATCTGAGATATAAGCTGTCATTGATAAAACTGCCCCTTCCATTTACGGTCAACGGAGCAGACTTGCAGCTCAAAGGAGACCTTAGAGGTAAAAAGGTATATATATCCAGTACCACATGGTACGGAGAAGAGAGCGTACCAACAGAAATTTACTGATGATACGCCCCACGAAAAGAACGGAACGCCATAAAAAGCGTTCCGTTCTTTTTTCCGGAAAACGGTTGAAAAAAACGAAAATCGTTTTATAAATGTAAAACAAGGAGGTTTTTTCATGTTTTATCTTTCCGCTGTCAACCGCGCCGCGGTTCTGTTAGCCTCTATGCTTGGCATGGCTGCTCTTAATGGGTTACTGCGTATGCCCGATGTCAATATGCCGGTATTCGCGTTTACCTTCCTCTCTTCTGCCCTGCTCGCAGATATCACTCCGTTTGCCCGCAGAATAAACATTGCTTTATTGATGGCTCTTTTCAGCTCTTTGAATCAATTTCTGATTTCCGGCACTCACAACTGGCCTGTTTTACAAATCATTGTCTCTTCTCTCTTCGCTTTTTTTACCTTTATATATCTTCCTGATCTCCGCGCCGGATGCATCGTTTTGATCACCGGATTTCTCTCTTACTCCGCTCCATACGCGTTTCTTCCCGCTGTCGGCAGAAGTATCGATATTTTTATCGGAGTCATTGTCATCGCCGCTGTGACTTCCCTTTTCAATGCTTCCGGAAATATCTCTTCAGCCTCTTCCGGAAAACTCTCACCGTGCCCGAAATACCGGAGTTTCTTGCTCGCGGCAGCCCTCGCGGCAGGAAATCTGATCTCTCAAATGCTGCGTATGAAACAGGGTATCTGGGTCATGCTGACGATTCTGTTTATAGCCATGTCTGAATCTCAGCAAACTCCCGGAAACAAACTTGCAATACAGCGGATATTTGCCGTTCCAGCCGGAATAATTTCCGGAGGTATTCTGCTTGACTCCTTCTGCCGCATGGATTACCGTTTTGTATATATCCTTCCTTTCCTCGGTGCTGCCGGATTTTTCATTTTGTATAATTACAACGACTTTTTTCTGTTTTCCGTTATTTTCATGGTCTCGCTGACTGTCTTTTCAGACTGGACGACCGGACCATATCACCGTTTTCACTTCTGGAACGCGCTTGTCTCCCGCTCCGCAGCCACCCTGCTCGGAGCGGTCATATATCTGGTTTTTCCCAACACAGCCTCCCGGAGTAATGCATGATTTTCATAAAGAAATATCTTCCGCTCGTACTTCTCGTGAGCTTTCTGATATTCTGCTCGGGATACTGGCTCTTCTGGCACTTGAAACCCTTTACCGCAAACGCTTTTGTTTTCGCCAACACACGACCGGTATCTCCCTGGACGGCCGGTTACATTACGGATATTTTTGTTGAGAACAATCAATTCGTCAAAAAAGGAGCTCCGCTGTTTTCGGTGTTTTCTCCTCCATATCTTTTGAAGGTACAGGAGCTGGAACACGAAAAAGAGAAGCTTTGTGCGCAACTGCGAAGCTGCGAGGCAAAATTAAAGCAGATCCTCGAAGAGATAAAGGTCTGTGAAGCCGATATCGCAAATTACAGTTATCTTTTCACCCGAGCTCAGGATATGTTCAAGGCAGCCGCGATTTCAGAAGATTACGTCGTGGCTCAACAGCGGAATTTGAAAGTCTCTCTCGCCCGCAAAGCAGCTGCGGAACACCATGCCGAGTCTCTCAGACACGATTGCTCAGCTCTGCGTGCCCAGATCAAAAAAACTCAAAGCTCTATCGAACTTGAGCGTATATGGTGCGATCAAACCACTGTCAGGGCATTGAGTGACGGAATTGTTGTCAACATGACGATATCTCCGGGAGGATATTACAAGCCCGGAGACATTCTGTTTGCCTTCATCGACACCTCAGCATGGTTTATTCAGGCTAACTTCAAAGAGAGTGAACTCTCTGAGATCCGTCCGGGAACTCCTGCCCGCATCTGGATCAGACAGTATCCGGGCAGAGAGTACCGCGGAGTCGTATGTGCCGCCAACTGGGGCTCGGAACGGCGTTCCTCTTCTCATGATACCGGTGTTGCCGAAGTGAAAAAAGAGAACGAATGGTTTATGCTTCCGCAAAGATATCCGGTTCAGATCAGGATAATTGATCCGGACGATCAGCTTCTGCTGCATTTCGGAGCAAGCGCGTATGTGGAACTGGATATTCCATCACGTCCGTTCCGTCAGTTTTTCTGGGAGTTGTTCCTGTGGAAATAAAGGTTTTTTTACCGCTTGCGGAGTTATCCGCAATGCTTATCATCCTGCTCTCAGGCTGCATACCGCAACCCGCCCGGCTGGAAACACTCGATGATTTCCGCCGGACATTTGCGGCAAAACAGAATAATTCCGTTTTGCCTTCCGGAAATACCCTGACGCTCGAATCCGCAATAGCGATTTCTCTTCAAAACAACCCGACCAATCTTGCGGCGGCTCAGGCGGTCACTGCTGCCAAACACGGATATTATCAGGCGTTATCGGCATATCTTCCTGAAATAAATGCAGGATATTCTGTAAAACATACTCTGGCGCGCGGATGGGATCTGAAAGACCCTCCGGAAGGGATGCTCAGGCAGAACAACCACTTCATAACCTCGGGCTCGATCCAGGCGAGTTTTCTGCTGTTTGACGGTTTTGCCCGGGAGCTGGATGTCATCATCTCTCATCAGGAATATCAGAAAAACATCGCCGCCTCCCGAAACGTCAGAAGATTGCTGGCAAGAGCAGTTGCGTTCGCATACTATGATATGTATCTCGCCGGAGAAGAGATCATCATCCACAACGAGGATCTCGCCTTTCAGAATGCCGCCCTGATTCAGGAGGAACAGCGTTTCCGCGGAGGACATGTCTCAAAAGCCTCGGTTCTCAATTTCAAGATCCTCGCAGCCCGGGCACAAAGCAATATCAGCAACGCCGAATACCGCCGCAAAACAGCATTCCACGCGCTGACTGCGCTGATGGGGTGCGAACGCAGGCAAATGCCCGGAGATATCAAACTGCAGAAAATATCTGCGGAACACTTTGAACCGATCTATGATGATGAGTTTTATCTTGAACTTGCGGTCAACAACCGTCCGGATCTGAAAGAGGAAAAAATCCTGCTGGATATCGCCTTCCGGAACACCCAGAGAGTGTATTCAGATTTTCTTCCTGAAATATGGCTGCTGTCGGAATTTGCTCTCGAAACTTACCGCGCCAAATACGGTCACGGAAGCGATCTTGCCGCCCGCGGCAACCAGAGGAGCTTTGCTTATGGAGCTGAAGGCAGGTGGAACATCTTCAAGGGCTTCTACTCCGTCAATGAACTGCAGAAACAGAAGGCTTTGGAAAAAATCGCCTTGTGGGGTGTAAATCTGCGTTTCCTTGAAATCGTTTCTGAGGTGAAAGATGCCTGTTCAAACTGTAAAAATACTCTCCGGCAGGTGCAGATTTTCCAAAGCATGGCGGAGTGGGTGCGCGAACAGAGAGACCTTGTTTTCAGCGAATACCGCAACGGAAGAGAGACCATCACCCGTCTGAATGAAGCTCAAAGTCTGCTTATAGAAGCCAAAAGCAAACTGGTTATTTCAACGATACAGTTCAATAAAGCGGCTGTCCAGCTTGCAGCGGTGACGGGAACTCAACGCTTGGATCTTTCCGGAAAAACTCAGATAAAAAAGAACTCCAAAAGCTCAGACAAAGAGTGCAGTTCCGATCCTGACTGTGGTTGAACCGCAGGCGGCAGCGATATGACTGTCGTTGGACATACCCATTGAGAACTCAGTTACTCCCAGACTCTCTCCGAGACGGCGCAGACTGGAAAATATCTCTTTCAACTCTCCGTCCGAAGCTCCGTTGGGAGCCATAGTCATAAGACCGGTGACTCTGACGTTGGCAAACGGAGTCTGCAATATCTCACGCGCCTCCTGCGGAGTTACTCCGCTCTTGCTCTCCTCTCCGGAAACATTCACTTCAAGATAGAGCTCCGGAGACACTTTTTCCTCTCCGCTTATCCGGTCTATGCGCAAAAGCAGTTCGAGACTGTCCACCGAGTGCACCACCTTCGCAGCTTTGAGCACCTTGCGGACTTTGTTCGACTGTACTTTGCCGATGAAATGCCAGACGACATCATCCGGAAACTGCGGGATCTTCTCTTCGAGCGCCGCAATACGGTTCTCGGCAAATTCACGCACTCCGGCATCGTAGAGCTGACGCATGACCTGCACGCTCTGCGTCTTGGTCACGGCGAGAACTTTGATTTTTCCGCCGAAGCCGTTCTCTTCTGATATGCGGCGCATGTCCGCACTCAGCCGGCTGTATGTCTCAACACATCCCATGACACTTACTGCATCTGTTTGCGGCGGTTCTCCGGAGGAGTTGCGGTGACTTTGGTTCCTTCAGGAAGGCTCTCGGTCAGCCAGACGTTTCCGCCGATGACGGAGTTGTCTCCGATAGTGATGTCTCCGAGAACGCTCGCCCCTGAGTAGATGGTGACATTGTTGCCGATCGTCGGATGGCGGCGGTTGCCTTTTATCAACATTCCGCAGGCGTCTTTGGGGAAATGGACGGCTCCGAGGGTCACACCCTGATAGATGCGCACATTGTCTCCGATGCGGGCGGTCTCGCCGACCACCACACCGGTTCCGTGGTCGATGAATACACCTTTGCCGATCGCGGCTCCGGGGTGGATATCGATTCCGGTCTGGGTATGGGCATACTCAGTCATCATGCGGGGGATCAGCGGAACTTTTTCCAGATACAGCACATGAGCCATACGCTGGATGGTGATAGCCTTCAAGCCGGGATAGCTCAGAATGATCTCGTCGTAGTTCGCCGCAGCCGGGTCTCCGGCAAACGCCGCCGCCACGTCGAGCTTGGTGATCTCCCTGATTTCCGGAAGCTGCTCAAGCAGTTTATAGACCGCGTGTCCGCAGTCTCCGTTATCTGAGCAGGAGGCGGAGCAGCTTGCGCATTTGCAGGTGCTCTTTTCCCTGCGTCTCATCGCGCGGCAGATCTGATTGGACAATTCAGACTGGATATCTATCAGCAGAGCCGCAGTACCCGCTCCCTCAAAGCTGCGCTGGTAACCCGGAAAAATGATTTCGAGCAGCTTTTCCGTCACCGCGATTATCTCGTCGCGGCGCGGGATCATCTCTTCTCCGGTGAGATTTACACCTACACGGTCGGAGTAGCTCTCTTCGAGTTCATTGACTATTTTGGCTATTCTGGTAAAATCTATCTCTTTCATAGCAGATCATCACTCCACATTCTGTATCTGTTCGCGGATCTTCTCGAGCTCGGTTTTGAATACCACAACTTCAGGAGATATCGCGCTGTTTCCGCTCTTGTTGCCGAGCGTATTGATCTCACGGAACATCTCCTGCGCAAGAAAATCCAGATTTCTTCCGCACGGTGCATCGGCAGCAAGGTATTTGCGGAACTGCACGAAATGACTTTTGAGACGCACCACCTCTTCGGTGACATCGCTCTTGTCGGTAAGATAGATCACCTCGCGGAGGAATGAACTGTCTTGCGGATCTATCTCAAGTTTGAGCTCTGCAATCTTTTCCAGCAGCCGTTTTTTGCCGGCTTCAACGATCTCAGGAAGGTGTCCGCAGATGACTTCAAGACGGCTTTCGAGCTGGGATATGCGGCTGGAAAACTCCTCTTTGAGGGCATTGCCCTCCATCTCGCGCGAGCTGCGGCAGTTTATACACGCCTCGCGGCAGACCTCGAGAAACGCCTCTTTGACTCCGTCATCTTCGGGCTCGGGAAAACTGTGCTGGAGCAGTCCCGACATGGCGAGCAACGCCTCGACATTGACCTCTCCGGACAATCCGTTGCGCCTTCTTGCTTCGACGGCGAACTTTATCACCTCATCGAATTTATCCTGCTCGGGAAGCACCGCTCCCCTGCCGCTTGAGGCGACTCCTTTGACTGCGACACGTATCGAGACTGCTCCGCGGGAAAAAAATCCGGCGGCAAGCGTCCTCAAATCGAGCTCCCAGACGGAGTACTCCTGAGGTATGGAAAGACGCAATTCAAGCTGTTTGCGGTTGATGCTCGATACCTCGGCACTTATGATGTACTTTCCTGCAATGTTTTTTTCGGATCTGCCGAAACCTGTCATACTGAGCATTTTATTTATCCGCCTTCTTTACTGCGGGAGCTGCCGCATTTTTCTTCACGACCTTCTTCGCGCTCTTTACAGAACTCTGTTTTACTTCAGAACTCTTCTTTGCGCCCGTCTTTTTCACCGCCTTCTTTTTGGGAGGCACCGGTATCGGAGTATTGTAATCCGTTGAACGCTTCAAAAGTTTTTTGCGCGCCATATCGACATCGTGGCGGTCACAGATATTGGCAAAGTTCAGTTTCCATCCGGCGAGTGACTCATTGGCGGCAGTTCCGCAGAACACCAGACAGCGGTCTCCGGATATATTCCACACGAGGGATATCTGAACTTGCGGAGCCTTCTTCTCCTTCGGTTTTTTCTTCTCTTTCACCAGAGGCTCTTCCAGACGGTTCTCAGGCATGAGATTGGGGTCGTTGACGCTCTTTTCCGGACGCAGGGAAAATTTTGAAGTGATGATCTCAGGATCAGAAAACCTCACGATATTCATATCGTTTTCGCTGATATCGTCCAGATAGCTTGTAACGGCATATTTGCGGCAGGATTTCACCGCTGAATTGACCGCTCCGGAGAGAGCAACGTAGTTGCGTTTGATCAGGCGGTTGGGATACCAGTTGTCCATGCGCTCACGGGAGGTTCCGAACACCATGTAGAGCAGACCGGTTCCGGGAATGTCCCAGGTGATGCATATCTGTTTGACTCCATTGACTTTTCCGGAAAGACCGTCGCCCGTGAGCAGTATGGGGTCGTTGTATCTCACATAGGAAGTCTGGGTCGAATCAAGTTCCGGAGCGTTGGCAAGCAGATACTCTCTCGCCCTGTCCGCTGCCCTCGCCTGATAGTCGCGGTCTGACTGACATCCGGAGACCGCAAGAAGCGTAAACAGCGCGGAGAACACCATGGCAATATCAAGTGATTTTTTCGTCATTTATCTCTTCTTTCATGTTTTTTTGGCTTTTTATTGTACTTCAGATATAAAATAACCCTTTTACAGGCAAAGTTCAAGTTGCGAAAATGGTCAAAGCGTGATATAATATAAATAAAGCAAAGTGCACGTAACGACAAAAGGAGTCTGTTTTGGATAAAATATCTCTCAACGCCATCAAAGCGGAGGCAGTGATCGGCACATTTCCGCATGAACGCACAACTCCGCAGCCGGTTATCGCGGATATAGATATATTCTGCGACCTTGCGCCTGCCGGGAAAAGCGATATGCTCGAAGATACTGTCGATTATTTCGAGCTTGAAGAGCGTATTTTCCGTCTGATATCAGACTCTCAATTCCACCTGCTCGAACGGCTCGCCGACCGCATAGCGGCATCGGTGCTCAGCGATATCAGGATAACCGGATGCCGCGTAAAGCTGACCAAACCCCTGGCACTCAAACACAGCGGTCCTGTCTCGCTTGAAATCGTGCGTGAAAGGAAAAATCTGTTATGACCGGCACTTCCGCAAAACTTACCCCCATGATGCGGCAGTATATCGACGCGAAAAACACCATTCCGCACGATGCTGTCCTGCTCTTCAGGCTGGGAGACTTCTACGAGGAGTTTTTTGAGGATGCTGAAAAAGTAAGCTCCGCCCTCGACCTCGTCCTGACCCGCCGTCAGGGAGTTCCCATGTGCGGATTTCCCCATCACGCTCTCGACAGCTATCTGGCAAAACTCATCGCCAAAGGCTTCAAAGTCGCCATAGCTGAACAGATGGAAGACCCCCGCGACGCCAAAGGCATCGTCAAACGTGAGATCACCCGCATCATCACTCCGGGAACCATCATCGATCAGAGTCTCATCAACTCAAAATACAACAACTTCATCGCCGGAATCGTTCCGGATCAGTCCTGCTCAAACGCCGCGATATGTCTGCTCGATATCAGTACCGGAGAGTTCTACTATACCCCTCCTGAGCGCATCGACGTCATCACGGGAGAGCTGGCAAGGCAGGGAGTCAAAGAGGTCATCATCTCATCGGCGGCACTTGAAGCTCTGCGCCTCGCCGATAAACTTCCTGACCCGGGCCACAAAATCATGTGGACCGAACTTGACGACGCAGACTTTGTCTTTGAGGACTGTGAAAAATATCTCAAAGAGCACTTCGGAACTTCTACTCTCGACGGTTTCGGAATGCGCGACGATCATGATTCCGTCCGCGCCGCAGGAGCTGTGCTGCGCTACGCTCAGGAAAATCTCAGATGTGACGCCTCCTATCTCAACAGCATAAAACGTCACCATTTCGACCGTTATCTTGAGCTCGATCCGATATCCATTCGCAATCTTGAACTCATCTCTTCGCGCATCGACGGCAGCAAAAACGGCTCTCTGCTCTCGGTGCTCGACAAGACTTCGACCGCCATCGGTTCGCGCCATCTCAGAAACTGGCTGCTGCGCCCGCTGCGCGACTATGACCCCATAGTCAAACGCCTCGATGCCGTCGAAGAGTTCGTCCGCGATCCGCTGACCCTCACCGAACTGCGCGAAACGCTCGGAATGATCCGCGACCTCGAACGCATATCCGCGAGAATAAGTGTCGGCAACGCCTCTCCGCGCGACTATATCGCGCTTGCGGTCAGTCTCGATGCGGTTCCCGGAATACGCAGTCTGCTTGAGAGTTTCAGCGCAGAGTTGACCGTATCATGCGCCAAGGAACTTCCTGAGTTCAGCGGACTTGTCGAGCGCATAAACGCGACCATCAGCGATGAGCCTCCCATGCACATCACCGACGGAGGAGTTATCCGCGAAGGATTTTTCGCCGACCTCGACACTCTGAGAAATATGTCCGGAAACGGCAAAAGCATGCTCGCGGATATCCAGCAGCGCGAAGTCGAACGCACCGGAATAAAAACTCTCAAAGTCAAATACAACAATGTTTTCGGCTACTATATCGAAGTGAGCAAAGCCAATCTCGGTGCGGTTCCTGAGGATTATATCCGCAAACAGACCCTGGTCAATGCCGAGAGGTTCATCACTCCGGAACTCAAGGAGCTCGAAGACACCATCCTCGGAGCCGAAGAGCGCGCCAAAGCCCTCGAAATAAAACTCTTCAACGAACTGAGAGAGTTTTCTCTCGGCTACACCGAAGCTATCCGCAAGTCCGCCGACGCCCTCGGAGATATCGACGCCCTCGCAGGTCTCGCGGAGTGTGCACGCATAAACAACTACGTCAAACCCAACATATTCAACGACGACCGTCTGGTCATCCACTCCGGACGCCATCCGGTGCTGGACGTGACCATGGATGCAGGTAAATTCGTTCCCAACGACACCTGTCTCAACCACGGAGAACACAATCTGCGCATGATGCTCATTACCGGTCCAAACATGGCGGGCAAGAGCACCTATATCCGCCAGAATGCACTTCTGGTCATCATGGCTCAGATGGGCAGCTTTATTCCGGCGGAATACGCCGAGATCGGACTTGTTGACCGCATATTCACCCGTATCGGAGCCGGAGATGACCTCACCCGCAACCAGAGTACCTTTATGGTCGAGATGGTGGAAACCGCCAATATCCTCTGCAATGCCACTCCCAAAAGTCTGGTCATCCTCGATGAGATCGGCAGAGGAACCAGCACATACGACGGCTTATCCATCGCCTGGAGCGTCGCAGAGTATCTGCACAATGATATCCAATGCCGCTCGCTCTTTGCCACACACTATCATGAACTTACCCAGCTCGCCCGCAGCTGCAGGGGAATAGGCAACTTCAATGTGGCGGTGAAAGAGTACGGTAAAGATATCATCTTCCTGCGCCGTATCCTTCCGGGAGCGAGCGACCGCAGTTACGGCATCCACGTGGCGAGGCTCGCCGGAGTTCCCGAAGAGGTGCTCGACCGCGCCAACAACGTGCTGGAAAAACTTGAACAGACCAAGAGCAACACTAAAGAAGTGATGACCGTACTTCCGCGCGAAGAGTACACCCCTCCGCGAAAAAAACGCAAAAAAATCAACGATGACACCATGAGTCTCAACTTTGAATAAGAGGAGGATACTTGAAGTGAACAACTTTTACCGTATAGCCTGCGCTGTTCCGGAGTGCCGCACAGCAGATATTTCCTTTAATATCGGCGAGATGATAAAACTCTATACTGAAGCAGCCCAAAACAAAGCCTCGATCGTGCTCTTTCCCTCAGAAGCGGTCAGCGGTTTCGCCTGCGGAGAGCTTCCGCACTTTCCGCTTTTTGCCCGCAAGGAGGCGGAGGCTGTTGAACAGCTCGCCCGGGAAACTGCCAAATATGAAACGATCGCCGTATTGACCGACTCCGACGGAAACATCATCGTCGCATCAAATGGCTCTTTCGATATCGCCGACAGCCGCGATACCGTGTTTACCAACGGAGACTTGCGTTTCGCAGTCTCTCCGGAACGCGAAGCTTTTGCTCCAGCCGGGCGTAACCGCAGAGTGCATCTCATGCTTTTCCCCTACGCTCAATTCGACACTTATCACACGGTAAAAGAGCGCCGCACCGACTACTCTGCGCTGAGCCGCTCTCTCAAGTGTTTCTGCGCCGCCTGCGGAGCCGGAGCATCCAACTCCACTTCCGCCGGAGTATGCGCCGGGCACGCACTCGTCGCATTTGACGGAAAAGTGACGGCAGAAAACCGTCAATTTGAACGCAAGTCGCAAATCCTTTACAGCGACATAGATATAGAGGAAGCCGAGACCTTTTTCAATCGTGATCTGCGCTTCTGGCATGAGGATATGGCAGGAGTGCACGTCAATATTCCGCAGATAAAAGAGCTCGAATACTGTACGGTTTCCAAGTACCCCTTCATTCCGGAAGAGGATATAAAAGAGTATTCCGACTCCATCATCCTCACCTCCGCCGCGGCACTTGCCAACCGCATGATCACCAGTCGCTCAAAGACTATGGTGCTGGGCGTTTCCGGAGGTCTTGACTCCACGATGGCACTCATCACCTGCGTCGAATGCTGCCGCATGATGGGAGTATCAGAAAAGAGTATCGTCGCCGTCTCCATGCCGGGGTTCGGAACCAGCGACCGCACAAGAGACAACTCGCTCGCTATCGCAGAAGAGTTCGGAGTTGAACTCAAATATATTCCGATATCCTCCGCCGTCACTCAGCACTTTGAAGATATCGGACACGATCCAGCCAACACCGACGTAGTATATGAAAACAGTCAGGCACGTGAACGCACCCAGATACTCATGGATATTGCCAACGGATGCGGAGGCATCGTCATCGGAACCGGTGATCTCAGCGAAATAGCCCTCGGATGGTGCACTTACAACGGAGACCAGATGTCGATGTATGCCGTCAACGCCTCCATTCCCAAGACCCTCATGCGCAAAGTCATCAGCTGCTACGCCGAAAAGCAGAGCGGAAAACTCGCAGAGAAACTTATCGATATCTGCGATACTCCCGTCTCTCCTGAGCTGGTTCCGGGAAAACAGTTCACCGAAGAGATCATCGGCAGCTATGACCTGCACGACTTCTTTATCTACTGGTTCATCAAATACGGAGCTGCTCCGGCAAAGGTTTATCAGATGGCATGCAGGGCATTCAAAGATGATTATGCTCCCGGACAGATACTTTCCGCGCTTGAAGTGTTTTTCAGACGCTTCTTTGTATCACAGTTCAAACGCAGCGCGATGCCAGACTCTCCGGATGTCACAGGAATAAACCTCTCTTCGTTCAGCATGCCCTCCGACGCAAGCGGAAAGGTGTGGAACGATGAAATAGAAATTTTGAAAAAACAACTTTAAACTATAGAAAAAACAGAAAGGAATTCCAACTATGTTAGCAGACCCCCAATTTCTCGCAGTCGTCCAGGTAGTAATGCTTATACTTATGATATTGCTCCTGCTGCTTATCATCCGCACGCTTGCCTATTTCCGCGCCGCTGTACGCGAAAACGAAGAGCGCACCATCGCTCTCTTCAACGCCCTGCAGAAGATGCACGGAACCATGAACGAACAGCTCGGTGAGCAGAGACGCCAGATACGCGTCCAGCAGGAACTTCTCCAGCTCAAGCACGCCGAGATGACCGGAGACTTTGAAGTCATCGAAGAGGAGATCCCCGCTCCGATAACTGTCGCTGAACCCGAAATCACTGCTCCGCAGGCAAAGAAACGCGCTCTCATCACTCTCTGAAAATGGCTGACATCAAGAACGTCGCGGTACTGGGAGTCACCGGCTCCATCGGCAGCAGCGCAACCATTGAGCTGCTGGAAAATCCTCACAAATTCCGCACCGTCGCAGTGGCGGCAAATAAAAGTATAGATAAGCTCGCCCAGGCGGCAAAACTCCTCGGAGCCGACACCGCCGTTACCGGAGACCCTTCTCTTGAACCTGACCTTGCCCGCGCCCTCGACGGCAGCGGCATCAGCTGCGGAGCAGGTGAGGCGGAACTCGTCCGTATCGCTGAACGCGATGACGTGGATATACTCCTGTGCGCCATCATCGGAGTAGCCGGAATACGCCCGGTCATATCCGCCTTGAGATGCGGAAAAACTGTGGCCCTGGCAAGCAAAGAGGTGCTCTGTCTCGCAGGAGAACTGGTCATGGAAGAGGCCCGCAAAAGCCCCGGAGGGAAAATCGTCCCCGTGGACAGCGAACACTCCGGAGTTTTCCAATGCCTCGCCGGAAGACGCCCTGATGAGATATCGAAAATCTGGCTCACCGCCTCCGGAGGTCCTTTCCGCAAATGGAGCAAAGAGGAACTCGAAAAAGCCACCTGTGCCGACGCCCTCAAGCATCCGACATGGAGCATGGGACAGAAGATCACCATCGACTCGGCGACCATGATGAACAAAGCCCTCGAAGTCATCGAAGCAAGTTATCTCTTCGGAGTCCCGCAGGAAAAGATCGGCGCGGTCATCAATCCGTCGAGCGTCATGCACGCTTTCGCCGAACTCAATGACGGAAGCATCATCAGCCAGCTCTCGACTCCGGATATGCGTCTTGCCATCAGGTATGCTCTGAGTTATCCTGAGCGGCTTCCGGGATCTGTTCCGCGCCTCGACCTGGCAAAACTCGGCAAACTTGAGTTTGAAGAGATAGATGACGACCGTTTCCCCTCCATACAGCTTGCGCGGCAGGCTCTCTCGCTCGGAGGAAGCGCACCATGCGTCCTCAACGCCGCCAACGATATCGCCGTTTCAAGATTTATGAAGGGCGAAATACCCCTTCCGGGGATCTGGCACATCATCCGCACCGTCCTCGACAGCCACACGGTCGAGCATCCGGACAACCTTGAGCGCATAATGCAGATCGACGCCGAGGCGCGGCTCGCTGCGACCGCAGTGGAGCTTTGAAGTGAGAAGAGATAAAAAAGATCACAAGCTCGCTCTCTTCGGAGCACTGCTGATACTTATTGCCGGCTCCCTCGTCTGCAAGATGGAAGTATCCATGGCAGGCATGGAAGCCAGCCGTCTCGCGGTCGTCGAAGCCGTCGCCGATCAGGGAGTTTTCCATATCGAAAAAACCCACTTCAAGACGGTTGACAAAATCATACGTAATAATCATATCTACTCGGATAAACCGATAGCTCTTTCATGGTGCGCGGCGCAGGTCAGCAAGGTCATCACGCTGATTTCCGGAAAGAATTTTTCCAACAGCTACAGCTTTATGATCTATATGATGAACATGATCTTCGGCTGTGCGGTCAACGCACTCTGCTTCGTATGGATATTCCGCCACCTGTGCCGCACTGTTCGGGGAAGTATGCGGTTGAAACTCCTCTTCGCGCTGCTCTGCTGCTGCGGAAGCTGGATGTTCAGCTTCATGACCATCTTCAACAACCACGTTCCTGCCGCGCTCGCCGTCACGGGAGTCATGATATCTCTCGACAAATACCGCCGCAAACAGGATGTAAGAGCCGCCGTCTGGGCAGGATTTGCCTCCGGAGTCCTCTTCACGCTCGACATGGTCGCAGGAGCTGTCTTTCTCGCAACCTCGGCTCTCTCTGTCCTGCTCACTTCAGAAAAAGAGAAGCGGTGGAAAAACGCCGTGCTCTGCGGAGCTGCCGGAGGAGGTGTTGTCCTCTTATCCGTTTGGCTCAACTATATAGCTTACGGAACAATGCTTCCGCTCTACATCGTATCAGGAGGAACCTACTCCCCCGGAACAGACCAGAAAAATCATATCATCTATCTCCTTGAAACGCTCTTCACCAACCGCGGACTGTTCAGCTACCAGCCGGTACTGCTGCTGATATTCCCGGCGATCTGGCATCTGCGGAAAAAACTGCCTGTCAACGATATCATCATGCTGCTGTCTGCGGGAGCTGTAATTGCCATATACATCACCATAACCAATGAATTCGGAGGATTTTCCTACGGTTTCAGATATCTGATATGCATAATTCCGCTGCTGATGTACTATACGTTCCGTTATGTCCTCAGCCGCAAAAGCACCCGCCTCACTGCGGCGGCGGTCACCCTCGGAGTCATCGGATTGGTTCCGGCATTTGTCGGAGCTTATGAGCCTATGTGCGTGGCATTTGAAGGGCACAGGAGCCCTCCCGGACACTTCACCCGCACCATCAGAAGCACCTTTATGAGCAATCTGCTGGCATGGAGTTATGAGACTGCTCCGGACTCGCTTCTCACGCGCAAACTCATCGCGCACTATGGAAAAAATGAGTGCTTCCGCTACCTGAAGGCGCAATACTTCATCACCAAGCACTTTCAAACTATGGAATTTTTGCTGAAAGATCAACGCTTCAGCTTGACAAAACAAACTCAATGAGTTATTGTAATTTCCGGACAAACATAATGTAACAAATAATACTATTCATTAGCAAAGGAACAACGGAAAATGCCGGACACCACCCCAGCTGAAATCCAATGGTTCATCTACGCGCTGGCAGACAACGGCGCGCTGGATGCCTCAGACGGATTCAAACTTTTCCACAAACTGCCCGAAGGCAGCGGACTTGCCGAGTACGCCCAGAACGTCCTTGACCGCATGGCAGGAGACGCCTCAGAAGAGGAGGCTGCCGAACTGCTCGAACAGATACAGACCCTCGCAGACTACGCCGTCGAACAGGCTCAGACCGGAGAGCTTCCGCCGTTTGATGACATTGAGGAAGATTACGATGAGGAGTATGAAGAGGAATACTCTTCTTCTCCGCAGAACTCCGGCTCAGGAAATTTTGAAAAGACCGTTCAGGATCAGGCGGCACTCCACTTTGAGCCCTTTGATATCGACTATTCACAAATCAACAGCTATGCCGACCTGCCCAGTTTTTCGGATACTTCCAATCTCTCGGACGAAGAGCTCGCAGGAAGAATGATCTATCTCCTGAGCTGTCTGCGCCATCTGGGATGCAGCGATCTGCATATATCAGGAGGCTCCATGCCTTTTGTGCGCCGCAGCCTTCAAATCGAACGCATAGACAGTTATGTCCTCACCGCTGAGGACTCTTTCAGGCTCAACACCTCGCTGCTCTCAGCCGCCAGCAAAGAGCAGTTCGTCAATGATCAGGATATGGGATACGCTCTCGAAGTCGGAATCAACCGTTTCCGCGTCTGTCTGATGCAGGAAAAAGACGGAACCGCGGGCAGCTACCGTCTGGTTCCTGACCACATCTGTTCTCTCGCTGAGCTCGGATATATGGAAAAAGATATTCCGACCATCGCGCGTCTGCTCGACTACACCAACGGTCTCGTTCTGGTCACAGGCCCCATCGGAGCCGGAAAAACCACCACCCTGGCAAGTCTGGTCGATATCGTCAACTCCAAACGCCAGGATCACGTCATCACCGTCGAAGATCCTATCGAGATACTCCAGCTGTCCAAGGGCTGCCAGGTCACCCAGCGCGAAGTCGGACAGCACACCGCAAGCTACTCACGCGCCCTCAAAGCCGCGCTGCGTGAAGACCCGGACGTCATCGTCATCGGTGAAATGCACGACCTCGAGACCATCGAAAACGCCATCACCGCCGCTGAAACCGGACACTTGGTCATCGGAACCATGCACACCGGTGACGCTCCCAACACGCTGAACCGTCTGCTCGATGTGTTTCCTCCGGCGCAGCAGCCCCAGATCCGTGCGATGACCGCAGGTTCAATGCGCGGAATCATCTGTCAGAAACTTATTCCGGACGGTTTCGGAGGCCTCACACTCGTCTATGAGATAATGCTCAACACCATGGCGGTCAGCAACATCATCTCTGAAGGCAAAGCATTCCAGCTCAAATCCACCATGTCGGTCGGTATCAAGCAGGGAATGTGCACCATGGACCAGTGCATCCTCGAAAAATACACCCAGGGGCTCATCACCTACGAAGCGGGACGTCCGCACATGGTTGACTCAGTCGCCATCTCTCAGATGGAACAGCTGCACGCAACCAGAGAA
This sequence comes from Lentisphaerota bacterium, assembly GCA_015061775.1. Taxonomy (GTDB): domain Bacteria; phylum Verrucomicrobiota; class Lentisphaeria; order Victivallales; family Victivallaceae; genus UBA1784. The sequence continues at coordinate 55,649 of SUVY01000006.1, read as the reverse complement.
GCCAAGAAACTCGCCGCAGCCAAAAAGTAAGGAAGTATATCATTATGAACGACGAACCGATGATCAACGGATATCTCCGGCAGATGCTCTCGATGGGCGGCTCGGACCTTCACCTCTCGATCAACCTGCCAGCAAGAGCACGTATCCATGGAAATATCCAGAACCTCGAAGAAGAACCGATAACTCCGGAAAAGATGGAGTACATGCTCCGCGAGATCTGTCTCCCCGTGTGGAGATGGGATGAATTCATGAACAAACGCGACCTCGACTTCGCGCATGAGATCCCCGGATTTGCCCGTTTCCGCTGCAACTACCTCTACAACTATCACGGAATGGGCGCAGTTCTGCGTCAGATCCCCTCAAAGATCCTCACTATCGAAGAACTGAAACTTCCCGAGATCCTCAAGGAGATATGCACCTATCACAGCGGACTTGTTCTGGTGACCGGCCCTACCGGAAGCGGTAAATCCACCACCCTCGCCGCCATGATCGACTACATCAACAACAATACCAGCAAACACATCATCACCATCGAGGACCCGATCGAGTTCGTTCATCAGAACAAGAACTGCACCATCGTCCACCGCGAAGTCGGAGTCCACAGCCGCAGCTTTCCAGACGCCCTGCGCGGAGCGATGCGCTCAGACCCCGATATCATCCTGCTCGGTGAGATGCGTGACAACGAAACCATCCGTCTCGGACTCACCTGCGCCACCATGGGTATGCTGGTCTTTGCCACGCTGCACACCAACAACGCTCCCAAGACCATCGACCGTATCATCGATGCCTTTCCGTCGGATGAACAGGCGCAGATCCGCACCATGCTCGCGTCCTGTCTCAAGGGTATCGTAAGTCAGCTGCTCTGCCGTAAACTGTCCGGAGGACGTGTCGCCGTCCACGAGATCCTGCTCTGGACCGAAGGTCTGCCCAACACCATCCGCGAGGGTCAGATATCCAATATCCGCACCATCATCGACGCCGGAGGCGGTAAAGGAATGCAGTCAATGGATAACTCCATCCAGATCCAGTATGACGCCGGAAACATCTCCGCAGAAGAGGCGTACATGAAGGCGAGCGACAAGACACGCTTCGTCCACCAGATGGAAGCGGAAGAAGAAGAACGCCGTCTGCGGGCTCAGGGTATTGATCCCGCCACGGTCAAAAAGAAGAAGAAACTCTGGTAATGTCTCTCTGGAACCGTATTCTGTCGGCGCACCGCAGCGGTGACAGCACGGGACGCGCCGAAGTCAAAGAGTTCTTTTTTCCCAAACCGGGCAGGGCGTTCTTCATCCGCATGGGAGCTGTCGCGCTGCTGGCGTTCATCGTCTTTAAATTCCTGCTTATCCCCTGCTTTATAGAGGGGGAAAGCATGATGCCGACCTTTCCGCGCAAAGGGTTCACCTTCTGCTGGAAACTGAGATATCTCTTTTCAGAGCCGCAGTACGGCGACGTCGTCATCATCAGATACTCGGACGGAGTATATTTTCTCAAACGCATCGTCGGAGTTCCGGGAGATGAGATATTTTTCCGTGACGGCATCCTCTTCCGCAACGGCAAGGCGGTAAAGGAGCCTTATGTCCACTATATCAGTTATTGGAACACTCCGCGCACCATCGTCAAACCCGGGCACTACTTCGCCGTTGGAGACAACCGCAGTCAGCATGTCAGAGTCCATAAGTTCGGACAGGTGAGGGCGGCGAGAATAGCAGGTTCTCCGCTTTTTTGATGATGTGGGAGTATGTTATGCGGGGGAAGGGAGAAACTTCTTTTCACGAGAAAAGAAGTTTCTCCCTTCCCCCGCGCCCCCATCCCTCTTCAAGAAAAGCGAAATACTTTTTATCCTGTCGGCAGTATCCATCGGTATAAACAAACTGTTTCATATATTTGACAAATCATAAGCTTAGCGTTATATTCTAACGCGTTTAATCAAATACTGTAATTCAATATTTTGATATCACCGCTTTTTCAGGAATTAGTATAAATTATGTTTAAGTCCATGCTCAAAGAGGCGCGTTCAATAGCGCAGCAGATAAGAGATGCCGGCTTTGACTGCCGGATTGTCGGCGGAGCTGTGCGCGATATGCTCATGGGCAAAGACCCTAAAGATCTGGATATGGTGACTACCGCCTTTCCGGATGAACTTGAAGAGATTTTTCCCGATATCCGCTGGGCTGGAAGAAGCTTCGGAGTATCCCTGCTCAAACGCGGAAACTTTACCTTTGAACTTGCCTCGTCCCGTCTTGAAAGAACTTATCTTGACGGCAGGCACCCGGAAGAGATAAAGTTTTCCCGCGATCTCAAAAGCGATGTCGTAAGGAGAGATTTCACCGTCAACGCCCTGCTGTGCGATCCCTTCTCCCTCGAAGTGACTGACTTCTCCGGAGGAGTGGAGGATTTGAAAAAGGGCATCATCCGTACTGTCGGAGACCCCGAAGTGCGGTTTTCAGAAGATGCCCTGCGTATGCTGCGGGCAGTAAGGTTCGCCTCGATGCGCGGATTTACACTCGAAGAGAACACCCTGCTTGCCATAAAGAAACTCTCCCATACCGTCAAACTGCTGGCAGCTGAGAGAGTAAAAAGCGAACTCGACCGCATATTCACCTCTCCGGGAAGAGTGTACGCGCTCAATGTGATGAGCGAAACAGGTCTCCTGAAGGAGCTGCTTCCTGAAGTTGACGCCCTGAAAGGGGTGGAACAGGAAAAAGAGTTCCACCCGGAGGGAGATGTTTTCACCCACACCGCGATCATGCTTGAACGCATGGCTATTCCCGACCCCGCCCTCGCCTGGAGCGTACTGCTTCACGACATCGGCAAAGCGGTCACCACCTTCACCGACAGCAACGGCCGCATACGCGCCTTCGGCCACGAAGAGAAGGGAGCGGATATGGCATACGATATTGCCATGAGACTCAAATTTTCTGTCCGGCAGCGCGACGCGGTGGTGGCGGCGGTGAGAAATCACATGAGGATGGCACACGTGAGGGATATGAGGACGGCGAAACTCAAAAGGCTTATCTGCGATGAGAATTTTCCGCTTGAACTTGAGCTGCACCGTCTCGACTGCATATCGAGCCACAAGTTTATGGAGTGCTGGCTCTTTCTCATCGACCAGCTTGTTTCAACTCCGCTCGAAGTGCTCAAACAGAAGCCTTTGGTCACCGGCGCGGATCTGATATCACTCGGAGCAAAGCCCTCCCCGATATTCAAAAAACTGCTCAATGAACTCTTCGACCGTCAGCTTGCCGGAGAGTTTCCTGATAAAAACTCCGCCGTCTCCGCGGCAAAACAACTGCTGGATAAATACCATGCGTAAAATATTTGAAAATCACAGAACATTTTTCATTCTGCTGGGCGCAGGCGTGATTTTGCGCATACTCTATCTGTGGGAATACTCCAACTTCATCAACTTCGATATCGCGTCAGGAGCAGATGTAAGAGAGTATTTCGACCGCGCAGCGGAAATCATTTCAGGCAGGATATTTCCGGAGAAACCGGATATCCACGGAGTGTTTTATCCGCTCTTTATATCTCCGTTCCTTGCGGTATTCAAAAGCATTCCACTCCTGAGGATACTTCAGAGCGCACTCAACCTCGGAGCGTTTGCTGCACTATATATCCTGCTCGGCAAATACCATGTGCCGCAGAAGATAAGAAACGTGTTTTTCGGTTTTGCCGCACTCTATCCCATACTCTTTTTCCACTCCTCGGAGCTGATATCAGAGACCCTGCTCATCCCCCTTGCAACCGCGGTCATGTACTCGATATATTTTGCCCTGGAACGCAAAGAGAAGGCCTGTTTCTACTCTGCCCTTGCCGGAGTATTTTGCTCATTCGCACTCCTGACCCACGGAGCAATGCTGATATTTTCACTGCTCTGTGCGGCTTATTTATTTAAAATAAAGTGCAAAAGAGAGGCGGCGGTATTTCTCGCAGCCTTCGTTGCGGTTTCCGGAGTGTTCATCACAGCAAAAAGTGTCCACTACGGAAAATTCTGTTTCGTGCAGGAAAACGGAGCCTTCAACTTCTATCTCGGCAACTCTGAGGGAGCTGACGGCACCTGCCGGATACGTCCGGGAATGCAATGGAGAAAACTCCACCTTGAAGCAGAGCGCGAGGCGGAGCAGAAAGGAGTTTCTCCCGACCGCGTATTCCTCAGCAGAAGTTTTAATTATATGACGGATAAACCCGTCAGTTTCATTTCGGGATTTTTCCGCAGGGCGGTGATGTTTTTTCACTTCAAAGAGTTGATCGCAGGCGCTGATCCGGCAGGTCTGCTCTACCGCACTTTCACCGTCAGAGCCGGAGCCTTCGTCACTTTATTCATCATGCTCTCGGCTCTGGCAGGAGCTGCATGGGCGGTAAGAAAAAAACTCAATTATATACCTCCGCTCTTCTGGCTGCTGTTTATCAGCGTTCTTGCGGTAAACGTCATTACCGTCACTTCCGGACGTTACCGGCTGGCGGCTTATCCGTCACTCTTTCTCTTCGCCGCCTGCTCAACTGTACTGCTTCCCAAAAAATTGACGGCGGCATTTGCCGTCATATCGGCAGCAGCAGGAGCCTTTCTGCTGAGCGGGATCTCCCTCGACCACGAATCCGTCCGCATACTGGGAGAAGCCGCGTACCGCAAAGGGGAATTCAACAAGGCCCTCGATCTGCTCTCATCGGTCAAGAGCCGCAACGATGATCCCTCCGGAGTGGATAACATGCTGGGAGCGATATATGAAAAACGCGGCGATACGGCAAACGCAGCCGCGTGTTACCGCAACGCAATAAAATTTGAGCCTGAACGTTATGAAGCCTATATGAACCTTGCTCAGATAACTCCGCAGTCGCAGGCGGCAGATGCACTGTTCCGAGAGGCTCTCAAACGCGCAAACGACTCAGGACTGCTCAGGGTGAACTACGCAAAATTTCTCCTGCGCTGCGGCAGACTTCAGGATGCCCTTGAGATGGCTAAAAGCGGAGTCAATCTGCTTCCGGATGCGCCGGATGCATGGAACACCCTCGCCGTCGCCTACGCGTACAACAACCGCATACGGCTCGCCGCCGACGCATTTGAGGGAGCTTCGCGGCTTGACCCGTCAAATATGAATTACCGGCGCAACGCCGAAATAATGAAAAATGAGTTACAAAAACGCCTCCGGATGCGTCAGCAGATGATGCTCCGGAAAAACAACCCGAGGTAAATATAATATATGTTGACCAGACTTATACTCAAGTATGCCGTTCCCGGGATTTACGGGAAAAGCCTCAGCCGTGAAGTCCGCACCCGATGCGGCATCGTCAGCGGAGTTGTCGGAATAGCCTGCAATATCCTGCTGGTGATAGTCAAAATCACTCTCGCCATCCTCTCCGGCAGTATCGCAGTCGCCGCCGACGCCATCAACAACCTTTCGGATGCAGGTTCAGGAGTCATTACCATAGCAGGTTTCCGCATATCGAGCCGTCCTCCGGACGCCGAGCATCCCTTCGGTCATGGAAGAACTGAATATGTCGCGGGACTCGTAGTATCTCTGCTTATCGTCGGACTCGGAATAACCTTCCTCAAAGATGCAGTCTGCTCTCTGATAACTCCGCGCAAACTCAACTACAATCTGATAACTATAATCTTTTTCTTCGCCACTACTCTGGTAAAATGCTGGCTCTTTTTCTTTTACCGCCATGTGGCAAAACTCATCAACTCGAGCGTCATCCGCGCCGCCGCCATAGACAGCCTCAGCGACTGCGCCGGAACTCTGCTGGTCACCTCGGCTCTTGTCATTTCCAGATACACCGGAATACACCTCGACGGTTACGCAGGTATCATCGTCTCACTGATGATCCTCTGGGGCGGAGTGAATGTGTTGAAAGAGACGGTAAGCAAACTTCTGGGAGAACCTCCGGACGCCACTCTGGTCGAAGACATCAAACGGATCATCCTCAGCTCTCCGGGCATCGACGGAGTGCACGACATCATGATACACAACTACGGAGAGAGCTCCTACTACGTCACCGCCCACGCTGAAATATCCAGCGATGGTGACCGCTTCTCAGCCCACGATATTCTGGAAAACGCCGAAATAGAAGTCGGCAAACATCTGCCTGTCCATCTGCTGCTCCACGGAGACCCCTACAATAAGACCAACCCCGAAGTCATCGGATGGCGCAGCAAGATGGAGAACGTGGTGTCGATGTTTGACGGAGAATTTAAACTCTACGATTTCAGGCTGTTACGTGACAGTGACGGCAAAGTGACGGCATTGTCTTTCCACATGCTTATCCCGCACAACTACATCCTGAGCGAAGCTGAGATCACCTCGGCTCTCGAAAGCCGCATGAGTGTCTATCAGAGCGGACTCAAACTCGAAATAAAATTTGTCCAGAGCTACGTTTGAAGCTCATCCGATGACGATCGCGTCGATGCGCTCCAACTCATCGGAAGTAAAATGCGTATTTAAAGGAGCTTTCACCGTCTCGGCTATCTGTTCCGGACTGCTTGCCCCGCAGAGCACCGAAGTGACCTCCTTGCGGCTTAAAATCCACGCAAGGGCCATCTGTGAGAGGGTCTGCCCCCTCTGGCGCGCGATTCCGGCAAGCAAGTTGAGTTTGGCGAGCAATTCAGGAGTGATAGATGACTCCTTGAGAAAGTGGTTGCGAACAGCGCGGGAGTTTTCAGGAATTCCATGCAAATAACGCGAACTCAATATTCCCTGCGCCAGCGGAGAGAAGCAGATCGCCCCTTTATGAGTGCGCCGCAGCATATCGAACATGCCGTTGCTCTCCCAGTTGCGTCCCAGCATATTATACCGCCCCTGATAGATGACTGCCGGAGTTTTCAGCTCGCTCAAAATGGAGAAAGCCTGCTCAGCGGCTGCCGGTTCATAGTTGGATAATCCAACGTAGAGAGCCCTTCCGCTGCGGACGATGTGGTCGAGCGCGAGCATACTCTCCTCTATCGGAGTATCAGGGTCGGGGCGGTGATGGTAAAAGATATCCACATAATCGACCTGCATACGCTTGAGACTCTGGTCACAGCTGGCTATAAGACTTTTGCGCGAACCCCACTCTCCAAACGGACCGTTCCACATGCGGTAGCCGGCTTTTGTCGAAAGGATGAGCTCATCGCGGTATTTTTTGAAGTCTGAGGTAAATATTTTTCCGAAATTTTCCTCTGCTGAACCCGGCTCAGGACCGTAATTATTGGCAAGATCAAAGTGGAAAACTCCGAGATCAAAGGCTGTCCTGAGCATATTGCGGGCATTGGAGTAATCATCGATGCTTCCGAAATTGTGCCACAATCCGAGGGATACCTCAGGAAGTATAAGTCCGCTCTTTCCGCAACGCCGCGCGGCAAGTTTCTCGTAACGGTCTTGGGATGCGGTGTAATCACTCATAATACCCTCCTTCTCACTGAAACAGATGTCAGTTGATTGTACTATATTTCAAATGAATAGATGTTGTCCCAATTTTTGTGAAAAATTTTTAAATTGATGACAAACGTTATTTGATATGTGCTTAAATATAGCACATTCGTTATATTTTGTCAACATACGCCATACGCTTGTTTGCCCCGGTGGATCGCCGGTCATTTTTCTTCACAACATTTGAGACATTAACACAATGAATAAAAAACCCGGAACCTCAAATCAAGGCTTCCGGGCTTTCTCTTTATCCGCTGCTCCCTATTGGCAGCTGCGGAAAATCATCAGTAATTTCTTCCGAAATCAAACTCACCGTGGGGTGACTGTGATGACGGATAGAGCGGAGTTCCGTCAGCCTTGACCAAACGGCAGGTGGCGAACACCAGCAGATTGCTCTTGGTCGCTTTGGTGTAGCGAGACTGGAAGAAGCGTCCGATGAAGGGAATGTCTCCCAGAATCGGAATCTTGTCATGGACGATCTCGTTGGTATCGACTGCCATACCGGTCAGCAGCACAGTCTCTCCATCATAGAGAGTGACCAGAGTCTTGAACTGACGCTCGTTGAAGATCGGCATCTGGTAATACTCTCCGTCGATTGAGTCATCCTCGGCGTAACGGGCATCGTAACGGTACCATCCGCTGAAAGTCTTGATCGGATTCTTGACGAAGTCTGCATTGATCTCGATCAGCTTGCGGCCCTCTGAACCCTCTCCGGAAGTGCTGTTGATGAGACGCGGAGTGATAGAGAAGTTCATTCCGAGATTCTGCACGTTGTCGAGGTTCGGGAACGGAGTCACTGAGATGATCTGAGTGTTGCCCTCGCTGCTGGTCTCGTAGTCGATCAGCTCCCAGTCCTCAGGGAAGGTACGCTGAGTCTGCATCGAAACCGTCGCAGGAACTCCGACCAGAGTGGTCACCTGGGGTGAATAGAGGGTATCTGCGCTGTCCGCCTGGTTGAGGGCGTACATCGAAGCTCTGAAATAGGTTCCGTCGCTGTTGCTCCAGCTGAATCCGAGGGTCTGGTCGGCGATCGGATCATTGGAGCCGTTGTTGGCATCGAAGTAGTGACGCAGAAGCTGATTGTTTTCAGCGATCTGAGTGGTCTTGCTGGTGAGACGATCCTGCTCGGAAGTGCTGGAGGTCTTAACAGTATTGACTCCGTAGGACCAGTTGAACGCGAGCTCGTTGAGGTCGTTCTGGCTGATCTCGATGACTTTGAGTCGGATCTGAACCATCGGAGTGCTTTCGCTGCCGGTGTAGTACTTCTCCAGCGCAGCACCGATAAGATCGAGGTTGCGGCGGGTGTTTTTCACCACCAGAGTACAGATGTTGGGATGGTAGTAAAGCTCAGCTCCCTTCGGGAACGGAATGTTCCACTCTTTCTCAAACTGCTTCTGCAATGTCACAGGATCGCGGTAGTTCGGAATTTCGGTGCGGAAAAGCTTGGTCTCAAGATCCACGCTTGGAATCTCTTTGTGAGAAATCACCACGATATCGTGCTCAATGCGCGGAGAACTCAGCTTGGCGGCTTTGCAAATCTCTTCCAGAACTTCCTTCAAAGTACGGTTGGAGAAGTTCATCTGAGGAATGGTCTTGCCTGCATCCTCTTCCTCGGCAGCATTATCGTTGGCTGCCGGAGCCGCCTCTCCGTCCGCGTTGTTCGCGGCGGGCTTGGCAGCGGTATCTCCGGATGCCTGCTTGGGTTCGAGATAGACGATGTTGATTCCCTGACGCTCGGGATCATTGGAAACACTCTGATTTCTGATGGTAGCGATCGCATCGGCGATGCTCATCTCAGGAAGCTCCAGAGACTTGATCACGATTTTTGAAAGTTTTTCCTCGAGCGGGCTCCTGACTTTGCTGCCATCTTTGAGTCGTCCGGCAGTTCCCAGCAGGTTGCGGGTCGGCTGGTTGACTTCAGGAAGAACCGGAGAGGAGAATTTCCACGCCGCTTCACTCATCAGACGGTAACGGGTATTGTAACGGCGCTGATTGCCCTGATCGGTCACGCGGTTGTAGCAGGCGAGCAGGTTCTGGTTGGCGTCGTCATTGTAGGGATCGATAAGAAGAACGCTGTTGAATTTGGCGATAGCCTTGGCATACTCTCTCTGGGTTATCAGTTTGCGGCCCTGCTCAAGCAGGATCTGTATCTGATAGTCCTGGTCCTTCTTGTTGGGATTGAGGACGTCGATCGAAGTTGAGTGCTCGAAGTCGAAAGCGGCTTTGCGCTTCTCGAAGAAAGCGATTTTTTCCTCGAGCTCTTCCGCACGCTCCGGACAGAATTTGATAGCCTCTTTGCAGATCTTGATAGCAGTCTCAAAATCGTTGTTGGAAGCTACGCGGTCTGCCTCAGCCATATCGCGCACAGCCTGCTCGTTGTAGCAGCTGTCGATGCTGCGCTGGCAGAAAGAGATCTGACGTACAAACACCGGAGAACTGAACTTGGAGAACTCCTGTTTCGCCTTGATGTAAAGTTTTACAGCCTCATGGAACTCTCCGCGCTGGAAAGCCGCATTTGCCTGTTTGACCCAGGCATCTCCGCGCTGGATGACCTCCTGACGGCCGATATCCGTGCGGTTGCGGGTGGCGCGCAGATCGCTCTCAGTGAGCGCAGACTGCGCAGGAGCGTTTGCGATCTGTTTATCAACGCTCTTATCCCATGAACTCTTATTCTCCTTTGCCGAAACTGCAAGGAATGCTGAACCGGCGAGGAGTATCACAGTGCATTTATTGATTTTTCTCATATTTCAAAACTCCTCATCAACGGTTGAAGTCCGGCATGCCGGTCGGTTTGCTGCTGTTAAGCGGAGTGCCGTCATTCTTCATCAGGCGGGCTGAGAGGAAGATCAGCATATTAGTGCGCTTCTGGGTCTCGCTCTGGCTCTGGAAGAGTCTTCCGACAAGCGGCAGGTCGCCGAGGAACGGGATCTTATCATTGACTGCCTGAGTCTGAGCCTCAACCATTCCTCCGACTACGATGGTCTCGCCGTCGATGATATGGGTGATGATATCCAGATTACGTTTGTAGAAGCGGGGCATGAAGATCGGGTAAACCCAGTCGAAAGCCTTGCCGTCACGGGTTCCGATGACGTGCAGGTTCCACTTATCCTCAGGCATCTCCTCGGAGCCTTCGAGAACCGCATAGCTGCTGGCATTGACCTTGAGCTGAACTTCAAGGGTCTTGTTGTCAGAGAGCAGACGGGGTTTGACGTTGAACTGCATACCGACGAAGGTAGAGTCTCCGAAGTCGGGCTGCGGAGGAGTGATCGTGACGTTGGTGATGTTCTCGGTCGATTCGATATCGACTTCAAGCTCATCCCAGCTCTCGGGGAAGTAGTAGCTCTTACCCATGTTGACGATCGCGCGGTTGTCGTCGCCCTTTCCGGGAGTGGCTTTGGTGATGATTTTCGGAGCGCTGACCGTCTCGGTGCGGTTGTTCTGACACAGAGCGTTGATGGTCAAATTGACGGTGAACGGAATATCTGATCCGAACGGAGTCTGAGTTCCGAAGAGACTTGAGAAGATGTTCCAATTCTTGACGATCGGAGTGCTGAGACTGCGGGTCGGAGAGAGTGTTCCGCCGAGCAGAGTGTTGACACCCTGCTCAAGGAACCACTGGCTGTTCTTGTTGGTGGCTCCGAGGATGGCGTTGGCTCCGGTGCTTTCTCCGGACTGCGTATTGTATATTCCGACGTTGGCGATCGACCAGTCGAATCCGAGCTCCTGATAATCGCTCTCACTGATCTCAACGGCCTTGACTTCGATCATGACCAGCGGGTCGGTCATGCTCTGGATCTGTCCGATGATGACTTCCAGCAGCTGCAGGTTTTCAGGAGTGTTGCGGACAATGATCTCGCCGCGCGCAGCGTGGTGATAAACTGATGAACCTTCGGGGAAGGGAACCAGCCAGTTTCTGAAACAATCTTTCCACTTGTCTCCGGACAGGGTCTGCTGTCCACCGCTTGAAGCGGACGATGATGCAACGTTAGAAAGCGCTGCCTGAGCACCGCCGTCTCCGCTGCCCTCTTCTCCGCTGCCTTCATCTCCGCCGCCTTCGCCGTCAGCAGGTGCGGCAGGAGCCTCAGACGCAATATCAACTGCGGCGGATGCTCCGCCCTCCGCCTCGCCGGAAACCATACGGTAGAGCACATCCGGAACGGAGAAGATCTTTTCACTCATTCCGCCCTGGGCACTTCCGGAAGTAAGGGTGATACGGCGGCCTTCGTCGCCGACGGTATATTTGACTCCATCGCGGAACACTTCGCTCCACGCACCTGCTTTGAGGCAGAGCACGCGCAGGATGGTGCTGAGCGGAACGTTCTTGAGTGCCATAGACACGGTGACTTCGTTTGCACCGGCAGGCAGGTTGCTTTCGATCACAACTCCGCCGAGACCGTCCTTGGCATATCTCTTGCTGCGATCCTGGATAAAGCTGATGACGTCCTGCAGAGAAGCCTCATCCAGCTCAACTGACGGGAAAATGATCTGCTCAAGACGCTCAGCTCCGGAGTTCTCGCCCTTCTTCGCGGCGGACTGGGGAGCTTTTTCGGTTCCGGTGACACTGAACACGGGCTCGACCCACTGCCAGCTTGAAACGGCAACGGCTCTCGCGGAATTCATACGTCCGCGCTGATCGGCGACATAATAGAGCTTGCGGTAGGCTTTTCCGGAAAGGTCGATAGCATCTACATTTGTGGGATCGAGCAAGTAGATTTTCTCGACTTCGGTGATGGCAGCCATATAATCGCGTGCCTTATAGAAAGAACGCGCGTTGGCAAGATAACGCTTGATACGCTCGTCTCTTGCTTTAAGCTCCTCGCTGTACTGGGATATGCTTCTGTCCTGCTCAAGCTGGATATTCTTCTTCATGCCTTCGCAGTAATCGATGAACTGCTCCTGCTCAGCCTTTCCATAGGGGTCACGTGCACCAGCCTCAGAAGCGATACGGATAGCATCATCGTAACGTTTATCGGCAGCGGCAAGGCGGGCAATACGCATGAGACTTGCTCCCCAGAGGCGTTTCGCGCGGAACAACTCTTCCTGCACCTGCTTGTAGCGGGCCTTGGAAATAGCCGAATCGACCTCTTTGATCTCGAGCTCAAGAATGGATTTAACCTCTTCATAACCCTCCACTGCATTCGCAAATTTCTCATTTTTGAGAGCTTCACGAGCCTTGGCAAGGATACTGTCCTGTTCGGCGTAGTTCTTCAAGTTCTTGCTGCGGTGTTTGTTGCTCACCGGATACTGCGATGCCCCGGCTTTTTTCTCAGCCGGAGCCGCTTCACCGGAAAATGCCGCAAACAATCCGGCAGCCAGCACTGCAGCAAGTACGCTGCGCGGCGTATTTGTCACCGATCCCATTTGCTGTACCTTTCCTTTATTATACTTTCTTATATAACTATGCTTTTTTGTTCATACCAATCCGGCGTTTCCCTCATCACAGAACGCTTTTTCGGCGCCTGCTGAAACGCTTTTTCAAACAAATAACCACGGACGCACGGCACAGTGCGTCCAGAGTCATTCGTCATACTGTATCACCGGATTGCTTCAGCTTCAAGCAAAAACATCCGTTTTTACGCATTTTTTTTGCAATTTTCCTGAAAAAGAGCGCTTTTTTGTCAATTTTCAGAAAAATTGCCGGCGTTGCCAGCCTTGGCTTCAACCGGAACAATACGTGAATCTTCCGGAATTCCGCCCTCGGCTGTGACCTTCATTTCCTTGCCGTTCACATCGACCTTCGGATCCTGTTTTGCAGGGACCCTGTCGCGATGCAGAACGACGGTTTTGCTCTTCTCATCAAAGGAGATGACAACGTATCTCTCGATGTTTCTGCCTCTTCCGAGCTGGAAACGCTGACCCTCGGCAAAACACATGAAGTTTTCAGGCTTCTTGCGCTCGTCAGGAAGCAATCCGTCGTCGGCAAATATCGGACGCACATCAGGTGAGTACGCCGGCTTGCCTACCTGCATGGTGAGGTTGTCGAACTTGTCTCCGCGCGGAGTTACCTTGGTGAAGTAGGCGATAGACTCGTCGATCAGTTTGTCCTTCTCGTTTCCGGTGCTGTTCTTTTTGGCATCGGCTTTTTCTGTTCTGGTCTTGATTATGCGGTCGATCTTGACCAGACGGAACTCAGTACCCTCGATATCCATGGTTTCATTGATACGGATCATACGGGTCGATACCAGCGGCTTCTTGGTGCGGCGGTGGAGTCTTACCTTACCGGTCTTGCGGTCGATATTGGTGATGTTGAACTGACAATCCCAATCCTCGGGCTTATTGCTTCCGTTATCGCTGACCGCTCTGAAGCTTATCGGCAGCTCGACAGTTCTCATATCCACGACGCGCAATCTCGTCCAAAGCGGAGGATGGCTGCGGAAGTTGTCGGGATTGGTTCCGGAAACGATCTCAAAGTAGTTGGAAAATCCGTCTCCGTCCTTATCGTACAGAGCATCTTTGGGATCTCCTTTATCGAGGCCGTATTTGCTCTCATCGAGGTCCTTCATTCCGTCTCCGTCGGAGTCATCGGCGGTAATGATGTTGCGGCGGAACTTGGGACGGTCCGGAGCCTTTTTGAGTATATTGTTGCATCCGGCATTGGGACACTTTTTGTCGTTGAATGCCGCGATGGGCACAAGCTTGTTGCAGAACGGGCAGAGCGCGACCGAATCAAATGTCACAAGATCGCTGTAACACACCTCTGCATTGGCAGCTTTACGCGCCTGGGCACGATGCCACGCAAAGTTGCTGGATTTCCAGACATCTTCGCTCTTGGGTTCTTTTGATGCAGTTCCCTCGTAATCCGCGCTGCGGGTCGGTATTTTCAAGTCGGTGTCTTTGACTTCGCTGGTCTTGTCAAGGGTTCCGAGAACGAAGACCATTCCGATAACAAATATTATCAGTACTGCAAGCAGAATGAGTTTTTCGTAATGTTTGTTGATGAAATCCACTTTATCACCCCTTATCTTCGCTCAATGTAATCAATATCAAAGATCGCTTTGACGCTGTTTCCGCCCTCAATGACGGGATCAGCATAGCCGGTACGCTCGTGAGGCTCGAGACTCGCCTCTTTCTTTCTGATCTCTTCCTCTTCGGCCTTGCGCATTCTCTCCTGCTCGCTCTCGCGCTGCTCCTCTTCGGCTTTGCGCTGGCGGGCGAGACGGGCACGGCGTCCGCCTCCGAAGAGACCTCCGCTCTCCTGAGAGACCTGCGCGTTATTGCTCTGCGCATTGCTTGCGTCGCTTTCGGACGCCAGAAGTGTTTTTATGCTCTTGGCGGTTTTGTCTTCATAGAGGAATACGCTGCGGACTATGTAGAAACGCTGATCCTGACGGGCGCGGTCAAAGCTTGCGGCAAGCTCACGGATGGAGTCAAGTGAACCGTGCACCATGAAGGTGTAGTGGGCGATATGACATCCGTTCTCTTCGGTGAAACTCGACCCGAGCCCCTCGGGAGCGGCTCCGCGGATGGCGATTCCGTTGAAGCTTTCCACCTTGGAGTCGGCGATGCGTCCGATGACGTCGCACAGGATCGCCGCATGACGGGCGATGATCGGGAAATCAGCTTTGGTATAGCCGGTCTTTGCTCCCTCTCCGGAAGAGTCTCCGCTGGCGGAAAATCCGAAGTGGTACAATGATCTGTCTGAGCTGCTGTTGCCTTCCAGAGTATTCAGGCGGTCGCCCAGGCGGCTCTCGAGATAGGTGCGGACGTTATGCAGGAAACCGCTGATCTCTTTGTCTTCTCCGGGATTGCGCAGAATATTGAGCTCCTGCAGCACAGTATCGTTGCGGTAAGACGGAATAAATGCCTGCTCGACCTCGAGACTCTCGGCGGTGTTGTTCAAATTCAGGAAGGGGTCTCCGGCGGAGGCCTTGCAGAATGCGGCAACAGCGGCATCCCAGTTTTTGAATTCCAGACGCAGTCTCTCCCACGCCATACGCTGCTCGACTACCGGAGCATCGCTCTTGACGCGCTCGTTATATTTATCGAGAAACTCTCTGGCTTTCTCTTCGTAGTCGTCTCCGTCCTTCATGTTGTAGAGAACCTTCAGGAAGGCGTTCCTGGCGGGACGCATCGGAGTATCAAATACACCGGAAATACTCTTGTAGAGTTTGGCATACTCCTGAGTATCTTTGGTGATGGGCTCTTTGTTTCCGTCCACCGGAGCGGGTTTGACGCGGATGATCGATGAGATCTTGCCGCGCAGTTTCTCTGTCTCGTCCATGAGACTGTCGATGTGCGCCCACTCGATTATTCCGTAGATCAGCAGCGCAAGTGCCACCACCGCGGTCAGACCGATGGAGATAACCAAAATCAAGTTGTCTTTTACAAAACGGTTCATTTCTTCAGTTCCTCCCCTGCCTTACTTCTTGATCGGATTACGCAGTTTGACGATCATGTCAAATCCGGTGAGGTTTGTACCCGGTACAACACGTCTGTCGCGGAAGTCCGCGGACTCAAATATCGGGTTATCCTTGAGACTCTCTTTGAACCCCTGCTCCTGGAGCGTTGCATTGGGGGCGAGAATAAGTGTGCATCCGCGCAGACGCAGATATTTGATCTCGCTGATAGCGGAGACCTTGGTGAGCTGAGCTTGGACGCCGTCGCGGGACTCTCCGTCCCCGCTGCCGGAGTTGGAGTTTTGCTCATCAGGAGAACTTCCGTCCGCGTTGGGAGCCGGAGGCGGCTCTGCCAATCCCTCGATCATCGTGTACCACATGGTGTCGGGAGTAAGACGGTTGAGCTCGTTCATCACCACTCCCCACTGGTTGCGCTGGGTGATGTAATTGCGGAGACTCTCGTATCCGCCCTTGTTGGAGTTGAGCTCTCCCATAAGCGCATTGATCTCGCGCTGTTTGGCTTCGGCCTTTGACACCTCTGCCTGAACTCGCTTGACGCGCTCCTCGTTGAAGCCGCGCAGGCTTCTGATGGCGACCGCGGTAAAGAGCAGACAGACGATCAGGATCGCGCTGGAAGCATAGAGATACGGTTTGCGGCGGTCAAGTTCGTGCTGCTTGCGGATCGCTCGCGGAAGAAGTGAGATCGAAACTGGCAGATTGGGCATGGCTTCGAGCGCAGTACCAAGCAGCTCCTGCACGGTGAGCGCGGTGCTCTGAAGCTCATCTTTTTCGACTCCGGAACCGATAGCGGTCACGGCGAAGGTGTTGAGGTACTGGACATCGATCCTGAGTTTCTCATTGAAGAACTCGGGAACGTAAGTCATAGTCGAACCTCCTCCGGCAAGAAGCACGCGGCCGGGCTGACGTCCGCCGTGGGTGGAGCGCCAGACGTTGATGGAGCGGCTGATCTCTCCGTGGAGACGGGTCATGACGTTACGGGATATCTTTGAAATCATCGCTGCAAGCTCGGACTCGGGCTCTTCATAAGCTCCTCCGAGAGCGACGAAACCGTAGCGGCGTTTGAGATCCTCAGCCTCGCTGATCTTGATGCTGAACTCTTTGGCGATCTGGCTGGTGATGGTGTATCCCGCGATCGGAATACTGCGGAGAAACACACGTTTTCCGTCGGCGATGATAAGACTGGTCGCGCGGCTGCCGATATTGAGCAGCATGACACACTCTTCTCCGTTGATCTGGTTGGATGCGCTCGCGGCGTTGTAGAGTGCCACAGGAGCGATGGTGACTGACTCCACGCGCTTGCCTGAGTCGAGAACGGCATCAGTGTAAGGAGTGATGTTATCTGTCTTCATCGCAGTGAAAAGCGCTTCGTACTCCTCTTTGCTCTCGGTAACACGCTCAATGTTGCCGTCGGCATCGGTCACATCGCGGCTCTCTTCCCACTGATGGAGCAGAAGCTGATAATCCCACTCGATCTCGTTCATCGCATACGGAACGGTCTGCTTTGCCTCATATTCGACGACTTTGGCGATCGCTCCGGTGCTGCCCATGATCGCCGGCAGCTTGGAAAGACGCAGAAACGCCGACTGCACCGACAGCGACAGACGCACGCTCTTTGCGGTAAAACCATACTCTGCAAGCATGGAGTTGTAGATCTCTGCAAATGTCGGAGGCTCTTCCTCTCCTTCGATCGGAACATCGATGCGGCGGAACGCAAACTTATCCATCACCATACCGCCGTTTGCGGTATAAGTGAACTCAGCCATTTTCAGACTGTCTGCGCCCACATCTATCGCCAGAACTCTGTTTTCCTTAGCCATAAGATTTCCCTGTTTTACTTTGTATATTATCTAAACTTATAAAACTGCATAAAGCCGCTCGCAGGTTTTTGACCCGCGTTGCGGCTGAAAATCACTTTTTTGTTCCTCCCGGAGGACTTATAAAGTCGTACCGTTCAGGATTTATCAATGCCCACGGCGAAAGATCGCGTGATAATACGGCTCCCTCCACGATCCTGCTGCCCAAGCGGGACTCCAAATGCCGGAAAACAGCATCTTTTTCGTTGACTGTTCGCGCTGCGTCAACGTGGCAATAACCTCTGCCCAGCTCTTTTCCATCCCGCGTCGTAAAGATCACCTCAACGAAAAAATCGCGGGTTGACAACCGGTAGCTGCTCCGCGGGATCTTGCCGTCGCTCTTGCGCGGTGAGCGGGCGCGTATATTAGTATAGCGCGCAAGAAGCTGCGGAGGAACAAACATGGTTGCCGTATGTTTTTTTCCATCCAGGCGGATCGACCAGAACGTGGTCTTTCCGCTGAACAGACCGTAAACCGTCTCTTTGCGGGTCCTTCCTGTTACTTCAGGATAAGCGACCAGCACTTTCATCTCAACTCCGTCCAGCCAGGCGTTGGAAGCTGCCTGCGGAGATGATATCTGTTTCCCTTTGCGGTTCACCACGTTTTCGGTGACCACTCCGGGATTGTATATTGCTTCGACCGCGAGATACTGTTCGTTGTCGAACAGGGAACTGCCGTTTATCACGCCTCCGGTTCGTGTCCGGTAGGTCGGAGCATGTTCAAAGCTGAGTTTCACTTTGATATCTCCGAAGGAGGGCTCTCTGCCGTAAAGCATCAGAGCCGCTCCGGATAATATCAGAAGTAAAACGCGCTTCGCAACCTTCATAACTCAGGATTTCCCGGTCACTTGGCCGCTTTCTTTGCTGCCGGTTTGGCTGCGGGAGCTTTGGTCTGCGCTTTTGCTTCCGCCTTTTTCGCCTCGACCTTGGTTTCGGCGGCTTTGGTTTCGACGGTTTCGACCTTCTTGGCTGACAGCTCTTTTTCGAGTCCGGCGTCTCCGCTTTCGACCTTGAAGCCGTGTCCGATAAGCACCGCGAGGGCGAGACACAGCACGAAGAAGAGTGCGGTCATCCAGACGGTGGCTTTGGTGAGGTGGCTGCCGGCTTTTCCGCCGAAGACAGACTCACCGACTCCGCCGAAAGCGGCACCCATTCCGCCGGATTTGGCGGGCTGGATGAGGATGAGTCCGATCAGCAGGAGCGAAACCACCACTACAAGTGCATAGAGAAAAACCAGTAACATTATGACTTATCCTCTTTTGGAGTTAGCATCCCATAGCTTCGCGGATGAGTGAGAGGAAGCTCTCGGCATCGAGAGCGGCGCCTCCGATGAGGCCTCCGTCGATGTCTTTCTGGGCGACCAGCTCGCGGGCGTTGGCGGGCTTCATGCTGCCGCCGTACTGGATGCGCATGGCTTCTGCGGTCTCGGTTCCGAACATCGCGGCGAGCTCGGCGCGGATGAAGGAGTGGGCGGCCTGCGCCATCTCAGGAGTGGCGGTCTTGCCGGTTCCGATCGCCCAGACGGGCTCGTAGGCGATGACGATCTTGGCGGCATCTTCTGCGCTGACGTTGGCAAGTCCGCCGCGGATCTGGGTGGAGAGCACTTCCTCGGTCTTTCCGGCTTCGCGCTCCTCGAGCAGCTCACCGATGCAGACGATCGGAATAAGTCCGGCTGCGAGGGCGGCGGCAAGACGCTTGTTCACGGTCTCGTCGGTCTCGCCGAAGTACTGGCGACGCTCGCTGTGACCGATGATGACATATTTGACGCCGCTGGTCTTGAGCATATCTGCGGAGATCTCACCGGTGAAAGCACCGCTCTCTGCCCAATGGATGTTCTGGGCTCCGACTCCGATGTTGCTGCCGGCAGCTGCCTCAACGGCGGCACCGATGGTGGTGAACGGAGGGCAAACTACGATCTCAACGTTCTCGAGAGCCGCAGTCTGGGCTTTCAATGCCTCGACGAGGGCGCGTCCCTCGGAAGCGTTTTTGTTCATCTTCCAGTTTCCGGCGATGATTACTTTTCTGCTCATTTTTCTTTTCCTTTATCTTGTATTTTGTCTGTTAAAACAACTTATATTATCTATTTCCGGACCGGCTTTTTAAAAATCCGAAAAAAATACGTTCACAAAATAGCACACTTTTGGCAATTTTGCAAGTGAAACGGCGGAATCTCGCCATTATTTCTTTGATTTAACGGCAGTTCCGGTAGCATGGATGGATCTTTTCCAGAATATCCACAGCGTCCATACTCCGGTTGAAGCGGTGCTGATTTTGATATCTTCGACATCATCGGCTCCGAGCCTCTTCGCGTAAAGCTTGAGCATTTTACGCATATCGCGGGGACGCAGATGGTGCTCGAAAGTGTCGTAGTCTCTGCGGTTCGGACGGTTCTCTTTGCCGCTCCAGAGCGGTATATAGTAAAAAAGATAGCCTCCGGAATTCATTCCTTCGAGATGGGCGACAGCGCGTTTGCCGCTCGCAGAGACGTCTCCGGGAGCAGCATTGGTATGTTTCACCGTTGAAGTCACGGCGCAGCCGCAGAGCAGAAGCAGCGCGGGCAGAAACAGCAGTAATCTTTTCATTTTTTATCTCCGGTTGCGGAAACGGTTTTTCCCCCGCATTGTTTCTCGATATCTTCCATCGCAGCTCTGACGCATTTGTTCATCGCCTCGGCGGCGGAACTTCCGCGCTCGGCATCGAAGGAGGAGCTCCAGCTGCGGCTGTAAAAAGTTGTTTTTCCATCTCTGGCGAACTCGATGGAAAGTTTGAGACGGGCGGTCTTGCGGACAAGGTCGAACTCAAATGCCTCTATTGTGCAGAGCATCTCAACTCCGGACTCCGAGCGGGAAGCAAAAAATCCGTTGAGAGCTCTTCCGAGCAGCAGCTCGGGATCGAGCAGCCACAGATTGTACTCATCGAACCTCATGCGGTTGCTGCGGCCGCGGTACAAAAAGCGGCGATCCGCTCCGGAACTGTTTCTGACCCGGATGCGGCTGACCTGCACTTGGGATGTTTTTTCAGATCGTTCCAAATCATAGGTCGCCGGAGCAATATACTCCTCACCCATAAACACGCAGCCGGACATCACCGCAGCCGCCGCCGCAAACAATATCTGAAAAACTGTTCTCTTCATCCTCTCCCCCGGCATCAAAAGTTGGTCACGACTCCCGGATATGCAACGTGCATCTTTTCGTCGCAGGTGAACCACACCGGCTGTGCCGACGGATTGTAAACCATTCCGTTGTCCACGTCGAAGACCAGATTGCGCATCGCCTTGAAGTAGCGCACGATCTCAATGTTGGTGGCATACCAGACTTCCTTATAGTTGGAAACCTTTTTGCAGAACTCCTCCATGACATCCCAGTTGTCGTTGAAATTGAACTCGAAGCTGTGTCCCCAGACGTAGAAGAGCGCCATGTGGAACCTGAAATTCAGGAACTGATCGGCAAGCTGCATGAGTTTCGGGTTGTTGTGATGGCAGGTCGGATGCCACATCAGAAAGTTGTCCGGAATCGACAATTTCTCGGTGCTGACCGTAGTACGGCAATATTCAATGCACATCGCATCGAGACGGTTGACGATATCCTGGTTGAAACTTCCCATGGGGTAAGACATTCCGGTAACGGGGTACTGGCAGAGGCGTTCGAGGTTGCGTCTGTCCTCCCAGACTTCGTCGATGATCCTGCCGTGGCTGACGCGCTCGAGGAACGGATGGGTCACGGTGTGGCAGGATACTTCATGGTTGGCGTAAAGCTTCTTCACGTCGGAAGACTTCACCCAGCCCTCTTTATCCAGATTTCCGGAGTTGAGGTGGAATGAACCGCGGATACCGTATTTATTGAAAATCTCCACCAGACGGTAATCTGCATCTTTACCGTCATCATAACTCATAGTGAGAGTGCATTTTTTTCCCTCGGGATAAAAAAATCTTATTGCGCGCATGATCATTTTCCTTTTACTTCAAAAGAGTTGTCAACTCGGGAATTATCTTTTCAAAACAGACTCCGTACCAATGTTCGTCCGGAGTAGCCTCGATGGCAAGGCAGACCGCATCGGCTGCGATCGCCGCGGACTCAAGACCGCTTTTTCCGCGCATGAGAGCTCCGGCGAAAACGCTGGCGAAGAGGTCGCCGGTTCCGTGGGAGCTGCGGGTGAGGCGTTTATTGAAGTCGTACTCGATCTTGTTTCCGTCGCTCACGGCGCAGCCGAGCAGGCCGGGCTCATAGGAGACTCCGGTAAGCACGATATTTTTGGCTCCGGTGGAGTGAAGACGCTCCACAAGTCCCTCGATGTAGGCGCGGTCGTAGCCCTCGAGTCTGCACTCCTCTCCGAGCAGGAACGCTGCTTCGGTCAGGTTGGGAAGCAGATAATCCGCTCCATTGCACAGCCGACGCATCTGTTTCGGGAAATCATCTCCGAATCCCGGATACATTTTTCCGTGATCCGCCATTACGGGATCGACTATTCTCAGGGCTCCGTCTGCCGCGCAGCTTTCCATTATATGCAGTATCGGATCTATCTGGCTCTCGCAGACATAGCCGGTGTAGAACGCATCAAATTTGAGATTGTTGGCTATCCAGCTCTTCTCTATGTCCGCCATATCGCCCGTAAGATCGCGGAACGTATATCCGGTAAATCCCGCAGTATGGGTCGAAAGCACCGCCGACGGAAGGATCACCGTCTCTATTCCGCACGCCGATATTACAGGAAGTGCGACCGTGAGCGAGCATTGTCCGAAACAGGATATATCCTGTATTGTCAAAAGTTTTTTATCCATTGTGTTGTCTGCTTTCTGTTGATATCTCTCTGTATTACAATTTATATTATCAAACACAGCTTTTCAAGCTCTCATTCAGCGCGGCGGAAAATCAAACTCTTTTTCAAACAAATCTCCGATGACCTTGACCGCCTTCTCCTCATCTTTTCCTTCGGTGAGCAGTTCCGCCTTTGCTCCGCAGCAGAGCCCGAGGGAGATCAGCGAAAGGATGCTCTTCAGCTCCACTTCCTCTCCTTCGGAAATCAGGCAGATGCGGGTCTCAGGAAAATCCTGGTTCACCGCATTCAGGATCACGCTTGCCGGACGGCAATGTATTCCGGCGTGGTTACGCACACATATTTCTCGTTTTTCCATCTCTTCACCTGCTCTGTTTTTTTATTTTGAAGTGTTTGTTTAAAGTATAACACCTGTATCGGGTTTTTACAAATATTTTATATCAATCAAAGTCCAGTTTGAAAAGATTTTTCCCGGTACTTCCGGAAAAAATCTCCGCGAGCTCCAAAGCTATCTCGTTGAGCTGTGTCTCGTCAGTGCAGTCAAAGCCGTCGCGCACAAATCTCTGCAGATCGTGCACCGTAAGCGTACATGGAAGTCTTCCGTTGCCTTCCATCTGCAGTTTCAAACGGCACTCCTCTATCGCGGAACCCACCTCTCCTGCCTGCGGCTCGACCACCAGCTCCGTCACCGGGTACTCTACCGCATAGAAGCTGCTGAACTTTTCCATGCTCACATGAAATCTCACGCACGGAAAGATCGCCGTCATTCCCTCTATACTGAACACTCCCGACCGGTAAAGCTCGGCAGACCTGCCGCTCAGCAGGCTCCCGAGCTGCTCTATCTTGCGGTCATCCACCCGCGGAAGCTCTCCGATATCCGGCATATCTTCCGGAGTCATGTTTTTCAGGTAGTGTCTCGCCAGCTCAAGGTAAAGGTGCATCGAGCCGCGGCTTATTTCAAGTTTGCGCGCCGCCGCCACCACGTACTCGGTCAACTGCATAAGTTTGTTTTCAGGACAGCCCAGATGGCGGTAAAGCAGACCGTAGATCGCTGTATGGCTCGTCGTTATGTCGTTTTCCTCAACCTCTCCGGAAGCCCGGTATCTCTCCGCCGCCCAGGTGAAACCTGTCTCTTCCAGCAGCTTCACCACCGCCGCGTCTATCTCTCCGCGGTCATAAAGCGACTCGTTATTGTCGCTTTGACGGTTCAGCAGTGAGTATTCCACCGCAAGCGTTATATCGTCCGCTGTCGTTCCGTCTCCCTCCAAACACTCCGTCAGGCGGTCACGCAGCTCTCCGGCGGAAAACATCGTCCGGCGGCCGTCGCTTTCCCGTATATATATTATGTAGTTGCTGTCGAAGTTGCCCATTTTTGTTGTTTTGTTTGGTGGGTGGTTAGTGTTTTTTTTATTTTTGTTCCCGATATGGGGAGATTATGCGGGGAAAGAGGGAAAACTTCTTTTCACGAGAAAAGAAGTTTTCCCTCTCTCCCCGCGCCCCTCTCACCCTTTCAAGAAAAGCGGAAAAACTTTTTTATTTACTTTTACCTACCTTTGTTGGGAACAGAGCCTTTTATTTTTATTTTTTTTATTTTTTTTTGCGCTTCGCGCTTGTTTTGGGTCTCGCTTTGCGGTGCAAAGCTCGATTTTTCGGTCTCGCTTGCGGTGCAAGCTCGTTTTTGGTGGGAAACCTTTGTTGAAACAAAGGTTCTCCCCCCAAGCCCCCTTTCCAAAGAACTTTGAGTTCTTATTTGAGGTTCAGGACGTCCTGCATGTCGTATTTGCCCGGCTCCGCCGTCGCCAGAAACCTCACCGCCCTCAACGCTCCGTTGGAAAACATATCCCTGCTCGACGCCTTATGCGTCAGCTCTATACGCTCCCCATTCATCGCAAAGATCACCGTATGGTCTCCCACCACGTCTCCTCCACGCAAACTGTGCATGCCTATCTCTTTGCCGGGTCTCGCTCCGATAACCCCCTCACGTCCGTGACGGATCACCTCTTCGTTCCAACCTTTTGCCTCACATACCGCTTTCGCCAGCATCATCGCCGTTCCCGAAGGAGCATCCTTCTTCTGGTTGTGGTGCATCTCGGTTATTTCGATATCACAGTTGTCTCCAAGCAAGCCCGCCGCCTTCTTCGCAAGGCTCATCAGCAGGTTCGCTCCGACACTCATATTGCCCGCCTGAACGATACGCGCCCCCTTCGCCGCAAGCTCTTCAAGCTCCGCAAGCACCTCTTTCGGCAGCGCAGTCGTTCCGATAACGATCGAAGCTCCCTTCGCAGCAGCCTCGCGCGCAAGCTCGATCACTCCGCCGGTCGCAAAGGTTATCACCGCATCGGTTCCCTCCGGAAGTCCCTCTTCAGCGGTTGTGATTTTTACTCCGCACTCCTGGCCGCACGCCACACTTCCGGCGTCGCTTCCCATCAGCGGGCAGCCCGGAACCTCAAACGCTCCGACCAGCTGCATGTCTTCTGAGTTGATTATATTGTCCACCAGGCGGCGGCCCATTCTGCCAGCCGCTCCGGCTACCACTGTCTTGATCATCGGTACCGTCCCCGCTCTTTATCAGTTGACTTTGTCTTTGACCAGCACGTCGTGCGCTCCGCCCTCGACCAGACTCACTCCGCTCACCAGAGTCAGTTTCGCCTTCTCCTGGAGCTCCGGGATCGTCAACGCTCCGCAGTTGCACATCGTTGAACGGATCTTGCTCAGAGTTATCTCAAGGTTGTCGTGCAGCAGTCCGGCGTAGGGAACATAGCTGTCCACTCCCTCAACGAATGAGAGTTTCTTTTTGCCTCCCATATCGTATCTCTGCCAGTTGCGGGCGCGTGCGCTGCCCTCTCCCCAGTACTCCTTCATGAATGAACCGTTGATCATCACTTTGTTGGTCGGGCTCTCCTCGAAACGTGAGAAATAGCGTCCGAGCATACAGAAATCTGAACCCATCGCAAGTGCGAGGGTGATATGGTAGTCGTGGACGATTCCTCCGTCAGAGCAGATCGGAACATAGACTCCGGTCTCTTCGAAGTATTCGTCTCTGGCTTTCGCCACGTCGATCACCGCAGTCGCCTGTCCTCTGCCGATTCCTTTGGTCTCACGGGTGATGCAGATCGAGCCTCCGCCGATACCGACTTTGACGAAATCAGCTCCGGACTCCGCCAGGAATCTGAATCCATCGCGGTCAACCACGTTTCCGGCTCCGATCTTGACGGTGTCTCCGTATTTCTCGCGGACAAAGGCGATCGTGATCTTCTGCCACTCGGTGTATCCCTCGCTCGAGTCGATGCAGAGGATATCTGCTCCTGCCTCGACCAATGCCGGAATACGCTCTGCGAAGTCGCGGGTATTGATTCCTGCTCCCACCACGAAGCGGTGGTTGGCGTCCAGCAGCTCAAGCGGATTTTCCTTGTGCTGGTCGTAGTCCTTGCGGAACACGAACGCCACCAGATTTCCCTTGGCGTCTATCACAGGAAGTGAATTGAGTTTGTTATCCCAGATCACATCATAAGCCTGCGCCAGAGTTATTCCCTCCTTGCAGGTGATGAGCTTCTCGATCGGAGTCATAAATTCGCAGCACGGAGTATCTGCCGCGGTATGTCCCACCCGGTAATCGCGGCTGGTCACGATACCCAGCAGCTTTCCGTGGGCGCTTCCGTCATCGGTCACGGCGATAGTGGAGTGTCCGTTGCGCTCCTTGAGCTCGAGGATCTCGGCGAGCGTTCCGTCAGGACGGATGTTGGAATCAGACGGAACAAATCCCGCCTTATAGTTTTTCACCCTGCGGATCATCGCCGCCTGGTTTTCGATGGTCTGGTTTCCGTGGATGAAGGATATTCCGCCCTCTTTCGCCAGCGCGACTGCCATGCGGTCATCAGAGACCGCCTGCATGATCGCCGACACCAGCGGAATATTCATCGACAGCGCGGGCTCCTCGCCCTTGCGGAATTTCACCACCGGAGTCTTCAATGAGACCGCTGTCGGAATGCACTCCGCACTTGAATATCCCGGTACAAGCAGATATTCGCTGAAAGTGTGTGACGGTTCATCATAATAAAAAGCCATGATATCAAGCTCCTTTTCTTTTATCGCTCCGCTGTTTCGCAAAGCTGTTGTTTTGCTTTTTCTATAAAATTAATTTAATATACACACGTTTGATGTAAAATTCAAGAAAAATCGACCTCAGGTATTGAAAAGATAAAAAAGTTTGTCTCCTTTGCTTGACTTTTGGGGCAAACGGCATTTAATTAATATGATGACACAATAACTTTTCACGGTATTTTTATTATGGAAAACAAGGTTATATATTTTGACAACAACGCCACGACTCAGGTTCTTCCTGAAGTTTTCGAGGCGATGGCTCCGTACTTCTGCGAGCGGTACGGAAACCCCTCAAGCATCCACCGGTTCGGCGGCTCAGTGGCTGCCGATATCGAAAACGCCCGCTGCAAAGTCGCTGAACTCCTCGGAGCTACCGCCCGCGACAAAGACGGTATCGCCACCGAGATCATCTTCACCAGCTGCGGAACTGAGAGCGATAACGCCGCCATCAACTCCGCCATAGCCACACTTCCGGAACGCCGCAAGATCGTCACCAGCGCGGTCGAGCATCCCGGAATCCTCAGCTGTCTCAAAAACTGGGAGCGCAAGGGCATCGAAGTCGTGAAGATCCCGGTCAACCATCTGGGACAGCTCGACATGGAGTGCCTCAAACGCGAAGTCGATGAAAACACCTGTCTGGTCACCATCATGTGGGCAAACAATGAGACCGGAACCATTTTCCCCATCAAAGAGTGTGCCGCCATCGCCCACAGCAAAGGAGCACTTTTCCATACTGACGCTGTCCAGGCGGCGGGAAAAATCGATATCGATGTCGTGGATACCGATGTCGATTTCCTCAGCATATCCGGACACAAACTGCACGCTCCAAAGGGCGTCGGAGTCCTCTATGTCAAACGCCAGATCCGCTTCATGCCCACCATCCTCGGTGGTCATCAGGAGCGTCTCCGCCGCGGAGGCACAGAAAACGTCGCTTCCATCATCGCTCTCGGAAAAGCCTGCGAACTCGCCAAAGCCAATCTCGCAGCCGAGCAGCTCTATCTTGCAAGCCTCAGAGACCATCTCGAAAAGCGTGTCTCCGCAGAGATCCCCTGCATCAGGATCAACGGTGACCTCGCAAACCGTCTGCCCAACACCAGCAGCATAAGTTTTGAGTACATCGAAGGTGAGTCCATCCTGATGTTCCTTGATATGCACAATATCTGCGCCTCCAGCGGAAGCGCGTGCACCACAGGAAGTCTCGAGCCCTCGCACGTTCTGCGCGCTATGGATATTCCCTACACCGCAGCGCACGGAACCATCAGATTCAGCCTTTCGCGCTGCAATACGATGGAGGAGATCGACCGGGTCGCAGATGTGCTGCCTCCCATCATCGCAAGATTGAGAGAGATATCACCTTACTGGGAGAACCGCGACAAATGAATCAGCAGCCGGAAATAACGTTCCCGCTCGACTGGGAGTTCCGCATCGTCTCAATGGCTGATGTCATCGACCGTGTCCAGCCGACCTGTCTTGGAATACTCCACAGAACAGATCCCCGCGCTACCATAGCGAGGGGGCTCGAATCCAAAGGCGGTAAATACATCACTCTGCGCGCCGTTTGCCACATCGAAGACCGCAATATACTGAAAGCTGTTTCTGACGCTCTCGCCGCCGTCGATGGCGTCAAAATGCTCATATAATGAGTGATTTTCAATAAAATTGTGTAATTTTTGCAAAAATCATTTGAAAAATCCGTCATGTGGTGATAAAGTTTATCAAGTGTATGTCACAATATTAAAAGTTTAACATATTTTTTGGAGTTTATGGCTATGAAAGTTGCCAACGTAATTCTCAGTATTCTTATCTTTATTTTCGCCGCCGTAAGTGCTGTTTTCTCTTACTTCCTCTTTGAGAAACGCAGCCAGTTCGTTGATGGATGGGCAAAAATGGCTGATACCGTCAACAAGACCGCCGTCGCCCTCGACAAAGACAGCGGAATCGAAAGCATAGCCAAAGATCTTTCCGCGGACAAACTCTCCCATAAGAATTATGCGGATCTCGATAAACTGCTTCCCAAACTTTACCAGCGCGCTGAGGAAGTTTCCAAGTCCCGCTCTCTGCTCGCCGGAGCTTTGAATACCATCGGTGAGAACGTCGGAGCCAAACTTGCTCCCGCCAAAGAGAATCCGTGGGGACTCAACAAGTTCGACGCGAGCAAGGATGCCGTTCTCGGTGCATTCAGCGATGCGATCAACAACCGCGACAGACAGTTCAGAAACCTCAAAACTTTCGCCAGAAACTACCTCAAAGTCGATATCGATGTCGAGGCTCTCAAGAGCGGCAGCAACAGTCCGATGCAGAAGGTCGAGACTGCTCTCAAAGAGATCGACACCCGCAGCAAGAAATACGAAAGCTCTTTCCGTTCCGTCGGCAACACCGTCGGAGTCAGATTCGATTCCAGAAATTACAGCAGCTCTGTCAGCAAGATCGTTGCCGGTGTCAACGCCCAGCGCAGGCAGCTCGCCACCGCCAATGCCCAGCTGAAAAAAGCTCAGAACGATATCCGCAACAGAGACCGTCAGATCCAGAACAACAAGCAGGAAATCAGCAGAAAGAACGCCACCATCAGCAAACGCGATGCTGAGATCCGCGATCTCAAGAAGGCTCTCGGACTTGATACCACAAAAGAATTCGCCATCTGGAAAAATGGTTCAGATGATGCCCGCAAGCAGCTCGAAGGCAAAGTTATCGAAGTCAATGCCGATTATGGTTATGTTGTCATCGACCTCGGCAAAGATACCCGCGTGATCCAAAAAGCCGGAAATCGCTCCGTCGAAGTCGATCCCCAGATCGTCAAAGGTCTTGAACTCGTCATCGTCGAAGGATCTCTCACCGATAAGACCGCCAAGAGAATTGCCAGCGTCAAGGTCGATGAGGTCGGTGCAAATTGCGTCACCGCCAACATCCCTCCCGAAAACCCGGAAATCAAAGTCGGTTACAAAGTTTACTGGATCCCCGTCTCCAAATAATATAGCAAGGAGCGCTGAATTATGAAAAAATACTTTGTGATCATCATGGCTGTCACCTGCGCGCTGCTCGCCGCAGGAGTGGTCTTCAATGCGATCGAGATGCAGGAATACGATCTCTTCAACACCATTATAGAGCGCATGACCAAGTAAGGTCTGTTCTTCATGGCTAAGAAGATCTCTGTCTTACTGTTCGCCGCTGCCGCCGCTGCTGTTATCATTTCAGGCTGCACCGAACGCGAACGGATGGGATACAGCGCGATTCCTCAAAACGCTCCGGCGAGCTGGGAGATGTCTCCGTTCAGCGGAATGGCTAACTGAGAAAAGCACAGACAGTCGGGGCGTGGCATTCAACGGAATGGCTGACTGAGAAAACGCCGATGATCGGCGCAGATATATAAGTCAGCCGGAAAGTCAGATGCCGGACACACACAACTTTTTCCCTGTCACAGGGATAAGTATATTACAACTTATCTGCGGTACACTTGTGTACCGCTGCTTTTTTCTGGTGCTTTTGCTTTTTGCCGCAACAGTTGTTTCCACGCGGAAGTGACGCCGTTTTCCGTCATTATCCGTCACTTTCCCGCGCAGAGCAGCACCAGCTAAGTATCCCGCTTTTCCCGGATGGGACTAACCACCCCACCGAGGGAAAAAAAGTATCCCGCTTTTCTTGAAAAGGGTTGGGGTTTGGGGAAGGGGAAAACTTCTTTTCCCGTGAAAAGAAGTTTTCCCCATCCCCAAGAAACAATCCCCTTATCACAAGCAAAAAGAATTCTAACAATTTTAAATAACAGGAGGTGTTGCGATGTTGTATTTGTTGTCGGAGTTGAAGTATTCCGTAGGTGTTCTGCGTTTGTTTGACTATGTTACGTTCCGTGCTGGCGGAGCGGCTCTGACGGCATTTCTCATCGTCCTTCTGTTCGGCAAGCAGTTTGCGCGCTATCTGAGCAACCTCAACGTCCGTTCAGCCGAGCGTCTTGAGGGGCTGGTTCCTGTGGAGTTCATCGACAAAGAGAAGTCCCGCACTCCCTGTATGGGCGGCATCCTGATTGTCGGAGCGATCATCATTTCAGGTCTGCTCTGGAACGACCTCTCTTCCGGCATCTCCCTCTCTCTGCTTATGGGAGTGTTTCTCTTCTGCGCCATTGGATTTATCGACGACTACTGCAAAGTGGTCAAAAAGAACCGCGACGGAATATCCGGACGCTGCAAACTGATTCTTCAAACCATTGTTGCGGCTCTGGTTCTTGCGTCGCTCATGCAGGTTCCGCACCTGCGTGAAAGCCTGCTGGATTTCATGGTTCCTTTCGCCAAGACTCCGGTCTGCCGCGGCTGGTGGGTACTGATTTTTGAGCTCCTGGTCATCGTCGGAGCGAGCAACGCCGTGAACCTCACCGACGGCAAAGACGGACTTGCCTCAGGCTGCACCATCTTTTCGGCTCTCACTTATGCGACTTTCGCCTACCTTATGGGCCACAAGATATTCGCCAATTACCTCAATATCCCCTATGTTCCGGATATCTCTGAAGCTGTGGTCTTCTCAGCCGCTCTCGGAGGCGCCTGCATCGGTTTTCTCTGGCACAACTGCCACCCTGCCTCGATGTTTATGGGCGATACCGGAAGTCTCGCTCTCGGAGGCGCGCTCGGTATGCTCGCAGTCATCACCCGTCAGGAGCTCCTGCTGCTTCTGGTCGGAAGCGTGTTCGTTATCGAAGCCGTCAGCGTCATGATCCAGGTGGCAAGTTTCCGTCTCTTCGGCAAGCGGGTTTTCCTCTGCACTCCGATCCACCACCACTTCGAGCGTCTCAACTGGACGGAGACCCAGATAGTGGTCCGTTTCTGGATCATTTCCGGAGTCTGCGCTCTCTTGGCACTTGCGACATTGAAGCTCAGGTAACGCAATGAAAATCGAAGTCGGAAAAGAGCTGCTCATCGTTCAGGGAATGACTCCTGAGGAGGATCCCTGGGGAGCATATCAATTTCCGCACCCCTACCGCCTCGCGGACGGAAGAATAGCCGTAGCGGTGCATGTCTCCGCCGACGATATCAAAAGCTTCGGCAACACAAACCGCTGGTTCGTGAGCTCAGATAACGGAGAAAGTTTCTCCGAAACCGACCCCTCGATCGACGCTGAGTGCGGAACGCTTCTCGCCAATGGCGACCGGCTCTATTTTCCTCCGGAGTCGGGGTTTTCAGTCAGCAATTACAAAGAGCCTCCCTTTGCTATGCGCACTCCCGGCTACGACACATCAAAGCGCGCCGAAGAGGGAACGCTTCCGCTGCCTGACGGAATAACCGCGTGGTGGGGAGGCAGCACCACTATAAAAGCCTACAACGCCGACCGGCTTCCTCCGAGCCTTGCGGCAAAAGTATGGAGAGCCAAGCTCATCAAGGCGGGGGCAGACACTCCGGAAGAGATATTCGTCAACGTAAATTGGCCGTATCTCACGCGCGTCGTATTCAGCAGCAAAAAGTTCGACAATATACTCAAACCAATCTTTCCGCGCGGTCCTGTCAAACGCGGCCCGGACGGAGCTTTGTGGCTCTCAACTTACTCCGGAGAGGGGCACCTCAACCCCAAAAACGGTCAATACAGTCCATATTACTCGGCAGAGATGTTCCGCTCGGACGATGAGGGCATGAATTGGATGCTCCACGCGCACATGGAATACCCCGCCGACGGAGACGAATACCCCTACCTGAGCGGAGGTTTCAGCGACAGCGACTTTGAATTTATGCCAGACGGCTCGATGGTATGGTTTTTCCGCTCCGCATGGTACGGTTCGACCACCTGGGAGTGGGCTCCGATGTATATGTCGCGCTCAACTGATATGGGCAGGACTTGGAGCAAGCCCGCCGTATTCGCCCATACCGGAATACTTCCGCGCCTCTGCCGCCTCGCCTGCGGAGCAACTCTCATCTGCTACGCCCGCCCCGGAATCTTTATCCAGGGCTCATGCGACAAATCAGGAAGCGTCTGGAGCGATCCCGTCGTAGTGATGACTCCGGAAGACCGCAGCCACCTTGCGAATATAAAAATCGACACTCCGACTTTCCACCAGTGGGACGGAGCCTGCAACAATCCTGAACTGCTCATGCTCGATGACAACTCCGCAATGCTTTTTTACAGCGACTTCTACTATCCGGACTCCGCAGGAGTAAAACGCAAAAGTATTCTCTGCCGCAAGATAACAGTTCATTTGCCTTGACGCCAATTTGGTGATATATTATTGCAGAACAACATAACTTTTTAAAGGAGTTTTTTATTATGGCACAATTTCTTGCGTTTCACGGTCTGCTTCCCGAGCCCGAAAAGGCGGCTCTGGTCTCAGCTGTTCCTTACGATGTAGTCAACACCGAAGAGGCTGCCGAGCTCGCCAAGGGCAATCCCCTGAGCTTCCTGCACGTCTCCCGCCCGGAAATCGATATGACTCCCGGAATAGACCTGCACGATGACAGCGTTTACGCTCAGGCAAAAACTGCTTTCGACAAACTCTGCGCTGAGGCTCCGCTCAAGCTCGATGAGAAAGAGCACCTCTATATCTATCAGCTCGAGATGAACGGCCGCGTCCAGACCGGAGTCATCGGAGCCGCTTCCGCTTCCGAATATCAGGCAGGCATCATCAAGAAACATGAGAAGACCCGCGCCGACAAAGAGGATGACCGCACCCGTCACGTCATGACTCTGCGCTCCCATACCGGCCCCGCCTTCTTCACCTACCGCGACTCAAACAAGATCGACGCCCTCGTGGAGTCCGAGACAAAGAACGCTCCGCTCTTCAACTTTGTCGCTCCGGACGGCATCCGTCACACTCTCTGGAGAGTCGATGAGGCAAAGAGCTGCGAACTCTCTGAACTTTTCAGCACCGAGGTTCCCGTCTTCTACATCGCAGACGGTCACCACCGCAGCGCGGCGGCGGCGCGTACTGCCAAAGAGTGCGCTCCCAAAAATCCCGCCCATACCGGAAAAGAGGACTACAACTTCTTCCTCGCCGTGGCGTTTCCCGCCAAGCAGCTCGCCATCATGCCCTACAACCGCGTGGTAAAGAGCCTCAACGGTATGAGCGAAGAGGAGTTTGTTTCCAAGCTCAGCGAGAAGTTCGAGATCACCTCAACTGATGACGCATACGCATACGCTCCCGGAGAGTTCAAGTTCTATCTCTCCGGAGTCTGGAAAAAGGCTGTTCCCAAATTCGATATAGCCGCACTCGGAGTCATCGGAAGTCTCGATGTCAGCTATCTCCAGGAATTCGTCCTCGCTCCCATGCTCAACATCGCCGACCCCCGCACCAGCAAGGATATCGACTTTATCGGCGGTATCCGCGGAACTCAGGAACTTGAAAAACTGGTCAACTCCGGAAAGTACGCCGTAGCGTTTTCCATGCCCGCCGTCACCGTCGATCAGCTTATGGCTATCGCAGATGCCGGAGAGATCATGCCTCCCAAATCCACCTGGTTCGAGCCCAAACTCCGCGACGGACTCGTTTCACACAACTTCTGAACGGAATCTGATACACCATGAGCCTGATACTCGGAATTGAAAGCAGCTGTGACGAGACCGCATGCGCCATCGTCAAAGACGGTTTTGAAGTCCTCTCATCTGCCGTTGCAAGCCAGATCGCCATCCATGCCAAACTCGGCGGAGTGGTTCCTGAGCTCGCGGCAAGGGAGCATTTGAAAGCTCTCGATCCCGTTGTGTCTCAGGCTCTTGACCAGGCTGGAGTTTCCGCGTCTGATATCGACTGTGTCGCCGTAACTCAGGGGCCGGGACTTATTCCCGCGCTCCTGGTCGGCCTGTCGTATGCCAAGGGACTTGCTTCAAACCTCAACGTTCCGCTGGTCGGTGTGAACCACTTTATGGCGCATATCTACGGAGCTTTCCTCGACGGAACAGCTGAGGAACTCACCGATCCCGCAGGCTATCCCTTGCTCGCTCTGGTCGTTTCAGGAGGCCACACCTCCCTCGTTCTCGTCAGCGAGGACGGAACCGCCCGGCAGCTCGGATGCACCATCGACGATGCCGCCGGAGAGGCCCTCGACAAAGGCAGCAAACTGCTCGATCTCGGATATCCCGGAGGTCCCATCATCTCCAAAGTCGCGGAAAACGGAGATCCCGAAGCCTACAATTTTCCGCGCCCCCTCACCGGAGGCGCAGGCAAACCCCTCGCCCCAGAACACCGTTACAACTTCAGCTTCAGCGGAATCAAAACCGCGCTGCTCTACCACACCCAGAGGCTCGGCGGAGTCAAAAACATCAAAGACTCCCTGCTTTATGATACTGTCGCCTCCTATCAGATGGCGGTCGTCGATACTCTCACCCGCAAGACCATGCTCGCCGCGAAGGACTTCAACGTAAAACAGATTGTCCTCGCCGGAGGAGTCGCATGCAACAAGCTCCTGAGACAGCTTATCACAGAAAAAGCTCCCAAAGGAGTCAAAGTGCGTATCGCTCCGCCCAAATACTGCACAGATAACGCCGCCATGGTCGCCGGAATCGGTTTCCACAGCTTTATAAGAAATGAATTCATCTCGCACGATGCCGACTCTTTCGCACGGCTTCCCGGAATCGTGAAAGTTCCGTTTCTGGGTTGAAATCAACTGTTTTCTCATTCAGGCACGCACCGCCTGAATGATTGACATCTCAAGCAGCAATACTCCCAATAATTATCCGGATAAGCGAAACCATGACTGAAAAGACTATACATATAATCCTCAACTCACACCTTGATCCTGTTTGGTCATGGCGAAGAACGCAGGGAATAGATGAAGTAATAGCGACCGCACGCACCGGATGCGACCTGCTTGACCGTTACCCTGAAATCCTCATCACCCGCGGAGAGGCGTGGTTCTATCAAACCATCGAAAAATGTGCTCCTGAAGTATTCCGCAGGGTAGCAAAGCATATTGAAAACCGCCGTTGGCACGTTACAGGAGGCTTCTACATCCAGCCCGACTGCAACCTTCCGCAAGCGGAAACCCTCCTCCGTCAGGGAGAGTTTGCCCAGAACTACTTTGAAAAACGTTTCGGATTCCGTGTTAAGACCGGATTCAACCTTGACAGCTTCGGCCATGCGGCAACCATTCCTGACATCTGGAACGCCTGCGGAATGGAAAACTACGTTATGTCAAGACCGGAAAACGCCGTCCTGCCTCTGCCCGGCAACCTCTTCGAGTGGCACGGTGCCAATGGCGGCAAGCTCAACACCTATCGCCTCACAGGAGCATACTGTTCAGTTGGTCCGGATCTCAGAGAAGGAATAAAACGCAATTTTGAAGAGAGCCTCGGAGAAACTGCTCCCGGTATGCAGCACCTCATGGGATTTGCAGGCGTGGGAAACCACGGCGGCGGCCCGGTGGCAAAAGAGATAGAGTTTCTGCTGGATAATCCTGATATCATCCCGGGATGCAAACTCAAATTCAGTACTCCTGATGATTACTTTGAGGCTGTAAAAGATGTCGAAAAGCCGGTTTGGAACAATGAGTTGCAGCACCACGCCGTCGGATGCTACTCCGCGATAAGAGAGATCAAAGAGGGAGTGCGTACAAGCGAAAATCTGCTCAAATATGCCGAAAACTGCCTCGATACTTACAGCTCTTATGCCGATGTGAAAGAGGAGAAAATTAAGCTCAGCAGCTGCTGGGAAAAGCTCTTTTTGGCAACATTCCACGATGTTCTTCCCGGAACCTCGGTCAAGTCGGCGTATCAGGATATCTTCGATGACCTCGGAGCCTGCCGCAGTACCGCAAATGAAATCATAGAGCCGATCATCAAACAGAGAAACAACTCAATAGCCCCCTGCAAATATCAGCAGCTGGTATTTGATAACCTGTCTGATTTGGATTTCAGAGGTTTTGTTGAGTGTGAGCCGTGGCTGGGATACAACTGGACTCCCGCTCTGGGCAGAAAATACGAGTTCTATGATGAAAACAACATACGCGTTCCAAGTCAGGAAATAGCTTGCGAGTGCGCCATGTCCCTGCGCCGCTTCGCTCTTAAACTTGATATTCCTTCACGTCAGAGTAGAATAATAACCATCAGGGAGTGCAAAGAGGGCAACGGAGAATTTACAACTCCCGCCTTTGCCGGAGCATCTCACCGCTATATGGTCTATCAGGATCTTACCGACACCTGGAGCCACAGCGTTGACCGTTATCCGTCGCAGGGAGGCAGCGAGCCTGAGCTGGATAACACTTTTGTCACAAACAGCGGTCATCTTTTTCAGGATACGGTCAAAACTTTCTCTTCCAAAGAGGGAAGGATTCAGGAGATCTGCCGCAACTATGCCGATATCAATCAGACCGATCTTTTCATCCGCATAAACTGGCTCGCCCAGCAGCAGTTGATAAAGCTCGAATTCACTCCTTCTGAGCCAGTCTCAGCAAGACAGGATGCCGTTCCCGGAGCATTTATCCAGCGGAGCTGCAACGGCAAAGAGTACCCTGTTCAGGGGGCAACAGTCCTGACACTCAAATCAGGCAAATGTCTGGCGATTACAGGAAACTTCTCTGCCTGTGACGTTCAGCCGGATGGCAAAATCCGTCTGACCCTGCTGCGGACTCCCATATACTCTCATCACGACCCCAAGGTGATACCTGCCAATCACATATATAACGTAAGCGGCACAGGAGTAAATGAGTACCGCCTGAAAGTCTCCCTGCTTGACAGCTTCGATGCCCAAAACATCATGCAGCTGCGGAATGAAAACGCAAGTCCGATATTTTTCAGCGAAGTTACCCTCGGATGCAAAAGCAAATATGAAGAGTTTTAAACAAAGAACGATATAATATCAACACCAACTTTCAAATGCTTCATTATGAAAATTACAGGAACATTTCTCGACGAAATCAGCCACGATATTCCTCACCAGAACTGGGGAGAAAAAGAGTGGGAACGCGACTTTATAGCCATGAAAGAGGCGCAAATCGATACAGTTATATTGATTCGCTGCGGTCATAAACGTTTTATGACCTATCCCTCCGAATATCTCATGAAAACAATGAACTGCTACTGTCCTCCGGTGGATCTGGTGGATATGTTTCTGCGTCTGGCGGAAAAATACGGCATGACTTTTTACTTCGGATTGTATGATTCAGGCAAATACTGGATGCAGAACGACTGCCGCAAAGAGCTGGATATATCCAAGTTTGTTGCTGAAGAGGTGTATAAACGTTATGGAAAATACTCCAGTTTCGGAGGCTGGTATTTGAATTGCGAAGTGTCCCGTGCATATACGGGAATCATTCCCCTTTATGCCGGACTGGGACAGTTCGTCAAAGAGCTTTCAGGCGGACTTCCGACCATGATTTCCCCGTATATCGCGGGAGTCAAGGCATTTCCTGACAATCCGATAACGATAGCTCAGCATGAGAAGGATTGGGACGAAATACTTTCAGGTATCAAGGGAGCGGTTGATATTCTGGCGTTCCAGGATGGCCATTGCGATTACGAGGAGCTGCTCGATTACCTCTACCTCAATAAGGAACTGGCTGATCGTTACAATATGAAAAGCTGGACTAATTGCGAAAGTTTCGACCGCGATATGCCCATCAATTTCCTGCCGATTAAATGGGAAAAAATGCGCTTGAAGCTGGAAGCGGCGCGCAAGGCTCAGGTTGACAAGGCTATAAC
This sequence comes from Lentisphaerota bacterium, assembly GCA_015061775.1. GTDB lineage: Bacteria > Verrucomicrobiota > Lentisphaeria > Victivallales > Victivallaceae > UBA1784. The sequence continues at coordinate 17,568 of SUVY01000006.1, read as the reverse complement.
CTTTGAATTTTCACACTTTATGAGCCCGCACAGTATGTACTCCTCGGCGCATGGATTGTTTGACCGCTATATGGAATACATTCAGGAACTCTGAAGCCGAAGTTTCGCCCATTTCACAGTCTCTGCCCTTACCGGGGACAGAGACTCTTTTTTTAGGCTTTGCTCCCTGCGATGGAAGATAATAAAACCACTTTATAATTTATAACAGTATAAGAACTCCGTTTTTCTTGAAGGTGAGAGGGGGGCTTGGGGGGAGAGCGGAAACTTCTTTTTTCGGAAAAAGAAGTTTCCGCTCTCTCCCCAACTCCAAATACTCCAACCTTATCAAAAGCTGAAGAGCTTTCTGCCGTTGGCGGTGGTGGTTTGGGCGAGGTCTTCGGTGGAAACACCATACTGTTTTGCCGCCTCACGCGCGACGTAAACGAGGTAACCGGGATGGTTTTCCTTTCCGCGGTGGGGAATCGGAGCAAGATATGGACTGTCTGTTTCTATGAGCAAGCGATCGAGCGGTATGGTCTTGAGGTTTTCACGGATGTTTTCCGCTTTTTTGAAAGTTACCATTCCGGTCACTCCGCAAAAAGCTCCGAGGGCGAGGAATTTTTCTGCCCAGAAGGGATTTCCGGCAAAGCAGTGAACAACAAAACGGCCTCCGGAAGCTGAGAAATCGCTCAGTATCTGATAGGCGTCGCTGTAAGCGTCAAAGACTGATTCTTTATCTCTTATATGCACTATTGCCGGAAGTTTCCAGTCGAGGGCAAGAGCGAGAAACTCCTCAAACACGCTGATCTGGGCGCGTTTGTCGCTGTAATCATAGAAGTAATCCAGCCCCAGCTCTCCGACGGCGGCGAGTTTGGAGTCGTTTCTGAATACGCTGAAATCTGCTCTATCCGCGAGATACTCCTCTGCGCTGTGGGGATGCACTCCGCAGGAAAATATGCAGTCGTCTGTCGCTGAAGCAAAACTCTGAGCTTTCAGACTCTCACCGAAATTTGCTCCGACCGCATTGAGAAAGAGGCGTTCCACATCTGTTTGCGACTGCTCTATGGCGAGTTTGATATTGGAACAGTACTCCTGCGGAGTGACATCGCCGTAAAAATGAAAGTGGGTATCAAATAGCTGCATGGCAATATCAGGAGCGGTCGCTCAAAAGTCTCCATGCTCCTGCGCCTATAAATGCCAGGGTCGGGGCAAGTCCGGCGATGACGGGGTTGATGATTCCGCCTTTGCCGAGAGTGAGGAATATCTGTGCAGTAACGATATAGAGTACAATAAGTCCGACGGCGGTGATAATCGCCATGAGACTTCCGGTACGCTCATTTTTGGTGGCGAGCGGAATTCCGAGGAACACCGAGAGGAAACACGCCCACGGAAATGCCAGACGGTAGAAGAAGACCGTCATATAGATGGCTTTGACACGCTCAGGCATATTGGGATTTCTCCTGACCAGTTCGGCGATGACCACGGTCGGAAGCTCATCCTTTTCTTTGACCGAATTCATGATATCCCGCGGAGTTTCCGGCATCATATCATTGCTGAAAGTAAGCGTCTGGAATTTCATATCCGGATGCATGATCGACGTTCCGCGGCTTGCTTCAAAGCGCAGTTCATCGGTACGGTCGTAGCTGACGAAAGAGCCGTCGTTGAAGATCCAGCATTTGTTTTTGCGGTCGTAGCTTATAAGTTTGGCATGAAGATCCATCTTTCTGCCGTCGAGCAGTTTGATGACAGTCTGCTCCATTTCCTGCGGAGTCTGGGCGAGGATCGCCTCGGCTCTCGACTGGAAAATCTTTCTGATGTTGTCGGAAAACTCTTTGGTTCCCGGAACTCCGAGGAGCTGACGCACCATATCTTTGTGCCAGAACGTTTTGATAGTGACATCTTTCTGGTCGGTGTCTCCCGTGAAGGTATTGAAGAGCCAATGCCGCTTGTTGTCATCGCTGCGGTAGGCGAGCAGATACTTGACGCTTTTTCTGCGGTCGGCGTGGCGGTTGTAGATGTCCTCAGCCATGTTCTGAGTGTAGGGAATGAGTGCCTCATTGAAATAGATATTGATGAAGGTCACGACCAGACCGACGGCGAAGATGGGACCTCCGCACCTGAAGAGGGACACTCCGCTTGCGCGCATGGCGGTGACTTCGAGGTTTTTACCGAACTCAGCCATAGTCCACATGCAGCCGAGCAGCATGGATATCGGAAGGATAAAGCGGATGTTTCCGGGCAGTTTGCACATCAGATAAAGCAGGATCTCTCTCCAGCCGGCGCGGGCCTCGAGGAACTCCTGGATATCATTGAATACGTCGTTCAGGATGAACAGAATGACGAACACCAGCATGAGAATACTGTATTTTATCAGGAATTCGCGCAGGATGTAGCGATCCAGTATCCACAGCGGGAACCACCGCCGCGGAACTGTATTCAAGTTTTTATATTGTTTTGATGTATCGTTGTTCTGCATGATATAATATACCACCTGAAACGGTTATATTCAAGGAGTTGTCTGTTTTCCTGTGTCGATAGTGAGATTCCGCCTCTGGAAAGTCGGGACGTCCAGCTCTTCGCCGTTCCATCTGACCGGAGTTGTTTTTTCCATGATTCCGCGGCTGTATTCGTTTTCAGACAGCGGAAGCATCTGCTGGAACATATCGCTTTCATCGGTATCCATACGGTTTTTGCGCTTGCTTTTTCTGCGTTCCTGAGAGGATGATGGAGCGATCGGTTCGTCCTCATATTTCACGGCGAGGGCGGTGAATTGAAATCTTCCTTTCCAAGCCGGATCGACGGCGGCACCCACCATGATCTGGGTCTTTTTGCCGATGTGGCTTGACGCCAGAGAAAAGACGCTCTGGGCATCGCTGAGGGAGAGTTCTTCACCTCCTGTGAGCGTGAATATGACGGTGTCCGCGTCGCAAAGCCTTGATGCGCCTCCGAGGAGCGGAGACTCAAGAAGTCTGGTAAAAGCGGTTTCAGCAGTAAATTCGTCTCCGGTATTGGTATCGACGACGCCGATTCCGAGAGCGCAATGGGATTTTTTCTGCCAGAGCAGGGAGGAAAAGTCTGAAAATCCCGCGCTGAGCAGATTGCCCGAGAGCAGTATGGTCGAGAGAGCCATGACCGACTGAGCCATCTGGAGATCGGCGAGACGGAACGCTTCCGCGAGCGGAGTAGCAGGATCAAGCCCTGCAAAAAGCAGATCGTTGGGGATCGGTATGACCGCATCCGCGATACGGATGATCTCATTGGTGATAGCCTGATCGCTGGTGCGCTGGCGCAGCCCTCCTTCGATGGCAAAGGGAAGAGACACCACAACCACCGTCGGAATGTGCAGTTTGGAGGCGCATGAGAGAATGATGGGAATACCTCCTGAGGCGGTTCCGCCTCCGAGACCGGCGCAGATGAGCACCATTTTGGAGTCCTGTATCATATCTTCGATGCGTTTGCGTTCATGCGAAAGAGCGCGCTGACCGTCGATGACGCTGCCTCCGGTGCCTCTTCCGTTTCGCCAGAGTTCTCCGGCGAGGATGCGGCTTTCATCCGGAACATTGCATTTTTCGAGATCGTTCCTGTCGGTGTCGATGGCGGCGAGACGTATTTTTTCAGCACCTGGTTCCCGGGATATGTGCGAAATTATCTTGCAGCCGGCACCGCCGACGCCGATAACGCAGAATTTATCATTTTCCATCTTGGGTACCTCAGAATTTCAAGGACTTGCGTATATTGCCCAGTCCGATTTTGCTGTTGTCGAATATCCGGTTGATGCCGTTGACGAGGCGGTCGAAAGCATTGTCGTTTCCGTTTCCCTGCCGTTTCAGGCAGACTGCGGCGTACTTGAGTGCTCCCCAGGAGGCGCTGAAACACGGATTTGCCAACCCGGTTGCCGCTCCGCGCAGGTCTGCAGGAGAACGCACCTGGCAATGGGCGTTGAACACCTCGCCGATGATCTCTCTGGTGCGATAGTAGAGGCTGCCTCCGCCTGTGGCGATGACGCCTCCGTCGAAGGTGAGCGGAACTTTCGACGCGATAAGTTTTGCTTTTACTATCTCAAAAGTCTCTCTGAGACGCTGGTCGATGATGGTTTCAAAGCTCACTCTCGGAATCCGGCGCAGACCATGGACACCGGTCGGAAAATCGAGAGTCTCGCGTTTATCTTCGTAGGCTTTGAAGAGCTCTCCGGACGCAAGTATCTTGCGGCAGGTATCGATGGGCAGTTCGAGTCCGACAGCGAGGTCGTTAGCCACGTGGTCGAAGCCGATCTGGAGAACTCCGGAGCCGGTGGTTCCGTTGTTGAATTCCACAGCGTAGTCTGTGCAGCCCATTCCGAAATCGATGAGCAGGATACCGTTTTCGCGCTCGGAGTGTGAAACGATCCCGAAACTTGAAGCGAGCGGAGAAAATATCACTTCGATCTCAGTGTTTTCAAAACCGCAATTACGGACGAGGGAAGTGAAGTTGTTGATCCGTGAGCTTATGCCGTGGACAAGATGGACATGGGCATCGAGTCTGCTTCCCGGCATATTTTCGGGGTTTTCGACCCGGCGGTTGTCGAGCTCATAATACGAGGTGCTCTTATTGATGATCTCGCGCTCATGGACGAGGTTGATGATCTCGGCATTCTCTTCCGCCTCGATGATCTCGTTCATGGTCACCTGTCCCATGCTGTTTTTTATGACAGTGCTGCCGGTTCCGCTCTGGGAATCGATATCGCATCCGGTGACCAGAACGGTCACCAGACAGCAGTTGGCGAGGACGCCGCAGGAGTTCTCTGCCTCTTCGAGAGCGCGGATCAGACAGTTTTCAGCCCGCTGAACGTCGGATATCTCTCCTTTGATGATGCCCTGCGACTGAACGCATCCTCTGCCGATGATATCCACGCCGCCGTCAGCTGAGACTGCTCCGACGAGTGCGGACACCTTGGAGGTGCCGAGCTCTATTGCACAAACTATATCGCTGTTGCTGAACATACTTCACCCGCTGTATCGTCAGGCGTTTTCTTTGAGATAGTTGAGAGCGGCGGCGATTCCGGCGTAGGAGCCGATATCCCGGCGCAGCGCGCTCGGAACGATCTCGCATTTCTCGAGCGGCTCCGCCCAGCAGAACTGCGGAAGATATTTTTTGATCGGATCAGTATAGAGGTCGCCGACCGCCCAGGCGAGAGTTCCGAGGATGATCTTTTCGGGATTGAAAATGTTGATGAACATACCCATTGCCTGAGCGTTGCGGAGACTCATCTCTTCCCAGAGGGCGCAGGCGTACTCATCGTTGGCGCGGACGGCTTTTTCGACGGCGATCATATCGATCTTTTCCGGATCATTGTCCGCAAACTTGAGGATGGCTGTATCGGGATGACTGGCGAGTTCCTCCCGCACGCGGTTGGCGATGGCACGGCCTCCGGCGTAGGCTTCATAACAACCCTTCATTCCGCAGTTGCACTGTCTGCCGTTAAGTTCAACGCAGATGTGTCCGCACTCTCCGGCTGAGAGGGCACCGCCTCCGCGGATGAGACGGCCGGAAGCGATTATGCCTGCTCCGATACCGGTGCTCTGGGTGAGGTAGATAAAGTTTTCGCAATCTTTGCCCGCTCCGAAGAACCATTCAGCGAGCGCGGCGCAGTTGGCGTCATTCTCGAAACATCCCGGAATTCCAAGCGCCTCTTTGAGATAGCTCAGAATGGGAACGTTGCGCCACTTTTTGTTGTTGGTCGGAGCTGTCATGATGCCGTTGACCGCGTCGGCAGGGAAGGGAACGGATATTCCGAACGCGGAGACCTGAGACATTTCAAGTCCGGCTTCCGAGACCAGACGTTTTGACTCAGACACCATCTGCGGAAGGATATCTTCAGGGTAGGTATCAACGTTGGGAATACGGCAGCTGCCGAGGATTTTTCCATCTTCAGTACCCAGTCCGATACCGATTTTTGTACCCCCGACATCGAAGCCCAGCAAAACGTGTTTTTCAGCCATAATAAAAAATCTCCGTAATTTTTTGAATTTGTCACTTGTAGAATATAATACCGCAACTATATTTTATGCAAGGGAAATTTATTAATAAATTTAATAAGGAGGCAAATTAAATGATTTTTCTGTTATTTTCGTCGGTTCCCGGCGTCTATTACGCCTATCAGAACAGCGACAGCGTCGGCAAAGCGATAGTATTGATACTGCTTCTCGGATCAGTCGCAACATGGACTACCATGCTGGACAAAGCCATCTCTCTCAACCGTGCACGCAAGGCATCGAAACGCTTTCTCGCCCGCTTCAAGGAAAATACCCGCTATCTTACCAGCCAGAGCCTTATGCGTGAGAGTCTCCATGACGCAGGCCCCATCGGAGCGATCTACTCCGAGGGTGTGGAAAAACTGCTCGAGTTCTACGAAAACGGAACCAACGGCATGATAAATATGAGCGGAGCCGGAGCCCAGCCTGTAAAACTCTCAGCCGCCCAGTTCGAAGCTATCGAAGCCGTCCTCGAGCGCGCCGTGTCCCACCAGATACAGGAGCTTGAGAAACGTATCGGATTTCTCGGAACTCTGGTCAGCCTGAGTCCCTTCTGCGGTCTCTTCGGAACCGTCTGGGGAGTTATGATGGCGTTCTGCGGAATCGCCGCCGCAGGCAAAGCCGACTTCACCGCCCTCGCCCCCGGTGTCGCAGGAGCTCTGCTCACCACCGTCGCCGGTCTGGTGGTCGCCATTCCGAGTCTGGTCGGCTACAACATCCTCAACGGAACCATCCGCAATCTGACGGTTGCGATGGACAACTTCACCGAGGAGTTTATGGTCGAACTCAAACTTGAACAGCTTGCTATCGACTCCGAAAGGCGGTAATATCCATGCGCAGAAAACGCCGCCGTTTTCAGGCAGAGACATTTGACAGGATCGACGTGACTCCGCTGCTGGACCTCACGTTCCTGCTGCTCATCGCCTTCATGATCACCATGCCGCTCATGGAGTACGGCACTTCCATCAAGGCTCCCAAGATGAACAGCGACAAACTGCCGGAAAACAATTTCAAAAGCATCACCATCACCGCCAAAGGAACTATCATGTTCGATAAAGAGGCGGTCACCAAAGAACAGCTGGTGGAAAAACTCTCCCAGCTCAAGGCGTCCGGAAGCAAAAACGAACTGCTTTTGCGCGCCGACGGCAGCCGCTCATACCGCGATGTCATCGAACTTATGGCTCTCATCAGAAACTGCGGCTTTGCCGACGTCATACTGGTCACCCAGCCGGAGGATAAACAGTAATGTATCAGGAACGCAAAAGCGGATCAACCGGAAGAGTACTGCTCTTTACAGCGGTGCTCTTCTGCCACGTCTGTGCGCTTTTGATAATGGGATGTGAAGCATTCAGAAAGCCGGAAAAAAAGGAGAACCCTTTCCGGGTCAAGCTCGGTGAGATACAGCTCAACAAGGGGCCTGTCGTAGGACCTCCGGAGCGTCTTCCGATGTCTCCGCCGGCTCCGCCTGAGCCGCCGATGCCGGAACCGCCTGCGCCTGAACCTCCAGCACCCGAGCCGCCGATGCCGGAACCGCCTGCGCCTGAGCCTCCGGCTCCTCCGGAACCGGCTATTCCGAGCCCGCGTGCTATCCCCAAACCCAAAGTGAAGCCCAAACCGAAAGCCAAAGCCAGGCCCAAACCGAAGGCAAAACCCAAAGTCAAACCGAAAGCCAAGCCGAAGGCAAAGCCCAAAGCCAAGCCGGTTTCCAGACGGAACAATCGCAAACCGGTGAAGCGTCCCGCCAAACCGAAGGATGACGGAGTGTACCGTCCTGACAGCAAACCCTCCGAGATCGGCAGAGGGTACAGCCGCCAGAACAACGCAAAAATTCCGGTCGGCAGCCGCGATGCAGCCCAGTCCTACGGCAAAAAATTCGACAACAAATCTCCGGGAGGAGGAGCCAGCGAGTCGATGGAAAAATACGGAAAAAATCTGGTGCGCTATCTCAAAAGCCGCTGGACTTATCCCCCGAAAAGCCTGCTGGGAGGACAGATGCCGGGAGTGCTTATCGAACTTGATATCGCTTCCGACGGCAGAGTTATCGGCAAACGTATAGTAAAACGCTCGGGAATCAATGCAATGGATCAATCCATCGAGCGTATGCTCAGCCAGCTTGAAAGAGTTCCGTCGCCTCCTGAAAAGCGGGTGACTCTCGAGGTGCTCATGCAGATGACTGACGATTGAAGAAGTATGTAATAAGAAAGAGAAGCAAGTTTATGGTAAAAATAGGTGTGCTCGGAGGAGGAAGCTCCGGAAACAGTATGGTAATATCTTCCGGAGGCGTCACAATAGCTGTCGATGCCGGATTTTCCGGAAAAGAGTTGAAAAAACGTATGGCGGCAGTCGGATTTTCTCCTGAAGAACTCAAGGCTGTGCTGCTGACCCACGAACACGGAGATCACTATCTCGGATGCCGGGTGATGTGCAACAACTACTCCCTTCCGCTCTACGCCAGCAGCGGAACGGTGAATTACCTGAGAAACAACAACAAACTTCCGGACAAGGTGGTGGTCTTTGAGCGCGACAACACTTTTGAGCTTGATGACATGCTTATCCACCCCTTTGCGGTGCGGCACGATGCCGTCGATCCCGTAGGCTTTGCCATCCAGACCAATGACGGAACAAAAATCGGTATAGCCACTGACCTCGGAATGCTCGACAGCAACGTTGAACACAGCCTGCGCGACAGCGATGTGCTGGTGCTCGAGTGCAATTACTGTCCGGAAAAACTGCGCTGCTGCGACCGTCCGGAGCGCACCAAGCGCCGCATTGCCGGGCGCAACGGCCACCTGGAAAACGGCGATGCAGTCGAGGCTCTGGACAAACTCGTTACCGGGCGCACCCGTCTGGTGCTGTTCAGCCACGTGAGCCGCGAGTGCAACGACTACGACTTTGTCCGCACTATAGGACGCGCAAAACTCGACGAGATGAAACGCAATGATGTGATGTTCGACGTGATCGTACAGGATCGTCCGCTGGGCAGGTTCGAGCTCGCTTCAGGAGAGTGCACCTTTTGCGGAGCTGAACTGTAATGTCAGATATTCCCCTGAAGATCAACTGCAAAGGCTGCCGCTCGCGTTACGATGTGAGCGACTTCGAGCCGTTTTCGACATTTTCCTGCCCCCGGTGCGGACTTACGCTGAGGGTTCCGGAAATGTTCGGACACTTCATGCTCGAGAAACTTTGCGGCAGGGGAGGAATGTCAAAAATATACCGCGCGGTCGATCTCTTCAATGAGAGGCGCGTAGCGGTCAAGATACTCGATGCCGGATGCGATGACCCCGATCTCAAGCAGGGTTACCTCAAGGAGTTCAATATGGTCAAAGCTCTGGATGGAGCTCCGGGAATAGTTCCGGTTTATGACGCCGGAGTGATTGACGGAATACACTATATCACCATGCAGTATTTTCCCGGCGGAGACATCGAGCACATGATGAAGGCAGGCAAGCTTCCTGAGCGGAGGATAGTTGCCAACTGGCTGGCAGACGTGGGTGAAGGACTGCATATAGCGCATACAAAGAGAATAGTCCACCACGATATCAAACCATCTAATATATTTATAACTCCGGAAGGCAAAGCGGTGCTGGGGGATTTCGATCTTGCCGACTACCGCGACGACGGGGATCTGGTCACCTCATGCCGCGGCTGGGCAAGTCCGGCATACGTGAGCCCCGAGCGCCTCTACGGAGGCGGAGAGGATTTCAAAGGCGATATTTTCAGTCTGGGAGTCACCGCATACGAGCTGCTGGGAGGAAAACTTCCCTTCAGTCTGAACGGAGAAAGCATAGACCTCTACGAGGAGCGCAGACGAATGGCGTTCGATGACCTTTACAAGATGGCTCCTGAGCTCGGACAGGAGACTTCAGACCTGGTGCGCAGTATGCTTGAATTCAACCCTGATATGCGTCCCGATTATCCCGAGGCGGTGGCAGTATTCAGGATGCTGGAGCAGGAGTGATATGAAAAACAGCAATATTTTTGCAGCTTATGATATAGGCGGAACCAAGTGCGCAAGCCTCGTGGGATATCTCGATGACCGCGAATTTAAAGTATTGGAAAAACGCCGTTTTGCCACTTCAGAGTGCAAAAATGCCAGAGAGTGTGTTTTTCGTCTGGGCAGAGAGCTTGAAGAGATAATAAAAGAGACAGGAGAAAAACCCGCTGCCCTCGGAATATCTTGCGGCGGACCGCTCAATTCAAAGCTCGGATTGATACAGTCACCTCCCAATCTTCCCGGATGGGATGATATTCCAATCTGCCGTTGGGCTTCTGAGCAGACGGGGCTTGAGAGCTATCTTGAAAACGATGCCAACGCAGGTGCTCTTGCCGAGTGGAGATATGGAGCAGGCAGAGGCGTTGACAATATGCTCTTTCTCACCTTCGGCACCGGGCTTGGAGCAGGAGTCATCATCGACGGCAGACTGCTCTACGGAGCAAGCGGCAACGCAGGAGAGCTCGGACACATCACCCTCGCAGATGACGGACCCGTGGGGTACGGCAAAGCCGGCTCCTTTGAGGGCTTCTGTTCAGGAGCAGGTCTGGCGCGGCAGATGCAGAACTTGGCGTCAGAGCGGCTTGCGGCAGGGAATCCTGTGAGCTGGGCAATGGATGAAGAAGCGATATCAAAGCTCGACGCCAAAAGGCTCGGAGAGCTTGCGCGTGAAGGGGATTCCGATGCACTTGCGATATTCCGCAAGAGCGGAGAGATGCTCGGCAGGGGATTGTCGATAGCAATCGACCTCTTCAACCCCGAAGTAATAGCAATAGGCAGCATATTCGTCAGGAGCGGAGAGTTTCTGCGTCCGGCGATGGAAGAAATACTGAAAAAAGAGGCACTTTCCAATAACCTGCGCGATGTGAAAATAGTTCCGGCGCAGCTGGGGGAAAGTACCGGAGACGCTGCAGCACTCTGTGCGGCGCGTGAAAACTATAAGAAAGGCGGAATAAAATGACAACACCGAAAAGACTTTTTCCGAAACTCGACCGGCAGGCTCGGGTGATCGTGCTGATGAGCGGCTCAGGAAGCAATGCCGAAGTGCTGATCCGGGCATCGAGGATGGAAAACTCTCCATTCAATATCTGTGCTCTGGTGACCGACCGTCCTGAGAGATGCCGGGCGCGAGAGATAGCGTCGATGTACCATCTTCCTCTTGTGGAGTGCGATATATTCGACTTCTACCGCAAAAACGGAGAGAGCAGCATCCGCCTGGATACTCCGCGCAGAAGAGAGCTGAGAAACCTGTGGAATGCAGAACTGGAAAAGGCTATCGAGCCGTTTTCACCGGATTTTGGAGCGTTGGCAGGTTTTATTCCGCTGACGAATCTTGCGGCGAAGCTTCCGCTGCTCAACGTGCATCCCGGAGACCTTACAGCGACGGATGAGAGCGGCAGAAGACTTTATACAGGACTGCACCATCTTCCGGTGGAGATGGCAATACTCGATGGAGTATCCGGACTGAGAAGCAGCGTGATACTGGCGCAACCCTATTCAGGAGACGGAAACAGCGATATGGATTCAGGTCCTATTCTCGGGGTATCGGCTCCGATCGCGCCCAAACTGGATGGAGCGATAATATCCCGTTTAAAAAAACTGTATGAGATAAGAATTCCGGGAGTGACGCCGACCGACCGCTTGAGAGAGGTGGCAGATGCGAGTCTTGAGGAGCTGAAATACCACGGAGACCATGTGATATTCCCGAAGGTAGTGGCGGATTTTTCGCTGGGCAAATACGCGGTTTGCGGAGATCAGCTCTACTATGAGATCGACGGAAAATTTGAGGCGGTGGAGACAATAGAGTATCCGGAAAACGATGCGCCGAAACCCCGCCTGATCTAAATAACAAAAGTACCCAAAGTTCTTTGAAAAGGGAGTTTGAGGGGAAAACTTTGTTACAACAAAGTTGTCTCCTCAATTCCGAGCTTTGCCCAGCAAAGCGAGACATAAAAAAAAGCGCGAAGCGCAAACAAAACCTCCGGCGCAGTTTTGCGCCAGCAAAACCGCCCACGCAGCACGTTGCGAGCGAGCGCGAAGCGCAAGCGAGGCTGCCGCGCGACAGCGCAAAAAAGCGCGCGAAGCGCAAGCGAGGCTGCCCAGCGACAGCGCAAAAAAAGCGCACGAAGCGCAAACAAAACCTCCCCCAACTATCCCCCTTCAATTTCTTCAATAAAAAAACGGAAACGTTTTGAGGCGTTTCCATTTTTTTTGGAGGGGAAAATTATTCCCACTCGATTGTGCCCGGGGGTTTGGCGGTGATGTCGTAAACGACACGGTTGACTCCATCGACTTCTTTGATGATGCGGCTCATCATGGTATCGAGAAGTTCCCAGGGAAGGTGGACGACTTGCGCTGTGACCGCATCCACACTGTTGATCGAGCGGATAGCGATAACATAATCGTATGAACGTTTACCGTTTTTGATTCCGACGGTCTTGACGGGCACGAAGATGGCAAAGGTCTGCCAGGTCTTGTGGTACCAGCCGGACTTGAGGAGCTCTTCTGTAACGATATTATCGGCATTACGGAGAATTTCGAGAGTATCGCGCTCAATGGCTCCCACGTGTCTGACTCCAAGGGAGGGACCCGGGAAGGGATGACGGTCGAGCAGCTCGGAGGGCAGTCCGAGGAGTCTGCCGACTTCACGAACTTCATCCTTGAAAAGTCTCTCGACAGGCTCGACGAGTTTGAACTTCATGTTTTCCGGAAGTCCGCCGACGTTGTGGTGACTCTTGATGACCGCGTTGGGATCTCCGTCGAGCGGAATGCTCTCAAGAATATCGGGGTAGATGGTTCCCTGTCCGAGGAAGGGCGCATCGATCTTTGCGGCGGCTTCGGCAAAGACTTCGATGAATTCTTTACCGATGATTTTGCGTTTCTGCTCGGGATCGGCGACTCCTTTGAGCTTATCAAGGAAGCGGTCGCTGGCATCGACATAGCAGAGATTCATGTTGAAGTTACGCGCAAAGACCTCCTGAACCATTTCGGGCTCGTGTTTGCGGAGCAGACCGTGATTGACGAAGACGCAGGTGAGCTGGTCTCCGATCGCCTTGTGGATGAGGGCGGCTACGACAGAGGAGTCAACTCCTCCGGAGAGTCCGAGGACAACTTTGGCGTCTCCGACCTGGTTGCGGATGTCGGCAACTGCTTCGTCGATGAATTTATCCATCACCCAGCTGCATGAGCATTTGCACTCGTTGACGCAGAAATCGACCGCCTTAGCGGCGCACAATTCTTTGCCGGCAAGGTCAAGCATCGGCAGGTTGAGAGCGGAAAATTTGGCTTTGGCATCGCTGCGGTCAGGAGTGCCGGCATCGGCACAGACGATCAGACCGACAGGATTTTCCTGCATGACGCGCTCAGCGGTGACTGTGTAGGGCATTACCATCGTGTAGATGTGCTTGTCCCGGATCGCGCGGGCGAACTTCTGGATGTCGGTGCATCCGAAATTCAAAAGGACTACTGTTTCGGGAGTCTGTTTCATAAAAACCTCACTTGAAAAAAGTGTTTTGTTATCATAAAATATATTCGTAAAATACGATTTTTTCAAGGAGAAATTTAATTTTTTACCGCAGTTTTTTTCTTTCCCGCAGCGCATACAACTCCCGGAACAGCGTGTATCTTCCTTTCATGAGGTAACCACAGAAAAAGCGCATTATATATTTGACAAATCGTATTGACAGCAGTATCTTATTATAGTACTGCAGCTTTGTTACAGGAATACAACAAATCCAATCCAGAGGAAATTTGCCATGAAAATATTTTTTGTCTTCAGTATGTTGTGCGCCCTCATGCTTTCAGGATGCCAGAGCCGGGTGGAAAAAGTCGAAAAAATGAAAAGCCATCTCGGAGCTGTTGACCGTCAGACTTTTCCTGAGGTCGAAGGAGCCAAACTTGAGCTTGCTGTATCGGGAACTCCGGAACTTATTGCAGGCAAAGATAAAAAAATCACCTTTATCCTGCGGAATTTGAACAATACTCCTGTGAGTATTCCGGAGTGGTTCACCAACGAAGCGGACAATATCGAAGTGTCTTGCCAGATATGGTTTCCGCAGCAGGCCGGCCCGGAAGAGGACCGCTGGGTCACCTATACTGTCGTTCCCAAACGCCCTGTCATGCGCTATCCGCTCAAACTCGGAGCAAAAATGTTTGTATCGGTCGATGTTCCGCTCCCCTTCCTCGAACACCTCATCGTCAAACCCGGAACCGAACGCCGCTATTTCATAAAAGCACGTCTCAATCTCCGCTCAGTATCAGCAGAAAGCAAAATTTCAGCTATAACAGTCCGCCCATCCGCTCCGGCACGCGCCAAGAAAAAGTAGGTTTTTGGTATGGGGAGATGATGCGGGGGAAGGGAGAAACTTCTTTTCACGGGAAAAGAGGTTTCTCCCTTCCCCCGCGCCCCCTTCCCACTTCAAGAAAAGCGGAGTTCTTATACGATTATTATTTATAAAGTGTTAATATCTCGAATGTTGTGAAGAAAGATGACCGACGTCGTCGCCCCGTGTGCAATCTCGCGCCTTGCTGCTGCGTCGCGGCGGTCGTGATTATCTCCCGGGATGGGAAACAAAGCCGAAAAGTAAAAGACGCCAACAATCGCCGTTGCACAAAGAGCCCGGCATCGCCAAGCCGCGCCGCAAACAAACGCGTACAGCATACCCGGGGGCGACCAACTGGGTGGGAACGTTCGTTAGGAAACATACAAAACTACTCTGCACGCCAGCCAACGCAAATCTATGCCGGGGCGGAAACGAGACCGCTGTCCCCCGATCAAGCCCGACCAACGGGAGGGCGCGACACCACAAAAACGCTTTTTTTGAAAGTGGGAGAGGGGTTTGGGGAGAGGGCGAAAACTTTTTTTCACGCGAAAAAAAGTTTTCGCCCTTTCCCCGACGCCCAAAAAACAACCCCTTTTCTCTCCTTACAACAAACGCAGACTGCGGGGGAAGCCCGGAGGGAATGGGAGGGGGAGCAGGGGTGGTGTGATGGTGGGGGATGTTAGTTCCGGAGAGCGTGCCGGAGCTTCGTAACCGGAGACCCAGAGTTCGATATCCCCGGGTGATATATCTTTTCTTTTCAGGGTGATGCTGAAGAAAACCTCTCCGCCCTGGGGAAGGTCTGCTGTGAAGTAGCGGCAGTTTTTCCCGGGGTAAGTGTCGGGATTTTTGCGCTGCCCTGCTCCGGGGATTCCGTAGGGAATCTCGGCAAAGGGTATTGAGTATGCGCTGGTTCTGCAGTCTTTCATGCGGGAGGTTCTCACTTCTATATCGGCGGCGGTGCAGTCGGCTTTGGCTATTTTGAAAACAGCTTTGAATTCGCGCATACGCCACGGTACCATGACTCCGAAGGTAAATTCGGTGAGCTCCTCCTTAAAATCCGTGTTGCAATAACACTGTTTGAGTTCCGGGATCTGGTGGATAGGCAGAACGTCAGGACGTGCAGAAGCCGGAAGGAAACAGCGGCAAGAGCCATCGGGCTCTTTGGTGAGCTGGCAGGGGTAATAGGCAAAAAGCGGCTTATCGGAAATGGTTCCGTTGAGCACTTTGACTTCATGCGGAGCGAACAGGACCTTTTCTCCAGCTTTAAAGCGGCGGCAGTCCGGGTAGCTCTGCTCATAGAAGGGGGCTTCGTCCGGAAGGATGTACTCCTGCGGAAGCGGGGAGGCGTTGCGCAGAGCGAGGGTGCAGCTGCCGTCGGGAGCGGGATGGACGAAACCGTAAATACCGCCGTTTCCAGGATTGTCTCCGATCATGCGGGAGCGCGGAGTTACGATCCGCTGAGTGTTTTCCCTCAGCATGGCAAGAGTATGCCTGAGGATATCAGCCTGCCAATCTTCGAGGGACTCCGGCATGAGGGCGAGCTGATGATATGATGTGCCGCGCATGACCGCCCAGACACAGGTGTTGCTCCAGACTCCCGGAGTCTCCTGAAACGGGTTGCGAAGCGAGTGGGCAAACTCGTGATTGTCGAATACGTCGAGCGGAAAAATCGTTTTGTCGCGGACAAAAACACACCAGTATATAAGATCGCGGTGGTTGGTTCCGGCATCGCGCTGACTGAGGGCAGGCAGAGAGGCGAATTCGCTGTCTCCGCAGTTGGGAAGCGAGACGTGGCTGGAGCGGTCGAGATACCACGGAGAGGGCCAGCGGCCATTGCGTGTGAGGATCTCCGGACAGATGTCTCTTGCCGCCTGATTGATGCGCGCCATGATGTCGAGAGTCGCTTCGCGCACATGGTTACGGGTGGGATACTTTTCGGAGAATGCGTCGTTTGACGCACACTCATTGTCCCAGTCAACTTTGAAGTGACGCACGGAGTACTCCTGAGAGACGAGTTCACGGACGCGTTCGGTCAAGGCGTCTTCTAATTTTTTGTCGAGCAGAACTCCGTAGGAGCCGTAACAGTAGTGACAGCTTTTGCCTTCGCCGACTTCAAAGCCCTGAGAGCGCAGATAGTCTGTGGATATACCCACTGGACCGTTGGGCGATACCCAGAGAGAGAGGTCGGAACCGGCAGCGCGGAACTTTTGTGCAATGCTGATCAACTCCTGCTCTCCGCCGTAGGACTCTTTGGCGCGCAGGATGCTTTGCCTGTCCTGCCAGCCCGCGTCGAGAGAGTATAACTCAGGACGCAGATCAAGCTTCCGGAAGGCGTTCAAGAGACTGATATAGCTCTCTTGGGTGACATTATATTCATAGTTTCCCTGATAAGGATCGCTCCAGAAGGTGTTGAATGCGACCGCAGGAGTCTTTCTGACGGGAAGCCGGAAGGTGTCTATATAATCAAATAACAGAGTCCGCGGATCGTCTCCGAGGGCGATGACGGCGCGGCATGAGGTGATAACGGAATTCTGCCAGACGGGGAAGTGCCGGAGATACCATTGATAAACTCCGTCTTTTTCAGAGACAATGGTGTTGTATGCGGCAGGGTGCTCGATTCCGGTAAACATATCATCTGCGACCAGAGGATAGCCGCAGCCCGGAACGATACCGTGCCCCTCCTCTTCGTTGACGATAGATTGAATGTCTGTGCCGCTGCACATATAGCCGCGTGACTCAAGATTGGAAACCGCCTGCTTTTGAAAATCCACTTCCACATAGTCCGGAGTCGGCGGGCGAGAAAGGTCGGTCGTGATCTCCACCTGCTTGAAAAACCAGCTGCCCTGCTCAGCCGGATATACTGTCACTTTGAAGTTGAAGTTCCGGTCTGCAAACAGAGCCTGCCAGCCGCCGTTGTCCAGCTTGAGCGGAGTACCGACGGGAGTTGATGCTTCGACTCTTACGCCATCCACAGAGATCGCCGCTGCGGGAAAATCAAAGCGTTTTGCAACTCCGCAGGAGCTTTCAGCGGCCAGAACATTTCCATTAAGATGCAGTTTGACAGAATTCATCCGGATACCTCATATTGAAAAAGTTGCAGATGGCTAAATATACATCATGCGGAATAACAATACAAGGTGTACAGTTCGGGAAAAAGGGCAAAACCTTATTGTTTCAGCATCGTATGGTGAGGGAGTTTAAGAGGCTGCTTGCCTCTTAAAAATCTCCCGGCAGGGGAGAGTCCCCTGCACCTCTGGATACATGA
>SUVY01000005.1 GCA_015061775.1 Lentisphaerota bacterium | reverse complement strand
TCTCGGATTTAACATAAATCCATTTTTATCAAGAGGCAAACCACTTTTTGTTTTTCAGGCATAAAAAATGAGAGACCTCTTGTGTCTCTCATAATATCTTGAAAGGGAGAGAGGGGCGCGGGGAGAGCGGGAAAACTTCTTTTCTCGTGAAAAGAAGTTTTCCCGCTTTCCCCGCATCATCTCCCCATATCGGGAACAAAGCTTTTGTATTAAGAGAAAGGAAGAAAAATGAGATCAGTCAAGACATTATGTTTGTTTTCCGTATTTGCGCTGCTGTTTTCACTTGCTGCGGAGCCAGTTCCTCCTCACGAATGTACAAGCTGGATGATTTTCCCTGATATGACAGGTGAAAACACCGTTATTCTTCATAAGAGCCGCGACTCCCAGAGCCGTAACGTCAAAGTGAGACTCGGAAATGACGGAGCAAAACGCAACTGGATCGGAATGGGCGGAGATAAGGGCTATTGCATGGCAGTAAACTCTTCCGGACTTGCCGGAGTAATGAATGGCGGAGAGAAGTGTACCGATAACAGTACCAATAAAAACGGAAAAGGTACAACGCTTATACTTGAAGCTATCATCAGTACCTGCGATACATCTGCGCAGGCGGTGGATAAACTCATCGACTTTCTGAAAAAAGAGGATTACCAGCACGGAGACAAAGGTTCGATATTTTTCTTTGCCGATCCCAAGGAGGGTTATCTTGTTGAGTGCACAGCTCACTTCTGGCAGGTGCAGAAATGTAATACCGGTTACGTTGCAAGAGCAAATATCTGGCATCTGCCCGGACTGGAAAAATATGCTTTGACTGACTATTATACCCATGCTGTCGAATCAGCGCGTGAATACGCTGTCCGCAAGGCGTTTAACGAAGCTTTTTCCGCCCGCGGAAAAGTTGACGTGATGGACATACTTGCGCTGTCCCGCAAAGTGGATACCGACAATCTGTTTATCCGCCGTTCACTCTGCTGCACATGGACGAATTCAGCTTCGACATTTGTGGTGGATAGAGATTATCCTGAGGTGCTGACGACAGCTTATCTGCTGGTGGGATGCCCGCGTCATACGGTGCTGCTTCCGCTGCCGATCTGTATAAAGGAGCTTCCTGAAGAGATGGCGACAGTCAAACTTTCATCAGCAAGCTATAAAAGGATGAACAAAGACGGAGTGCGTGTAGATGTACCCGCCGAGTGGCTCAAGTTTGAAGAAAAATCAATCGCAGCCTACAAAAAAGATCTTGCAGCAGCGAAAGAGCTGATGAAAAAAGGAAAAAAATCCGAGGCAGTAAAACTTCTCAACGACTCATTTTCCAAAATCTGGAAAGAAGCCAAGGAACTTCCCGGTCTCCTGAAGTAAAAAAGCGCCGCCCAAAGGGAGGCGCAAAAAACAAAGCGTAAGCAAAAAAATAAAACGCGTAGCAAAAAACGCGCCGACCAACGGAAGGCGCAAACAAGCGCAAGCAAAAAAAACAAAGCGTAAGCAAAACTCAAACGAGCGCCGCCCAACGGAAGGCGCAATTACCCCGCTTTTCTTGAAAAGGAGAGAGGGGGTTCGGGGGAGAGAGGGAAAACTTCTTTTCACGCGAAAAGAAGTTTTCCCTCTCTCCCCCGATTCCCACCCCCTAAAGCTTCTTCGCCGCGAGGGCGGCGAGTTTGCCGCGTTCGCTTTTGGCGAGGGTGATATGTCCGAAGATGTTTTCGCCTTTGAGTTTTTCGACGGTGTAGCAGAGACCGTTGCTGGAGGCGTCGAGGTAGGGGTTATCGATTTGGTAGGGGTCTCCGGTGAGGATCATTTTGGTATCGTTTCCGCAGCGGCTGATGATGGTTTTCACTTCATGCGGAGTGAGGTTTTGAGCTTCGTCGATGATGACGTACTGTCTTTGGATGCTTCTTCCGCGGATATAGGTAAGGGCTTCGAGTTCGAGTTTGTGCATATTCTGGAGCGACTCTGAGGAGTACCGGGAGCTGCTTTTGTTTTTCTTTTCGTTTTCCTGACTGAGCAGGAGATCGAGGTTATCGAAAATGGGCTGCATCCAGGTCGAGAGTTTTGCGTCCTTGCTTCCCGGGAGGAAACCGATATCGTTTCCGAGCGGAACGATGGGGCGGGAGACAGAGATTTTATCGTAGAGCTGGGAGTTGAGGACTTGCTGGAGACCTGCGGCGAGGGCGAGCAGGGTTTTGCCGGTACCGGCGCCTCCGATGAGGGTGACGAGCTGAATATCGGGATCGAGCAGAAGATCGAATGCCATTTTCTGTTCTTTGTTGCGCGGAAGGATGTTCCAGACGCCTTCGGAGTAGTTTGATACGAGCCTGATATTTTTCTGTTCTGCGTCATAGCGGCAGAGGGCAGAGTGCTTGGGATTGCTTTGGGCGTTCAGGACCAGAAATTGATTTGCCAACAGTTCCGGATCATCAATGGAAATCTGACGGTCGCGGTAGAGCAGATTTATCTGTTCATCATCGACAGAGCGGGTTGCGAATCCGGTGTAGAGGGAGTCGTTGTTGACTTTTCCGCGCTCATAATCCATAACTTTGAGTCCGAGGGCATCGGCTTTGAGGCGCAGGTTGATATCTTTGCTGATAAAGACGACATCTCTGCCATCGTTTTTGAGTAAAGCCGCGATCCGCAGAATACGGTTATCCGGACTTTGAAGATCGAGTTCGCTGCCGAAGACGTTGTCAACGCTGCGCCTGACCGGGTCATCTGAGCTGAGATTGGGAGCGCTTAAAACAAAAAGCCTGCCATTTGCGGTAGGATTTATCAAATTGAGTTTCACTCCGAGACGCAGACTTCCGGGTTCGGAGGAGGTGAGTTCACGCAGACGGTCCAAGGTTCTGATGACTCTGCGGGCATTGCGTCCGAGCTCATCGGAGTTTTTCTTGAACTTGTCAAGCTCCTCGATCACCGCCATCGGAATAACGACGTCGTGATCCTGGAAAGACTCAATGCTCTGTGCGCTGTGCAGCAGAACATTGGTGTCGAGAACAAAGGTCTTGGTGTCTGCGTCAATAGCCATAGATTACTGCATCTGCATATCGGAGGCGCGGCGGTTGCCGACACCGGTTCCGGAAGCCTGAACGGTTCTGTAGCTGACGAAGGGCAGCATCATGGGCTGCTCAGTCATGCGGACATTGACGTTGATGAGGCGGCTTGCGCCTTTGGATTTGACTTCGCGGGTCAGCAGGAACATGGCGTTCTCGGTGGTGACATTGTAGCGGAACATGGTGGTCTGACCATCACCCTTGGCGCTGCCGACGAAGATGGGAAGTCCGAGGAAGAAGTATCCGGGGATCTGCACGAAGCTCTGGCAGACGTGCTTCTCGGTCTGAGTTCCGAGCTGGACGGCGTTGAACTTCTGGGTGGATTCGATCATGGTGCATCCGGAAAGAGCGAAGATTGCGGCGAAGGCGGCGCAGACGACTGATTTTTTCATTTTTATTTCTCCTTTTGATTGTTTTTGTGTCTGAAAAAATACCTGATACCTGTCAATAACTAAATATAACGATATTTTTGAGTCTTGCAAATCGAAAAACGCGCAAAGCGGAATTTTTTTGATAATTTTTTCCAGATAGCGAATTGTTGGTTAATATTTCAAATGTTGTGAGACGATCTGAACGGCGGCGGCGCCCCGCGGTCAATCTCGCGCCTTGCATCTGCGCCGCGGCGGTCGTGTATTTTCCAGATAGCGAATTGTTGAAAAAATGAGTATTGGGTTTGCTTTTGCGGTGAGAGGCGTTATATTAAAAACGAAACGGGGATATCAATAGAATGTTTAAAGATTTTTATTACGGCACATCATGCGTCTTGCGCGGAGTATCAGCATTTTACTCCGAACGCAGGCTGTGGCGTTACGCCGTTTTGCCGATGCTGTTTGTGCTGGGATTTTATCTGCTCGTCGTTGTGCTGGCGGTATTAGGCGCAGAGAAAACGGTACAGCAGCTCGACAGTTTTTTCAGGATGCTTCCGGAATGGCTCAGATGGACAGTCGAGATAGCTCCGGGATTTTTTATTTTCCTGTTTCTGGTGCTTGCCGGAGTTTTTGCTGTCACCACTTGCAGCGCGGTGTACGAGATCGCCGGAGCACTCTTTTTTGACCGTATGGTCGAAGTTTATGAGGAGCAAAAATACGCTCGTACTCCTGTGCGGCGCACATTTTCATCCGGAGCAGGTTTTCTGCTGAGCTCCGCACTTTACAGCATAGGAACGGTAGTATTGTTTTTGCTGCTCTCATTTCTGACGATATTTCTTCCGGTGGCGGGGCAGCTCATCATACTTTTGAGCATGGGAGCGCGTTTCGGAGTAAGTTATTGCGCTGCGGCATGGTTTTCCGGAGGTTATTCGTTTGCCGAATGTCGTAAGATCGCCGCGGCGAACCGGATGATTGTTTTCGGTTACGGAGTGATGACCGCCGTCATCATGCTGTTTCCGCTGCTGTTTGTGTTTTTCCTGCCCGGAGTCATTCTCGGAGCAGTCATAATTAGAAATGAAAAAATAGAAAAGGGTTTTTGAATCATGGATTTTATTATCAGACTTCTTTTGTGTTTTATATTCCCTCCGCTTGCGGTTTTCGACAAGGGATGCGGAACTATTTTGCTGGTACTGCTGCTGACCGCTCTCGGCTGGCTTCCGGGAACGATCGTTGCGCTTATAATCTGTGCTTCTGACAAAAAGAAGATAGGAGACTGAGACTGATGTCTAACCGGGTCAATGTAACTGGCGGTGATATTCTCGGACTTATTGTGCGTTATTTGCTCTGCCTGATATGCCCTCCGCTTGCGGTTCTCGATAAGGGATGCGGAGTTGTGATACTGACGGCGGTATTTACGCTGTTCGGTTGGCTTCCTGGAACGATTTACGCTCTGCTTATCTGTATCAAAGATAAAAATTATTACCGGAAATAAAATGCGGCAGCCGTTGCCAGAGCAAGGGTGATGGCATTGCAGGCGCTGTGCAGAATGATCGATGCTGCGAGGTTTCCTTTCCGGGAGTATATCCATTGAAAGGCAAGTCCCATAATGAGCAGCCCCGGAGCTCCGGCAAGAAAGCTGTGTGCAGCTGAAAAAATACCTGCTGTAATAAAACCTGCGGCATTGGCTCCGAAGGCTTTTTCTGCGAGTCCGAATATCGTGCGCCTGAAAATCAGCTCCTCGGCTATCGGGCAGACGATCACCACCAGGACAAACATCAGAAAGAGTTTGAACGGAGCATCGCAAGATATGTGTTCGATCATCCATTGTTTGGTTGCAAAGGGGATGTCGAGACGGTTTAGCGTGTATTTCCAATGCCAGGTGATGAGGGCAGTAACACCGAGCAGACAGGGAGCTGCGAGCAGCGATTGCAGCAGAGTTTTTTTATCCGGGAGAGATATTCCTATTTTCTCTTTGATTCCGGTGTATGGAGTCGTATTTGCCAACAGCGCGAGAGAAAAAGCAACAAAAATTCCTCCCGCGCAGCAGTTGAATATCAGCAGTTTTTCGACGTTCTGACTGTCGCAGAACAGCTGCGGAACAGGATAGATGAACAGCGATACCGCGGCGAAGAGGATTCCCGCGAGAACGGGTGCCGATACATCACAGTTCCAGCTTTTCCGGAAAAAAGTCATTTTTCTATTTCAATGGTTCTGGTTTCATCATCAATGTGGCTGATGGTGACTTTGATACAGTTGTCAGGAAGGATACCATCTATACGCATGGGCCACTCAATAAGCCTTATTGCATTGTCATCGTCGATAAACTCATCGACTCCGAACGCGAGGGCAGATTCGACTCCGCTTATGCGGTACAAATCAAGATGATAGAGCCTGCCTCCAGTTGGAATATCATACTCCTGAACGATGGTGTAGGTTGGGCTTGAAACGGGTTCTGTGATTCCGAGCCCGCGGGCAAATCCGCGGGAAAATACGGTTTTGCCTGCTCCGAGATTTCCGAAAAGCAGGACTGTGGAGTTGAGACCGAGGGATTTCGCCAGGGCGAAACCGGCGTTTTCCGTCTCTTCAAACGAGCGGGTGGTGATTTTTTCAGTGTTCATAACCGGAGTTCTTCATATCAAAAGGTTGATCGTTATTCAAGTTCCAGACAACGCCTCTGCCGGAGCCCACCCAGCCGATCCTTGCGATGGGAGTAGCAGGAAAACGTTGTGTAAATTCATCTCTCACATCACTGCATGAAGTAAATATAAGCCCGTGATCCTCGCCGTCTCTGAGCGCACCGGGCAGAGCGGCTCCGCTTCGCAGCAAGACTTTCTGCGGATCGATAAAGAAATCAGCCCGGGAAGCTCGAGCCATGCGGCTGATATCGAGCAGCAGCCCGTCGCTTATGTCCATCATCGCGCTGGCGTACTTTGAGAGAAATCTGCCTTCATCGAGCTGCGGAAGAAAATCCAGATGGTGACCGCTCGCAAAACTGTTTCCGACAAGTCCTGTGACATAAACGCCGTCGTTCTCCTGCGCGCCGGAGCGGAGAACTGGAGTTTCGGCTCTTCCTGCAATGGTTATCGAGGCGGAAAATCCTGTTCCCGGCATGGAAGAGGTGTCTCCGCCCACGATGGGAACGTCATACGATTCTGCGCAGTTTTCAGCTCCGAGGATGAAACGCTCGAGCCACTTTTCAGAGCAACCGCCGTTGTTTATGGTAAGCAGCATCCATAATGGAGTACCTCCCATGGCAGCGATATCGCTCAAATTTCGTTTGACAAGTTTCGCTCCTGCGCGTTCAGGAGAAGTGTCTTGGGTGAAATGGACATCCATTGTGAGCTGATCGACCGCGAGCAGCAGATTTTCTCCGCCGATTTTGACGACGGCGCAGTCGTCTCCCGGTCCGGTCAGGACGGAAGAGTTCTGTTTTAATTTGCAGAGAACGTTGTCGAGCAGTTCAAGTTCCATTATTTGCAGGCTTCGATAAATGCGGTGAAGAGTTTTATGCTCAAGGGAGTGTCGATGGGGCATTTTTCCGGATGCCATTGAACGCCCCAGACAAATCTCTTTTCTTTATGGTATATCGCTTCTACCACTCCGTCGTCGCAGACTGCGGCGATCTCGATTCCGGGAGCCGGAGTTTTGACCGCCTGATGGTGATAGCTGTTGACGTGGAATTTTGTTTCACCGAGATATTTGCCCATGACGCAGTCTTTTTTGAAAGTTATATCATGCGCGCCATTGGGCTGAGGGTCTCCGGGGCGGTGGTTGATCTTGCTGGCGACCTGGGAGGGAATGTCCTGATACAACGCGCCTCCGAGCGCGGCATTGATGACCTGGTGTCCGCGGCAGATTCCGAATATCGGAATATCCAGCTCCATAGCTCTTCTGGCGATAAAGCAGTCTATCTCATCACGCTCACGGCAGATGTAGCCACACTCCGGAAGCTTTTTTTCGCCGTAATAAGCCGGATCGACGTCCGGACCTCCGGTGAGCAAAATTCCGTCAAGCATCTTGATCGTCTCTTCGAGCGTGGCGATATTTGTGGTCGGCTGTATCATAAGCGGAATTCCGCCATTGGCTTCAACGTGCGCCATGTAGGGCTTCTGCATCCACCATTTGTCGGTTTCTGGATCGTACAGCGGGGTCACTCCGATAAGCGGTTTTTTATGTTTCATGGTAAGTTCTCCGTTTATTATAGCTACGGTTATTAATATATCCGTCCAAAGTTGCAAAAGCAAGAAACGTAAGTTGATTTTATTTATAAATGGTGTTATATTAAGCTCCACTGGTTCAAAAAACAAATCAATTTATGAGGACAGATATGAAATATGCTCTTTACGGCGACGGAGTTAATGACGATACAGCTGCTATTCAGGAGATGCTTGATAAAGGAGGGCTGGTCGCTCTTCCTGAACCTGAAAAGTTTTATCTGATATCAGCGACTCTTAAAATCCATTCAGACACCGAGTTAGTGCTCGGACGCTTTACTGAAGTGCGCCTTGCTGCAAAGAGCAACGCTCCGATGCTCACCAACAGCGACCACGTCAACGGAAACAAAAATATATTGATCAATGGAGGTATCTGGAACGGCAACAACATTGAGCAGGCTCCCAACCCCCAGATGCTCGCCGATGAGTTCGGCAATGCAGGAAATTCCGATGCGTATAAACGTATGCCTGTTCCGGCGGACTACCCGGCAGACCCGGTCGTCGGCAAGCCGCTTTCGTGGAATCCTGATCTTCCCTACCACCCCGACCGCTATTACGGAGTCATCTGGCGTTTTGTCAATATCGACCGGCTCGAGGTGGAAAATATCACGCTGAAAGATCCCGTGGCTTACGCGGTGCAGAGCGGAAATGTCCGGAATTTCACATTCCGCCATATCACCTTTGACTACAATCTCGGAAATCCCTCTCCAGACAACATGGACGGACTTCACTTTGACGGCCATTGCCGCAACGGTTATATCAACGACCTCAAGGGAGCCTGCTATGACGACCTGCTTGCGTTCAATGCAGAGGATATTCCGTTGGACAGCCCCGGGTTCGGTCCAATCGAAAACATCCTGGTTGACGGAATTTTTGCCGACCGCTGCCACTCAGCAGTGCGTATGCTTTCTTGCGGAAGCGCGGTGCGTAATATAACCATCCGCAACGTCTATGGCTCATTCTACCGTTATGCGATAGGGTTCACCCACTTCCTCCAAAATATGCCGCGCGGAGTGTTTGACAACATCGTTCTGGAAAATCTTTTTATCAGCAAAGCACTCCCGTTCGAGGAGGATTGGAACCGCTGCCCGGACTGGGGTTTGGTCTGGATACAGAACGAGGGAGATGTCGGAAGTTTGAAAATAAGCGGCTTTCACCGTATCGAGGATACAACTCCCACGGCATCGGTTGAAGTTGAGCGCGGAGCATCCATATCCCAGTTGACTATCGACGACGTATCACTTGAAAATCATCTTGAGCAGGAACTTGCGTTCCTCGATAATTCGGGAACCATCGACACTCTTGTTTTCAACAAAGTCTGCCGCACGCAGGGACAGGTGAACGTCATATCCAACCACGGCCAGATCATCAACCCGGTCAAATAAAAATATCTGACCGGCAGAAACAAAATGCTCTGTTGCCGATAAGGGCAAGTAAAAAAACAAAAGAACTCCGCTTTTCTTGAGGTGGGAAGGGGGCGCGGGGGAAGGGCGGAACTTCTTTTCACGGGAAAAGAAGTTCCGCCCTTCCCCCGCATCATTTACCTGAAACCGTAAAATTACTTCTCGACACCGAAGCGGTAAACGGTTTTCTGGGTATAGAGTTCTCCGGGCGCGAGTTCTGCGCTGGGGAAATCAGGATGGTTTACCGAGTCGGGCCAGAGTTGGGTCTCAAGACAGAATGCGCCGAGGCATCCATATTTTTTACCGCTTTTGCCGGTGACAGTGCCATCGAGCCAGTATCCCATGTAGAACTGAACTCCGGGCTGATCGGTATCGACGGCAAGGGAGATTCCGGTCTTTTTCGAGACGACGTTGAAGACATCCTTCTGGAAGACTCCTGCCTCATCGGCGATGATGAAGTTGTCATCGAACGCGATGGGGAGCGCGGGGTCATTGTAAATGCTTTCAAAGGTGCGTCCTGCGGTAAGATCGTATGGAGTATCTTTGACTTCGGGACAGTTTCCGGTCGGAGCGAGAATATCATCGACTTCTGTGCGGGCGTAAGCGGTTGATTTCACTTCGTGGGAACTGCAGTCAGGCGTACCCTCTCCATCGAGATTGAAGTAGGCGTGATTGGTGAGGTTTACCACGGTGAGCGCGTCGGTGGAAGCCTTGTAATCAATGGATATGGAGTTGTCTTCTCCGATATGATAGACCACTTCGATTTCGAGTTTTCCGGGAAAACCTGCGTCGCCGTCGGGACTGGTCAATTTGAGCTGTAAGGTGGTATCATCAATGACGTTGGCGTTCCACATTCTTCTTCCGTAACAGTTGACGCCGTGCAGACTGTTCGGACGGTTTCTGTCGTTGCATTCAAGCTGATACGTTTTGCCTCCGAGGGAGAAGGCTCCATGACGGATGCGGTTGGCAAATCTTCCGATAAGAGCGCCGAAGAAACAGGGATTCTCCTCATAGGTTTCCGGAGTCTGATATCCGAGGTTGACATCGACCAGTTTTCCGTCGCGGTCAGGAGTAAGTATCGAGACGATAGTTCCGCCCATGTCGGTTATGGAGACGGTGAAGCCGTTTGCGTTTCTGATAGTGTAGAGTTTAGCCTGCTGCCCGTTTGAGGTGGTGAAAAAATCGGTGATTTGCATAACGATACTCCTTTTTATGATGGATTATATAAGTTCCAGTTCAACCGCGGCAACGCCTGCCGCAGGAATGATGTATTTTTCAGGAGAAATTTCTTTCTTTACCGGAAGGAAACATTCGGTATCGAGCTGATTGATCTCTTTCCAGGGCGCGCTTGCGATTTCCCAGGCGTGAGCTTTGGCGATGCTGCTGCCACCCGCGTCGATCTTAAGCGGAATCGCGCTGTGAGCGTTGGTGTTGACGATGTGCAGATACATTTTGTTTCCGTCAACGGAGGCGGTGACATCGACATCTTTGTCGGAGCACTCAGCTTGAACGGCAAATTTTCCGCAATGCTGAGAGTAGAGTCCCATGACTTCTCCGACGGGCATGAGGTAGGCTTTTCCGGCATACACCGGAGTCGGAAGCATCATAGCATTGACCTGCCAGCGGTTTCCGAAAAAGTCGGCGCAGGTGGCGATATCGAGGACGTCGCTGTGGCGGGCTATGGTGTTGAGATTTTTTGCGTAAGCAACTCCGGCAGCCCATGAGGAGAGGATGTCTCCGCGGTCGCGTCCGTCGGCAATGCAGAAGTGTCCCTCGGTCATGGCGAGACGCTTGTTGTAAGGTTTGACCAGCTCTTTCATCGAGATGATTTTTTCATCGAGCTCTTTTGAAGCGCTGAGCATTTTGTTCCAGACCGCCTCAGGGTCTTGACGGTAATAACAGTCGGTGAGGACTTCTCCTCCATTCTCCCTGGAATAGACCCAATGGCTGTGGAAGGCGATAAGATCGATCATATCACCCAGCTCTTCGCAGACATCTATGGCGTATTCATCGTCACCCCATGCGATGAGTTTGAGGTCGTTGTCGGCTTTTCTCATCGCGGAAGCAAAACGTTTGGCGGCTGCGGCGTTTTCTTTGCTGGTGTAGCCGTCGCGTATCCAGGTGCGGTCTCCGGTGGCTTCGGCGTAGAAGTAACTTGTTTCATTGCCTATCTGCCAGTAGCGGATGGTCAGGGGATCATTGTAACCGTGGGATTTACGCAGTTTATTGTCAGGATCGTTGCAGTAAGCGACCCACTCGGCGGCCTCTTCGGCGGTACCGCGGCGGTCAGCTCCGGGACAGGGATAAGCCCAGGTTTTGCGTCCGTCGGACTCCATGTTGACACACATGAGAGGTTCGGAGTTGGCGATGCGGCATAGCTCGACGAATTCGGCAGTTCCGATCTGGTTTGAAAAGACGCCGTCCCAGGCGAGGTTGAGCATGGGAACGCGTGAACTGCGGGGACCCACAGCCTCTTTCCAGTGATAATAGCTTGCGAAGCATCCTCCCCAGCGGATCATCGGGGGAGCGAGGCGTTTTATAAGTTTGACAAAATTCTTTTCCCAGCAGTTTTCAACATAGTTCCATGCGGCATCGACAGATATATCCGCGTTGCTCAATGGTTCAGCAAACTGCATGTGCAGATAAGGAGAGAGTTTATGCCGGGACGTCGCGTTGATTTTTATTGTATTCATACTTTATGACCTGTTATTGTAAAGTTGTCATTGAGTAAGGACTGCAAGCCGCGGAACGAGCAGTTCGGCGATTTTCCCCATTCCGTGATCATTGGGATGGATGAGGTCGTGGAAACAATCAGCGACATCTCCGGACAGAAGTTTCCGGCCGTCTATAAAGTGTATTCTCGCGTCACCTGCATTGACTCTGCGGGTCATGTTTTCGTGGTGGATGCGGGTGCGCTGCTGCCTTTCTTCAAACATGGCGTCGTCGTAGGCATCGGCGGCTATCTCATCGGGATAGGGCAACTTTGAGATGGTGATTATCGGAGTCTTCCTGTGGGCGAAACGGAGGATATCGGTGAATTTGGGAAGTGTTTTTTCCAGCTCTTCCGGAGAGACATTTGAGTCATACCACAAAATATATGCTCCGGGGTCATTGATGGAAGCAAGTTTTTCCGCCATAGCTGGTTCACCTTTGCCGCTTCCGGCAAATCCCATATTTATAACTTCGCGGTTGAGTTTGCGGGACATGATAGCCGCGTAGCACATTCCGGGACGCGAAGCACTGCATCCCTGTTCGATAGATGTTCCATAGAGGATGATCGGCCGGTCATCGCTGCGCGGAGACGGAGGAGCTGTCACCGCATCTTTCTCAAGCCCGATACTGAATTCGAGCACTTCGGCGTAGAGTGGAAAATACACCTGAAACTCATGCATCACCTTCTTGGGATTGGGACGGTTGTAGAGCTGCGCAGAGTATTCGTAATCAGGAAACGTCACTTCATCGAAATTGATTTTGGTTACTCCTGCACAGAAGCTCTCATTGGGTTTTCCGCAGTAGAGGTCGAAGCCGATCCTGCCCAGGGTCATAATATCTCCTGAGTTGAAGTGCATCCTCACTTTTGCTTTTATCCTGATGTCGGCTGAGTCGGTTGAAAATCTCAGACATGCTCCGGCGGAGTGGGTGGCGTAAAGATCGACTCCTTCGGTGTAAGGGAAGAGCTCATCACGCTCAGGAAGTCTTCTGAACTTGCCCTGTTTTTCTCTGAACGGCAAACCTTCAAGTACGAAGTGTTCGCAGTCATCGACTGAAAAATAGCGCAGATCGTCATTTTTCAGTTTTTTTACACGCATGTTGGGGTCTGAGTATTGGGAAGACATTGGTTTAACTCCTGTTAGAAGCGTTGGTTCTGAAATCTTGCCACACTTTTATTGAGCTGCTCTTTTATTTCCGGAGAGAGTGTGAAAAACTCCTGAAGTGCGTTCTGATGAGCGAGAGAGAGTCTCTGTTCAAGCATTTTGTTTCCGGTGCACGCCTGCCGTGCGAGTCCGAGAGCCACGTTTACCACATAGGGTTTTCCGCTGTGGTTTGCGAGCATGGCGAGCGCATATCTGACGGCGTTATCGCGGTCGTTGGCGGCGAGATACTCTTTGATGCGGTACTCATCGATTCCGTAGTCAAAAGGCATGAGTTGGGATGCGATGTTGAGATACCCCATCCTCTCCTGCGGATTTTTTGAGCGGATGAATTTTATTCCGGCGATGACCACCGCCGGAATGACCTCTTTTTCGGAGAGCTGGAACGGGGCATCGCAGCGTATTTTATTGGCAACGGTGTTGTTTTCAGCAAGGAATGTGTCGCGGCAGGTCTCGTATGCCTCGGCAAAAAGTCTTGCTTTCAAACTGGTCTCCTGTCCGGAGTGGATGCGGTAGAGTCCGCGCACTTCATTTTTGAAGTGCATGATTTTGCCGGCACATATCGCGCTCCACATGCAGACGTCGTCCGCAACTTTGCAGACAGCACCTCCCGGAAGCATATATCCGCGGGTGTTTTTCAAATCGCTTGCTCTGATTATCATGCCGATATGGGTCATCCTGGGGTCGAGCAGCAGGGCGAATGGACTGTAATCGCCTCCGTGGCTGCTGCCCATATAGCCGTCTTTGGCGGAAAAGAGCAGTTTTTTTCCGTAACTGGCGCACCACTCCGGGTGTTCATCGAGCTCACTGATTGCGCCGTCGATATCGAATTTGACAAAGACGTCGTCGCTGTCGAAAGGCATGATGTATCTGCCTTGCGCCATGGATACGAGCGTGTTGTATGAGCGTGATACTCCGATATTCTTTTCGTTTCTGATGCACTTTATAAGGCGCGGATAACGGCTGGCATATATTCTTGCAGTTTCACCGTCTCCGCCCGCCGGACTGGCATCATCGCAGATGAGTATTTCAGTATTGTTGAAGTGATATCCGCATGAAAGTAAAGAGTCGAGCATCTCCTGAAAATAGGGAGTTTTGCTGTGGCACGAGATGATTATGCTCAAATTGACGGAGTTGTTCATATCGGATCTTGCTCCATATCATTTAAAATTGCGAGATTGTTTCTGTTTGCGGTTACTTCGACGATTTTTCCTGTGGGGAAAGAACCCTCTTTTTCAGCGATGGCGAGATAATTGCCGCTCCAGCCTGATATCATTCCGTTTCTGGTCTGTTCAAAAATGACGCTGAGCTTTTTGGATATCATGCTCTGCGCGAATTTCACGGCAGACTCTTTGGCAATTTCTCTTATTGCCGCCGACCGGAGGGATTTTATGTTTTCCGGAATCTGTCCCGGATAATCGGCAGCCGGAGTTCCGGGGCGGCGGCTGTAAGTAAATACATGGGTGTTGGAAAACCCTGTTTTCCTGATAAACTCAAGAGAGCTCTCAAATTCCTCATCTGTCTCACCGGGAAATCCTGCGATAACGTCTGTTCCGATGTGGATATCCGGCATGAGTTTCCTTGCGCGCGATACAAAATCGGCGAACTCCTCTGTGGAGTAATGGCGGTTCATCCGCTTTAGTACGCGGTTGTCTCCGTGCTGGAGCGATATATGCAGAAAACGGCAGACCTTCGGAGTTTCAGCCATAACGTCAAGCAGACCGATGTTTTTGAAATTGGGTTCTGTTGAGCTCAGCCTGATTCTGAAGTCTCCGTCGATGCTGGCGGCTGCGCGGATAAAATCTGCGAGGGTGCGGCCGTTGTCGTTGTAGGCGCAGGTGTTCACTCCGGTGAGAATGATTTCCGGAAATCCTGCTTCAACGGCATTCCGGCAGTCGGAGAGAGCCTCTTCAAAGCTGCGTGATCTCTCGCGTCCGCGGACGTGCGGAACGATGCAGTAGGTGCAGAAGTTGTTGCACCCCTCCTGTATTTTGATGAATGCGCGGCTGCGGAAAGGAAAACTGGAAAAGCTCTCTTCAAAGAAAACGCTCTTCCAGTTGTCATTTTCAGCAGTTGAATAGTTGTCAAGAAAATCCGCCAGCTGTTTTTTTCCGTTATTTCCGAAAACACAGTCCGCTCCATCATCCAACAACTGCTGTTTAGCGTTGAGTGCGGCGCATCCGGCGACGACGATGGTGGCGTCCGGATACTTTTTGCGGAACTGGCGCAGAGCCTGCCGGCTTTTGCGTACCGCTTCAGCTGTGACGGCACAGCTGTTGATGAGAACGAGATCGAACGGCCCGGACGATCCGGAAGGAACAAGCTCGTACCCCAAATTCCGGAGCCGACTGGTCAACAACGCGCTGTCGGCGTGGTTGAGTCGGCATCCGAGAGTTACGATGGCGGCTTTTTTTGCCATGGTGTTATTTTTTGATCCTCCAGCCGAGGGCACCGGTGGGACAGGCATTGACGCACTCTCCGCAATCGGAGCAGCTTGCCGGGAATCCGGCTTCAAAAGCGGTTCCGATAACGGTGTAGAATCCGCGTTTTTTCTGACTGAGCAGGCTCTTGTTGACCACCTCTTTGCAGATCTTGACGCAGACGCCGCACTTGATGCACTTGCCGCGATCCTGGATGATGAGCGGATGACGCACGTCGTAGCTTGCGACCTGACGCTCGCCTTTGATGGCTTCGGGATCGCAGTTGTACTCTTCGGCGTAAGCTCTCAATTTGCAGTCGGCTTTATCGGTGCAGCTGCATTCGATACAGCGTTTCCCTTCGGACATGACGCGCTCTTTTTCCATGGTGAGAGTGGTCTCTTTGAAGGTGGTTTTTCGCTCCTCGAGCGGAATAAGTTTCAGCTCTTCGCGTTCGGCTTTGGAGAGTTCATCTCCTTTGAGCACCACGATATCATCAGTTGAGAGATCCTGCCAGTTTCCGCGGGAAACATTGACGGTGTGCTCTAGCTCAAACTCTTTGCCGAGGATGTCGTGAAGCACTTCCTGGGCGGCATTGCGTCCGGTGGCGACAGCTTCGACCACGGTCGCAGCTCCGGAGAGACAGTCTCCGGCGGAGTAGAGTTTGTTGCCCATATTGGCGGCTTCGAGATATCCGAAACGGTTGACCGGAACTCCGGCAGGAGCCTGGGTCTTCTGACCGATTGCGGAAATGATGGTGTCGGCTTCGACCTCATAATCACTTCCGGGAACTTCGACCGGTTTACGGCGTCCGGAAGCATCGGGTTCTCCGAGCTCCATTTTGCGGAAGGTCATGACAAGTTTGCCGCCGCGCTTTTCGATTTTGACCGGAGCGGCGAGATAGTGGAAGTTGACTCCCTCCTCTTTAGCCTCTTCGATCTCGATTTTTTCAGCGGGCATCTCTTTTTCGGTACGGCGGTAGAAGCAGTTGACATCGCTGCTGCCCAGACGCACGGAAGTGCGCAGACAGTCCATAGCAGTATTTCCTCCGCCGACGACGATGACTTTGCCCGGGTTGGGAGCAACATTGTCGTTGAGTGCAACGTTTCTCAGGAAATCGATACCGGAAACGGCGAGTTCTTCACCTTCGCAGCGGATTCCGGAGCTCTGCCAGCATCCGATAGCGATGATGACCGCGTCAAAATCGTTCTGAAGCTGGGCGAGATCGAGGTTTTCGCCGAGTTTTTTGTTGAACTCAAATTTGACACCGAGTTTTTCAAAGTGAGCGAGCTCACGGTCGAGAATTCCTTTTTTGGGAAGGCGGTACTCCGGAATACCGTATCTGGTCATTCCGCCAGCCTGGGGCATTGCCTCAAAAACGGTCACGGCGACACCCTCAAGCGTGAGGTAGTATGCGGCGGAAATTCCGGCGGGTCCGGCTCCGACGACGGCGACTTTTTTGCCGGTGGCGGGAGCGGTTTCCTCGACGTAAGTATCATAGTAGAGGTCAGCGGCAAGACGCTTGAACTCGTTGATGGCGACGGGTTTTCCTCCGATGTTGCGGCGGCACTGTTTTTCGCAGAAGCGCGGACAGACTCTGCCGATGGTCATGGGCAGGGGAATACGCTTCTTGATGATTTTGAGGGCTTCAAGGAAATCTCCGTTGCGTCCGGCTCTGACGTACTCTTCGACAGGAGCGTGTGCAGGGCAGGCGACGGTGCAGGGAGCTTCGCAGTCACCGTTGTGCTCACTCAAAAGCAGATTGAGAGCGGTGCGGCGCATCTCGATGACCTCTTCGCTCGAGGCATCGATCTCCTGACCGGGAGCGGGACGGGCTGAGCATGAGGGAAGAAAACGGCCGGTTTTCAGGTCTTTGACCACGCAGACGAAGCAGCTGGTGGTTTTGCTTATGCGTTTCTCTCCGCAAAGTCCCGGAATGTTTATATTGTTTGCCCGGGCGACATCCATGATGGTCTGACCGGGTTCAGCCGCAACAGTGCGGCCGTCGAGGATGAATTCTATACTCATAATAATATCACCTTACTCAGAGATCCGGCTGATAGCCTTCTTGGGACAGACTTCCATGCAGCTGTTGCAGCGGGTGCATTTGTCAGCGTCGATGACGAAATCATCGCTTATGGCGTTGACCGGACAGTTTTTGATACACATGCGGCACTTGACGCACTTGGACTGATCGAGAGTCAGTTTGACCAGAGCGTTGCACTGGCAGGCTTCGCAGACATGGTCGTTGACGTGAGCCTCGTATTCGTGGCGGTAATAGCGCAAAGTGGCAAGCACGGGATTGGGAGCGGTTTGTCCCAGTCCGCAGAGGGAACCGGCTTTGATTTTTTTGCCGAGATCTTCGAGCAGGTCGAGGTCTTCGGGTTTGCCTTTTCCGGCGACGATGCGCTCAAGGGTCTCGAACATACGGGTGGTTCCGATGCGGCAGAAGGTGCATTTTCCGCAGCTTTCGCGGTGGGTGAAGTCGAGGAAGTATCTGGCGGTCTCCACCATACAGCGGTTTTTGCCGATGACGATCATACCGCCGGAACCCATGATGGCTCCGAGGGCTTTGAGTGAGTCGTAATCGACCGGAGTATTGAAGAGCTCGACCGGGATACATCCGCCGGAGGGACCTCCGGTCTGGACTGCCTTGACTTCAGCCGGGTCGGCACCGCCGATCTCAAAGACGATCTCGGCGAGGGTGGTTCCCATGGGAACTTCGACGAGTCCGGGGTTTTTGAGGTCACCGGCGAGGGCGAAGAGTTTGGTTCCTTTGCTGCCCTCAGTACCGATCTTGGCATAGTTGGCTCCGCCGTCACGCAGGATGATCGGAACGTTGCCGAAGGTCTCGACGTTGTTGATCATCGTGGGATATCCGAGATATCCGCTGTCGGTGGGGAAGGGCGGACGGAAACGCGGAGTTCCGCGTTTGCCTTCAAGCGAGGCGATGAGAGAAGTCTCTTCGCCGCAGACGAAAGCTCCGGCACCCTCTTTGATGTTGATTTCAAGAGCTCTGCCGTTGATGACATTGAGCTTGTTCTCATAGATCTGGGCGATAGCGATCTTGAGGTGCTTGATCGCCATCGGATATTCGGCACGGCAGTAGATGAAGAGTTTGGTGGCTCCGGTGGCGTAGGCAGCGATGAGCATACCTTCGAGCACCTGGTGCGGAACGCTTTCCATAAGAGAGCGGTCCATGAAGGCTCCGGGGTCTCCCTCGTCGGCGTTGCAGATGAGGATTTTTTCCTCAGCCTGTTTTGCGGCGAGGAAACTCCATTTTGTGCCGGTGGGGAAGCCGCCGCCTCCGCGTCCGCGCAGACCGGAGAGCTTCATTTCATTGACCACCTCTTCCGGAGTGAGGGTGAGG
Organism: Lentisphaerota bacterium; assembly: GCA_015061775.1. Lineage (GTDB taxonomy): Bacteria > Verrucomicrobiota > Lentisphaeria > Victivallales > Victivallaceae > UBA1784. The sequence goes on along the minus strand of SUVY01000005.1, from coordinate 61,411 downwards.
GCGCGTTTCAGACCCTCATATCCGCCGTTTGAAGTGTAATCCTCAAAACGGGTGGGGTCGATGCGTCCGGCGAGAGCGAGCACCATGACGTGCTCTTTGTTTTTGCGTTTTTCCGGAATTATAAAACGGTTTTCTTCTCCGCAGGCAAGGATGTTGTCGATATCTTTGTCGAGAGCCTTGACATCGCGGTAGAAGATGCTTGAGCCGTCGTCGAGAACAGCCTCGACGATGGGCTCAGCGTAGCAGTGACCGAGACAGCCGACTCCGATGACCGGAATATCGGCAGCCTTATCTTTCAGCAGGTTCATAACGCCGTCCGCACCTGCCGCAATACCGCAGCTGGCGACGCCGACGCGCAGGAGTTTAATACTCATTTTTCAGCGTACTCCTTCAGTATTTTTGACAGTTTTTTGCGGTCGAGTTTTCCGTAAACTTTTCCGTTGATGCTCAGCACGGGAGCGAGACTGCAGCAGCCGAGGCAGGCGACAGTTTCGATTGAAAAGACTCCGTCTTCAGCGGTCTCACCCGGTTTGATTCCGAGTTCCTGCTCGAGCCAGGTATGGACCTGGTTTGAGCCTTTGATGTGGCAGGCAGTACCATCGCAGACGCAGATGTGGTATTTGCCCGGTTTGACCCGTTTGAATTGGGCGTAGAAACTCAGGACGCCTTCGATCTCGACTTCAGGCAGCTTGAAGTATGCTGCAGCCGCTCTGATAGCGTCGTCCGAGACATAGCCTTCGGCAGACTGGATGAGCTGAAGACCTTTGATAAGGTTGTTGGGCTCGCTTCCGATCTTTTCCAGATAAGCAAAGTCAGAACTCATTGTGATATTCTCCAAAAGTTGTTGAAAATACTGTTTTCGGACAGGATAAGGGAAAATTTCTTTTGTGAGCAGCAAAATCACCCCATCCCTGCCGCTGATTTACGCCGCGTGTATCTACTGTGCGAAGTTGAAAAAGAGTTTCAAAATGCAGCTCAACGCGCGCATTTATATAAGATACAATTACTTTCACTTTTTTTCAAGTGCGTCCAAATAGAATAAACATCATTTTTGACGTTTGTTGTCATCAATGATGTAATGTTTGAAAAATTCTGGCGGCGTCAGAACTGGGATTGTCTGATGAATGCGGCAACTCCGGTGAGCATCATCTGCATAGCCATAGCCATAACGACGAGGCCGGTGAGTCGGATGACAGGGCCGACGAACACGAAGAACTCGAGCATCTTTGAGATGTGGCGGCTGGCGTACATGGCGATAAGATTTATCAGCAGGGCTGGAGTGAGGGCGATCAGGGTCGGAAGAAATCCGAACTGGATGGAAAATGATATGGTTGCAGCGATGGTTCCGGGACCTGCGATCAGCGGAGCAGCGAGCGGAACGACTGAGAGCTCATCGATGGACATGTGTTTGTTGTCATGGTCGTGATAAAACATACCCTTCTGGACGGCGGCAAGTCCGGAAAACAACAGCACGAGACCTCCGGAAATCTGGAGTGCGTAAAGTTCAACTTTGAAGATATTTTCGAGAATGACTTTACCTCCGGCACCTCCTGCCACCAGGATGATGAATGCGAAAAACGTGGCGCGCCGCGCGATATGGCGCAGGTCGTGAGTGTTGAGAGCGGGCTGGTGCGCGGTGAGAAAAAACACTTTGCTTGCCGGGTTGATAAGAGCAAGAAAATAGAGTGAATTTTCGGCTATTGAGCCAATATCGAAGTTCATTTTTGTTTCTCCGGGTAAAGTAAAATTTCTGTACCTTTATTAATATACATCTGCCGGATATAAATACAAATTGTTTTTCAGATGGGTATATAAGGAGACGTATTCCGCTTGACAGCAGGCTGCGCTGTTGTATATTATACAGCAGAACGATATGTAAAAAGTCATTATTGAAGGAGCAAGCGCAAGAGTATTTATGGAAAAATATTTTGTGACAGATCCTTTCCCGGCAGATGATGTGGAATTCGAGAAAAAGCTCCGTTGGATATATGGACGCGCTGAACGCGAGGTTTTTCGGCAGCAGCAGCTTATAAGGGCAAAAAACGAGGCACAACTGAAGGTCGGTTATCCCGGAGAGTTTATGCTGCCTCACGCAACGAAGAGTTTCAGAGCGGTTTTCCCCGCAGGGGTTTTTCCGGTAAGCTGTGTCGGAACTCCCGGAATAACAGAGATCTGCATGTCTGAGCCCGGAGTTTTTGAGTTTTCGTTGTCCGTTGCCGATACCGAACAGGATGTTCCATGTTTTTGCTGTGATGCGCCGGTCGATTGGGAGTCCTCTTTTGATGGTGAGACATGGTGTTATACAACTGCCGTTTCCGGCGGCAAAGTGCCTCCACACCGCGAGGAGTTGCCTGTTTTGAAGCTGATTCCGGATAAGCTTCCCGGAGGAATGTATGATGCCGGGCGAGAGATTTTCGGAAGGGTTTGTATTTCCGGTGCTCCAGAGGCTGAGCTATTTGTCGGAGAGTCGGTTGAAGAGGCGGAAAACCGGGAACCATCTGATTTTGAGCAGCGTCTTGATCTTGTCAGACGGGATAATGAAACACTCTGCAGCGCGGTACCGTTGGCGTTCCGTTATATTTCGCTTGAGCATGCCGGAAATGCGAAGGTTTGGATCGAGGCGGTCTATACTCCGATGATGCTGAAAAAAAGATTTTCCAGCGGAGACGCTGAGCTCGATGCGATTTGGGAGCGGAGCGTCTATACACTGCGGCTCTGCACTTATTACTTTATGATAGATGGAGTGAAACGCGACCGTCTTCCCTGGGCTGGCGATCTTGCAGTAAGTCTGTTGAGTATGACTGAGTCATTTTGCGAAGCCGCACCGGTCAGAGATACGTTGGCTGTGCTCGGCTCTGCCGGAGTCCGCAATTCGCATATCAACGGAATATTTGACTACACGCTCTGGTATCTGATTTGTTTTGAGCTCTACGAAAAACATTTTGGAGATATGGATTTTCTGCGTCAGGAGTATTTCCGTATCACAGAAACAGCAGATATCCTGCTCTCACAACGACTTGAAAACGGTCTTCTTCCTGTGACTGGATGGGTTTTGATAGACTGGGCGGATGGAGATAAAAACTGTGCGCTACAGATGCTGTTTTTTATGGCGCTCGAGGTGTTGGAAAAGTTGGCTCAGAGAATGAATGATACTGTACGTGCCGGGCAGTATAAGCGTGTTGCGGAAGAAGTCAGGAGTATTATCCGCAGTGATTTTTATGATGAGAATATTGGGTTGTTCCGTTGTTCTCCGGATAAAAATGAGTATCTCCGCCACCAGAATTTTCTTGCGATAGGGACTGTTGCCGATCAGGCAGAGAGCCGTCGCATCTGCGATCACCTTTTGAAAAAAGATCTGCCTGCGGTAGGAACTCCTTATATGAAGACATTTGAGATACTCGGGCTTATCCGGGCAGGATTCCGCCGTGAGGCTGCAGAGGAGATACGCCGTTTCTGGGGCGGCATGATGAAATACGGAGCGACCACATTTTTTGAGGCATACGGCGAAGGAAAAGACGGAGACACCATCTATGATTTTTACGGGCGTCCGTTCGGATTAAGTCTCTGTCATGCCTGGGGAAGTGCTCCGGCATTTCTTCTGCCGATGATATTCCGGAATAAACAGCCGTAAAATAAAACTTGCTCCTGAACAGGTGTGGGAATGCCTGTCACTTGCGCATCGCAAGACTCTGAAGTTCCGGTTTCATCATTTCAAAGGTTTTGCGGTAGCAGTCGAGGTTTCCTCCGAAGGGGTCGCTGACGTCTTTTCCGGGCAGGAGAGTCGTTATTTTTTCAGCAAACTGCGGAGCGCACTCTTTTAAAATATTGACGTGATTTGCGGTCATGGCATATATCATATCCGCCTCTTCGAGCATCTCAAAGGTAAGCTGCGCCGAGCGGAATTTTGAGGCATCTATTCCCTCTTCGCGCATCACGTTGAAGGAGTTTTCTGAGATATCCCCTCCGTCAAGGGTCGAAATACCTGCACTGCGGGCGCACTCGGTGAGTCCGGCGCGTTTGCGGCACTCATTGAAGTAGAGCTCCGCCATCGGGCTGCGGCAGGTGTTTCCGGTACAGACAAAGAGGATATTCATTTTTAAAACCTCAACTTGGCAAGGGCTTTGACGGTAAGATTTTCCGTTGTCTGCTCTTCCGGAGCAAGTTCAGTCACCAGCTCTCCGAGAGCCTTGTTGATCGCGTCGCGTTTGAAGCCGAGCTTTTCAAGCGCGAGTGCGGCGTCCGAGGTGTTTGCGCTGCTCATTGCGGGCAGGGAGGCTCCTCCGGTTGATGTTTCCGGAAGTTTTCCTTTGAGTTCAACGATTATTCTTTCAGCCGTGCGTTTGCCGATTCCGTTGATGAGAGACAATGCTTTGACGTCTCCGTTGGAAACGGCGGCGCAGAAGTTTTGTACCGGCATAGCGCCGAGGATATTGAGCGCGAGTTTGCCTCCGATACCTGAGATGTTTATCAGGGTCCGGAAAAGTTCCCGCTCTTCAGTTGTGGAAAATCCGAAGAGCGTTATCGCGTCCTCTCTGACCTGAGTGTGTATAAAGAGCTTCGCCCTGTTTCCCGGAAGCGGCAGTTTGTCGAAGGTCGAAAGCGGGATCTCCACTTCGTACCCCACTCCGTTGACATCGATGAGGCATTGGGAAAAGCTGCTCTCATCGATGATTCCGTTGAGGGAGCCTATCATATTCAGAGAACCTCGATATCAAGTGATATGTCGGCGGATTTGACCGAGTGGGTGAGGGCTCCGGAAGAGACGTAATCGACTTTGGTTTTGCCGATGCGTCCGAGTCTCTCGAGGGTGATTCCTCCGGAGGCTTCGAGTTTGGAGCGTCCTGCGACGATTTTGACCGCCTCTTCCATAGTTGCATCATCCATGTTGTCGAGCATGATGTATTCGACTCCGGTTTCAGCGGCTTCTCTCACTTCGTCGAGGCAGTCGGCTTCGACTTCGATTTCGAGATCGGGATAAGCTTTTCTTGCTCTTTCAACGGCGCGGGTGATGGCTCCGTCACCTTCGGCGGCGGCGAGTTCGCGGTGGTTGTCTTTGATCATGATGCGGTCAAAGAGACCGATGCGGTGGTTGGTCGCTCCTCCGACCGCAACGGAGTATTTTTCCAGATTGCGGAATCCCGGAGTCGTCTTACGGGTATCGAGCACTACGGTATCGTAATCTTTGAGTGCTTCAGCATAAAGGCGGCTTGCAGTGGCAACTCCGCAGAGTCTCTGGATAAAGTTGAGAGCGGTGCGCTCAGCGGTGAGTATTCCCCGGGCGGGACCGGATATCTCAGCGAGCAGATCGCCGTATTTGCAGACATCTCCGTCTGAGACGAAAGCATTGAATACGAGCCGGGGCTCGACGGTTTTGAAGACTCTCTCGGCGACGGCGAGACCGGATACGACCATGCCGTCCTGTTTGCAGCGCAGGACGGCGCGGCTCTGTGCTTTTTCCGGAACGACGGCGATCGTAGTGGTATCGCCTCTCTCATCGAGATCCTCTTCGAGGGCGAGGGAGATAAGCAGATCGGTGCGTTTCCAGTCTATTTCGGGAATGATTCTGACGTTGTCTTTACTCATGATATTGCTCCGTTTTTTTGTCAGTTGATTTCACTTGATATCTAATATAGCACTTTAAAAGTCATTTGCAATCTCTCTTTTTATTGAAAAAAGTTGAAAAAAATATCAAAAAACGCTTTACAGCGGTTGAAAGTGTGATATATTTATAACAACGACCGGATTTTTTTGCGGCAGATATGCTGTCGGAAAACGGTCTTTGGAATATATATGACAGACAGTGATGGCTGTCAGTAAGTCCGGCGCAAAGCGCGGGTTACGTTGGAAGAGTAAAAACTTCCGCTGCGCATACCGCAACTGAGCCGGAGGAATTTTGAGGTTTTTTTCCGGGGTGCAGTTTTAGCCTCCCCGGTTTGAGATACGCCGCTTGAGGCGCAGACGGTTTGTGAACGGCTGTGCGGGAGTCGCGGGTTCTCTCTTGCGGATGGCGTTGTGCCTCCGTAAAAAGCCGGATTTGTGTCCGGTCAACTTGAATAGTTTGATAGTACCTCTGTAATTCCTCTCATTAAACCGGATTTCTGGCAAGGCAGATCTGCCTGCAAAAGGAGAAGTCACGGTGAATTTATCATCCGGGAAAAGTGAACTCAGAAAGTTTTACAGCTCGCGGCGCAAAGCCCTGAGCAGAGAGGAACTTGCTGATTGCAGCATCAGAATTTGCGGCAGGATCCGCGAACTTGATGTTTACCGCAATACTGAGTGTGTCGCCGGATTTTTTGCACTGGGTGCAGAACCTGATCTCTCTTCATTGGTTCCTGAAAAACGCTTTTTCCTGCCCCGTTACAACGCGGCATCAGAAGCGTATGAAATGGTTGAGATCCGCAATGTTGAGAGCGACCTTGTTATCGGACGCTACAATATTCCGGAGCCGCATCCGGAACTTGAGGCGGCAGACCCCGCGTGGTGCGGAGCAAATCTGCTCTATCTGGTTCCTGCGGTTGCGTGTGATCTTGCCGGTGTGCGCCTGGGGCGCGGCGGAGGTTTTTACGACCGCCTGCTTGCCGCAAGCCGCCTGCCGAAAATAGGGGTCATCTTTTCGTGCCAGATCGCGGAAAAGCTTCCTTGTGAGGAGCACGACGTGCGTCTGGATATGGTGGTGACCGAAGAAGTGAGTGTGGTATGTGAGCCGGATTTCAAGTGATCCGGCAGTAAATTGAGGTGAAAAATGGGATTTGATTTGACGATGATGTTCGCCAATGCTACGGGAGGAAACCTTCCGTTGATCGTGGCGGTTGCCTGTGTGTTCTGCGTGATCGGTATCGCGTTTGGAATAATGATCAACAACTATATCCAGCGTCTGCAAAAAGGTGCAGCCCAGCGGGATGCCAGCAAGATCCGCAGCGATGCCGAGCGCGAAGCGGAGCACCTTCTCCGCGATGCCAGAGTTTCCGCCAAGGGCGAGACCATCAAAATGCGCGAGGAGTGCGAAGCTGAGCTGAAAGAACGCCGCCGCGAGCAGGCTAACAACGAAAAACGCCTCGCACAGAGGGAGGAGGTCATTGACCGCCGTGCAGAATCCATCGAGGCAAAACAGAAAAATATCGAGCGTCAGGAAAAGGATATCGAGCAGCTCCGCGAGCGTCTGAGCAACCGTGAACAGGAGTTGGCAAAAAATATCTCCAATCAGATCGATGAGCTCGAGCGCATCAGCGGATTTACCCGCGAAGAGGCGCGCAAAGAGCTGCTGGAAAAACTTGGCAGCGAGGTGAAAAACGAGTCCGGCATCCTGGTTCGCAACATCCTTGAAGAGGCCAAGAGCCGCAGTGAGCGTGAGGCACGCCGCATCCTGACCTACGCCATCCAGCGTTACGCATCGGATTGCACCTACGAGCGCACTACTACAACTATTCCGCTGCCTACCGATGAGCTCAAGGGCAGGATCATCGGACGCGAAGGACGCAACATCCGCGCCATTGAAGCGGCAACCGGAGTGAGCATCCTTATCGACGATACTCCCGAAGCCGTGGTCATCAGCTGCTTTGATCCCGTCCGCAAGGAGGTTGCAAGACAGCTTATGGAGCGTCTCGTGAGCGATGGACGCATCCATCCGTCACGTATCGAAGAGCTGGTCCGCAAAATCAGCAAAGAGCTCGACGAGGAGTTGTTCCAGGTCGGAGAGGCAGCTGTCCTCGAGACCGGAATCACCGGAGTCTCTCCGCAGGTCATGAGCATCCTCGGCAGACTGAAATACCGTTACAGTTTCTCCCAGAATGTGCTCCAGCACTCACTTGAGACCGCCTACTTTATGGGAATGATCGCCGCTGAGCTCGGACTTGACGAGAAGAAGGCGAAACGCATCGGACTCTTCCACGATATCGGTAAGGCTCTCGACCATGAGATCGAGGGACCGCACGCCCAGATCGGAGCGGATTTCCTGCGCAAACACAATGAGCAGAAAGATGTCATCCACGCAGTCGCCGCCCACCACGGAGAGGTCGAACCCGAGAGCGTCTATGATATCCTTATCACCGCTTGCGATACCCTGAGTGCCTCCCGTCCGGGAGCGAGAAGCGAGACCACCGAGCTCTATCTCAAACGCCTTGAGCAGCTCGAGACCATCGCCCACGAGTTCCAGGGAGTCGAAGCCTGCTTCGCTCTCCAGGCCGGACGCGAGATCCGCGTTGTGGTCACTCCGGAAAAGGTCTCCGAGGGAGAGGCACAGATGCTTGCCAAAGATATCTGTGAGCGCATCGAAAAAGAGATGACCTATCCCGGACAGATCAAAGTGACCATCATCCGCGAGACCCGTTCTGTCGAGTATGCCAAATAAGTCTGTTCCCGGAAAACAGTCAAAGGTTCAGTCATGTCCCACAGCCGCAGTTATCTCGAGGTCGATCTCGGAGCGGTAAAACGCAACATATCGACGATCATCAATGCAGTCCCAAGCCGCCGCCTGATGGCGGTGGTGAAGGCTGATGCCTACGGAGTCGGAGCGGAAAAAATATCTTCCGCTGCCGATGCCTGCGGTTGCAGTTGTTTCGGAGTGGCATCGCTCGATGAGGCTCTCGAGCTGCGCAGCTTTGGAATAACCAAGCCGATTTGTATGTTGAGCGGAGTTCTCGACAGCGAAATAAGTGACGCCGTCGCCAATGATATAACGCTTCCGCTCACCAATATGGAGACCGCCCGCAAAATAAACAGCGAATCTGCCCGTCAGGGACGCCGTGCCAGATGCAATTTTGTGATCGACTCCGGAATGGGCAGAGTCGGCTTTACGCTTGACAATGCCGCAACAGGAATCCGCGAAGCCGGTTCGCTTGGATCAGTTGATATCATCGGAGTTTACTCCCACTTGTCGAGTGCCGGTGAAAAAAATGATACTTATACGATTAAACAGCTGGATTCCCTCAAGAGTTTTCTCGGAAACACAGAGCTTCCAGCCGGCTGCCGCGATATACACATCGCTGCTTTTGATGGAATAAACAATTATTCCGAAGCGGTAAGTGCTCCCTTCAATATGGCGCGCTGCGGAATCGGTATGTACGGAATGGCTGAGCGTTCCGCGCTCACGCTTCCGCTTGAGAGAACGCTCAAGCTCTGTGCGAAAATCGTTGACGTGAGGGAGCTTCCTGCCGGGAGCGCAGTTGGTTACATGCACACTGCTGTGCTCAAAAAACGCACCCGCATCGCGGTCGTGGCGTTTGGCTATGCCGACGGACTTCCGCTTGGAGCATCGAACAACAGCCGCTTCATCATCAATGGAGTATCGACTCCGGTGATCGGCAGGATCTCTATGGATTACACCACCTGTTCCCTTGCAGATGATACTCCAGCCGAGCCGGGAGATGTTGCCGTGATATTCGGCAGCTCCGGAAATGAGACGATAGACGTATCCGAGATCGCCCGTTTGCGCGGCAGTCATGATTATGACGTGCTCTGTTCGATCGGAAACCGTGTGTCCAGGAGGTATATAAATGGATAGTTCCATAAAGATTAAGAGCCGTATCGAGCGATCGTATGGAATTGCCAAGGCAAGACGGGATATTCCTGCGGTGAAAGAGCGCAGAAATGCCTTGAAAAAACTTTTTGCGGCGCTGAAAAAATATGAGATACAGATATTGAGCGTTTTGTCCGAAGAGCTCGGAAGATCTGCTTTTGATGCTTATACATTTGAACTCCTTCCGCTGGCAAGATGTTTCAAGTATCTGATAAAGAAACTTCCGTCTCTGGCTGCCGAACGCAAAGCGAAGGGGAAATGGTTTACCTTTCCAGCCCGCTATTTTGTGGCGCAGGAACCATACGGAGAAGTTTTTATCAACGCAAGCTGGAATTATCCATTCCTGCTTGCATTTGAGCCGCTTGCCGGAGCTCTCGCCGCCGGAAACCGCGCTGTATTGAAACTCTCTATGCGTATTCCGCGCAGTACGTCGCTTATCAAACGCATAATCGAAGAGGTTTTTACGGACGATGAAGTGATCTGTGTAACTGACGAACTGACGGGTGAGGAAATAATTTCCTGCGGATGTGATTACATCTTTTTTACCGGCAGCCGCTCTGAGGCAGAGCCGATTTGCCGTACCGCCGCTGAAAAGGTCATTCCGGTGACCCTCGAGCTCGGAGGCAAAAATCCATGCATCATCGGCTCCGGTGCCAACTTTGATGTAGCCGCGCGCCGCATCGTCTGGGGAAAATTCACCAATGCAGGTCAGACCTGTATAGCTCCGGATTATATTCTGGTCGAAAAAGGGGTGAGAGATGCGTTTGTTCATGCGCTTGTGGCGCAGATCCGCCGTAAGTACAGCGACGCTCCGCTCTCCTTCTCCGGCTGTGGAAAAGTGGTGGATACCACCGCTTACGAGCGTCTCAATGTGATGAGCAAAAGCGGCAGACTTCTCTGCGGAGGCGAGAAGAACCCTGGCGCACTCTGCATATCGCCGACCGTAGTCGATCAGCTCGACGATGATGATCCATTGTTGACGCAGGAGGTTTTCGGTCCTCTGCTCGGAGTCATCGAATATGAAAACCCCGAAGACCTTATCGGGATCCTGTCGCGCAACCCCGATCCGCTTGCCGTGTATTGTTTCGGTGCCGGCAAAGAGTGCACCGGGGCTGTCCGCAGAAGAGTGAGATCCGGAGCTTTCTGTGAAAACGACTGTCTGCTGCAGTTCTCCAACGAAAACGTTCCGTTCGGGGGAATCGGCACAAGCGGAATGGGCGCGTATCATGGAAAAGCGACCTTTTCGACCTTTTCATTCAGCCGGATCATCATGCGGCAATCCCGCTGGTTCGACCTGAATTTCCGTTACAGCACAGGAAAATGGAAGGAGAAATTCGCCGGATGGTTGTTCCGGAGGTGAAATGGAGATGTTTTTTTCTCTTCCGCAGCCTTGCATAAAAGCGGGGGAGGGGATATATTATTTGTGTGTATGTTTTCTTTAACAATATTGTATTGGAGTTTGTATGAAAACGATTTGTGAAAGTGTACTTGCCGGTCTCAGCCGCGGAGAGAAAAACCTTGCCTCTGCAATGGTTCTCAGCTCCAATGGCTGTGAGATCTATCCCAGCTCAGTTCACCGCCTCGGAAACAACGCCGTGATGCTCGGCCGCGACAGCGAAAAGCGTTTCCTCCTGATCGTGGCAGACAATGCAGCCAAAATGCCTGCCGGATTTTCCGGAGAGAAGATAGGACTTTCCAACGGTTCAGCCGCATTGCTCTGTGAGCTTGATTCCGTCAATGCCAAAGCGTTGAGAACAGCGTTTCCGTGGTGTGCTCCCAAGAGCCTGCGCGCGGAGCGCACGACCATGGGATGCGGAGACCGTCTCGGACTTGCGACCCGCGGACATATCATGGCTTGCAAAAACTTCAATCTCTCTCCGGTGCTTGCCCAGCAGTCGATGCGCGAGCTTACCATGACCGGACGCACCTTCCAGGGAGTTGTCGATGACGCAACTTTCATGGTTTATGAGTGCGATTTTCAGTCCGGATACGGTGCCGACGGAGACCATCTCAAAAAGATCTGCGACATCGACGTGGCTCTCGCCGCCGGAATGCCGATGATCACGCTCGACCTTTCCGAGGTGATGAACGCCGCCGCCGGAGATTGGAACAGCGATGAGATCAACTCAGCCTTTGCCGCGATGAGCAGCGAGACCCGCGAGCGCATCGCTTCAAGCTATGCCGACAAGGAGTTCCTGGTCGGAAGATACACCGTCAAAATCGATGCCATCACCGCCAAACGCTGCGCTGTGATGTACGATGCCGCGCTTGATTTTGCGCTCGAAGTTTACAAACACCTGCAGGAAAAACGCGGAAACGAGTTTGATCTCGAGATATCCATCGACGAGACCACCAGCCCCACGCTTCCCTCGCACCACCTCTATATTGCCCGCGAACTCCGCCGCCGCGGAGTGGAGTTCTCTTCACTTGCTCCGCGCTTTGTCGGAGAGTTCCAGAAGGCGATCGACTATATTGGAGACCTCGACGAGTTCGACCGTCAGTTTGCCTGTCATGCCGACATCGCCAAGAGCTACGGAAACTACAAGATATCCGTCCACTCCGGAAGCGACAAGTTTGCGGTCTATCCCACTGTCGGACGCGAGACCTCAGGTTTCCTCCACCTCAAGACTGCCGGAACCAGCTGGCTGGTTGCGGTCGAAGTCATCTCACGCTGCGAGCCAGAGCTCTACCGCGATATGCACAAGTGTGCGCTCGAGAACTTCAACGATATGCTCAAGCTCTATCATATCACCGCCGACATCAACAAGATCCCGGCTCTGGATACTCTGAGCGATGAACAGCTTCCCGCCCTGATGGAAATGCCTGAGGCGCGCCAGCTTCTGCACATCACCTACGGTCCTATCCTCACCGGAAATCTCCGCGACCGCTTCTTCAAGGCGATGCACAAATTTGAGAAAGAGTACGATGAGGCAGTAAAACGCCACTTCGAGAAACACATCACCCTTCTCGGAGTTGCTTCAAAGTAACAGCAAATAAGTTTAAATATACAATAACAACAATTAAAGGAGACAAAAAAATGTTCAACTTCATCCTCGCAGCCGCAGAAGCTGCTCCCAAAGCAGCAAAGGCACAGAATCCGTTTATGCAGATGATTCCGATTTTTCTCATCGTGATCGTCTTCATGTTCTTGATGAGCCGCTCCCAGCGCAAGCAGCAGCAGAAGCGCGAAGAGATGCTCAACGCTCTCGTGAAGGGCAAAGAGGTCATGCTCGCCAACGGAATCTATGGAAAAATCAGCGAAGTCAAAGAGAAGACCTTCATTGTCGAGATCGCTCCCAGCGTCTGCGTCGAAGTCGCCAAGAACGGAGTTGCCGAGGTCGTTTCTGAGGAGCCTGCAAAATAATGGAAAAACGTCCCCTTCTTTTGCGCAGTTGCATCACGGTATTTGTGATCGCGCTCTTCATCATCGGAATGTATCCCCTGCGTGAGCGCGACTACTACCAGGTGTTTATGGAAATGCTCAAGACCCCCGGCGACAAAGAGGCCGCCGCACTGGTCGAAGATGCCAAAAAACTCAAGGAAAAAAATCCTCAGCTCTTCCAGTCCCAGGTTCTGCTTCAGGCAGCTGAGGCGAAGAATATCGACCTGACCAAGAAGGTCAAGGGCGAGGGTCTGCTCGACAACCGCGACGTCATGAGTCTTATCCGCAAGAATGCGTCAGGTTCTATCCGTCTCGGACTCGACCTCGCCGGAGGCGTTGAGTTCTACCTCGAGCTCGTTCCCGATGAGGGACTGCTCTCAGCCGTTCCCAAAGATGGAAAAGGCGAGAGCCGCGCCGAGATCGAAGCCCGCATGGATAACGAGTTCAACCGTTACCGCGATGTGGCTATCGAGATCCTGCGTAAACGTCTCGAAGGCCAGAAGATCTTTGAGGCAGAGATCGCTCCGTCCGGAAAACGTTATGTCGTTCTGCGTGCTCCCGTTGTTGCCCGCGACGAAAAGCTCAAACTGCTCGATCTTATCAAGATGAGTGCGAAACTCAATTTCCGCATGGTGCACGACAACAACAGTGCTCTGGTTGCGGAGTATATGCGTTCACCCTCAACTTTCCAGATCCCCATCGGGTATGAACTGATGACCAACAGCGACAATCCCGCTGAGCCGGTCATTCTGGTCAACCGCCGTCCCGAGATGGACGGAAAAGGAATCTCCATGGCTCAGGCTACCCGCGATGAGTACGGCCAGCGCCGCATCGTCCTGCGTTTCAACAGCCAGGGCGCAGAGGATTTTGCCCGCGTCACCAGCGAAAACATCGGCAAACGCATGGCGATCGTGCTCGATGGAAAACTCTACTGTGCTCCGTCGATCAACTCCGCGATCACCGGAGGAAGTGCCGAGATCACCGGTAAGTTCTCCGAGGAAGAGGCTAAAACCATTGCAGACGCTCTCATGAGCGGAAGTTTCCCCTTCCAGATCAAAGTCAACGCCGTGTTCGACACCGATCCCAAACTCGGAGCCAGCAATATTTCCAACGGTATCTGGGTCGGAATTCTCTCTCTGGTCGCCGTTGCGATCTTCATGATGATCTACTACCGTCTCTCCGGACTCATCTCCGTTGCGGCACTTGCCATCAACATCGTTCTGATCCTCGGAGCTATGGCGGCATTCAACTGCACGCTTACCCTTCCCGGAATCGCCGGTATCGTTCTTACTATCGGTATGGCGGTCGATGCCAACGTGCTGGTGTTCGAGCGTATCCGTGAGGAGCTCGAAAAGGGCAGGCAGCTTGAGAAAGCTGTGGACGTCGGTTTCAACCGCGCGCTTCCCTCAGTGCTCGATGCCAACATTACCACTCTGCTTACTTCAATCATCCTTATGTACGTCGGAACCGGTGCGGTCAAAGGATTTGCCGTTACCCTTTCGATCGGTATTCTCACCACTTTGTTCACCGCGCTCTTTGTGTCGCGCCTGATTTTCGACTACCTCTTCCGCTTTACCAAGTTCGATCATATATCGATGCTCAAACTTATGCGCGGCGGAAAATTCGACTTCGTCGGAGCAAGAAAAATCAGCTTCGTGGTCTCTCTCGCATTCATCCTGCTCACCGCAGTTCTCATCCTCGTCCGCGGAACCAGCATCCTCGGCGTGGACTTCACCGGAGGTACTTCAGTCTCCTTCAACTATTCTGAGAAAGTTCCGCAGGAGTCGATCCAGAAGGTGCTCAAGGCTGCCGGATACGACGAGCCCACCGTCACCTACAAAGCGAACATCGCTTCAGCCAATGGAGAAGAGAAGGTCGAGATCCTCATTCGCGGAGATCTGACCAGGAAAGGCGCGAGTCAGAGCCCGAAAGATGAGCTGGCAGCACTCCTCAACAAAAACTTCCCGCAGGCCAAGTTTGAGGGAGGTCTTGAGAGCAGCGTCGGAGGACTCATCGGCTGGGAGTTCACCAAAGCCGCCATCCTCGCCGTCTCTCTGGCACTGGTCGGTATCGGATTATACATCATGCTCCGTTACGAGTACACCTACGCCATGACCGGAGTATTTGCTCTCGTTCACGACGTCTTCGTGGTGACCGGTATCTATCTGCTTATGGGACGCACCATTTCGCTTACCGTGGTCGCTGCATTGCTGACGGTCATCGGATACTCCATCAACGATAAGGTGGTCATCTTCGACCGCATCCGTGAAAACGTTGCGCTCAAGAAAGGTGAGAGCTATATTGATATAGTCAATCTGTCTGTCAACCAGACCATCAGCCGTACCATGTTGACCAGTATCACCACCTTCATCGTGGTATTCATCCTCTATCTCGGAGGCGGAGTCGCCATCAATGACTTCGTGCTCATCATGATGCTCGGTGTCATTGTCGGGACTGCTTCTTCGATGTTCATCGCAGCTCCTGCCGTTGCCATCTGGCAGACCCGCAGACTGATGTCTGCCGGAGCCAGAAACAACACCTCCAAGGCTGAGTAAGGAGTCTTTGACAAATGGCAAGTCTTGGAGACATGGCAAAGATGATGTCCCGTTACAAGGACATCCAGAAGGGAATGGGCGAGCTCAAAGAGCAGCTTCCCAACATGGTATTCAGCGCAACCGGCTCAAAGCAGCTGGCGACGGTCACGGTCGGCGGAGATTTTACCGTCCGCAGTGTTGAGATCGTTCCCGGAGGCTCAGCCGACCGTTTCGAGCTTCAGCAGGATATCTCCGAAGCTCTCAACAACGCGTTTGCCAATGCGAAGCAGGAGATCGCTTCAAGAATGAAGGAAATGACCGGCGGCATCGAGTTGCCGGGATTTTTCTGATAAAGTCTGTTATTAAAGGAGAGCTTGTGACATGCTGCACTATCCTGAAGCCGTCGATCAGTTGATCGATGAACTCAGAACGCTTCCGGGCGTCGGACGCCGGGCAGCCGAGCGCATGGCTCTTGCTCTTCTCGAAAGGGATGACGCCTCTCTTATGACGCTTGGGGGCATCATATCAGCAATTCCTGAAAAGGTATGGCGTTGTCCTGAATGCGGTGTTATGGCGGATAAAGGGGAGACCTGTGAGATATGCAGCTCTCCCCGCCGTGACCGGACGCTGCTGTGTGTGGTGGAAAATATGTCACAGCTCCTCGCCGTTGAGTCGAGCTGCCAGTACAACGGAACGTATCTCGTTCTCGGAGGACATATCTCTCCCATCGACGATGAGCTCGGTACCAAACTCAACCTTGAGGGGCTGAAACGCAAGGCATCCTCCGGAACAGTCAAGGAGATAATCCTTGCGTTGAGTTCCGATGTTGAGGGCAGGGCGACAGCAGCTTTTCTGGCAGAGATGCTTGCGGAGTATCCGGATATCCGGGTAAGCCGTCCTGCGCTCGGACTTCCGGCAGGAGCAAACCTCTCTTACGCCAACGCCGCAACTATCGGAGCCGCATTGCGCGGCAGAACTGTTGAAAATTCCTGAATTCAGGAAAACTTTTAAAGGAGAGTTATGAACTATCTGGAACTGACTGTGGGGGCAGTGTTAGTCAACAACTTTGTGTTGTCTCGCTTTCTCGGAATTTGCCCGTTTCTCGGAGTTTCCAAACGAGTGGAAACCGCATTGGGCATGTCTGGAGCGGTCATATTTGTTATGACGCTTTCAAGCTGTATAACATCTGTTATATATAACTATCTGCTGGTTTTTGAACTGGCGGGAAAACGATATGATTTGAGATATTTACAGGTTCTCCTGTTTATTCTGGTTATAGCTGCTCTGGTGCAGGTTATCGAGATCATGCTCCAGAAATTGAGTCCCAAACTTTATCAGGCATTGGGAATATATCTTCCGCTCATTACCACCAACTGTGCGGTGCTCGGAGCCGCGACCATCAACGCCAAGCAGGGGTTGTCCGTGCTTCAGGCGACGGTGTTCGGATGTTTTTCAGGAGTTGGTTTTGCTCTTGCGCTGCTGCTGTTTTCCAGCATCCGCGAAAAACTTGAACTTGCAAATCCTCCGAAATCACTTGCAGGAACTCCGATCGCGCTGATCACAGCGGGTATCCTTGCCATGGCGTTCATCGGATTTTCCGGACTTTGCTGAGAAGAGGGGATAGATCATGCAGGATATATTTGTTTCCATAATATTGCCGGCGGCGGTCTTCATGGGCGTTCTGGGAGTGATCCTCGGAGCGGTCATCGGAGTCTTCGCAAAGTATTTCAAAGTCGAGAGCGATCCGCGGGTCGATCTGGTTACTGAGCTGCTTCCGGGGGCGAACTGCGGAGGCTGCGGAAAAGCCGGCTGTTCGGACTTTGCCAAATCAGTTGTTTCAGGAGAGAACTCTCCCGGAAAATGCCCTGTGTCAAGCCCCGAGCAGGTGAGTTCCATCGCCCAGGCACTCGGAATCGATGCCGGAGAGTCTTTCGCCCGCCGCGCCGTTGTCTGCTGCGGAGGCGATATGGAGCAGATGGTGCGTACTCCCAACTACAACGGAGTCCTCGACTGCGCGTCAGCCGTTCTGGTGTCCGGCGGTCCCAAAGGCTGCTCCTACGGCTGTATCGGCATGGGCAGCTGTGCCCGCAAGTGCCCGTTTGGAGCTATTGAGATAATCAACAACCTCGCCGTCGTCCACCGCGAGCTCTGCGTCGGATGCGGAACTTGTGCAGCGGTCTGTCCGCGCGGAGTCATAAAAATGGTTCCTGCTGATGCAGATGTGCACGTTTACTGCAACAATCCTGAAAAAGGACCCGACAAGCGCAAGGTTTGTAAAGTATCCTGTCTCGGATGCCGCAAATGCGAGCGTTACAGCGCGGATATGTTCGGTACGAATGGATTTCTGGCATCGGTGAAATACGATGCCGACAAGCTTCCGACAGCATCTGATGTCGAAGCTATCGGCTGTCCCACGGGAGCTCTGCTCACCGTCGAGCGGCATCTTCAGATCGAGACCAATGACCCGGAGTACAGCGAAGATGAAAATAAATAACAGTGCAGCATTGAGTTTCAAGGGCGGAATACATCCTTCCGGAGACGGCAAAAATCTTAGTTCCGCAAAAGCCATAGAGAGCGCTCCGATATTTGAGCGTTACTTTGTTCTGCTCGGACAGAATGCGGGCAAAGCTCCCGAAGCTGTTGTGGCAAAGGGAGACGCAGTAAAGAAATATCAGCTTATAGCCAAAGCATCGGGATTTGTTTCAGCAAATTTGCACGCTCCCACCAGCGGAACGGTTGCCGGAGTAACGACTATTCCGGGACCTATGGGAGTTCCGGCACAGGCGATCGAGATCGTTTCAGACGGTCTTGACGAAGCAGTTGAGCCGTTCAGCGCGATCGAGTGGCAGAAGGCAGACAACAAAGTTCTGCTCGACCGTGTCGCGGAGTGCGGACTTGTCGGAATGGGCGGCGCATCGTTCCCGACCCACGTCAAACTCTCTCCGCCTCCGGATAAAGCGATAGACACGCTTATCTTCAACGGAGCCGAGTGCGAGCCCTATCTTACCGCCGACCACCGTCTGATGATCGAGTACACCGATCCCGTCCTCGAAGGAGCGGCGATCGTGGGAAAGATCCTCGGAGTCAGCAATATTTTTATCGGAGTTGAGATCAACAAAGCCGATGCGATATCCGAGCTCCAGAAGCTTGCGGATAAATATGGAATAAAAATCGTTCCGCTCAAGGTCAGATATCCGCAGGGCAGCGAGAAGCAGCTCATCAACTCCATAACCGGCAGAGAGGTGCGTTCCGGAGGTCTTCCGATGGATGCCGGATGCGTGGTGCAGAACGTCGGAACCGCCAAAGCGGTGTACGATGCCGTGGTCAAAGGACTTCCGCTTGTCGAGCGTGTGGTCACGGTTACAGGAGAGGTGGTAGCCGAGCCCGGAAACTGGCTTGTCCGCATCGGAACTCCTGTGATAAAAGTGATCGAACTTGCCAAGGGAGTAACTGCCAATCCGGGAAAACTTATCCTCGGAGGTCCCATGATGGGATTTGCCCAGAAGTCATTTGACGTTCCTGTGTCGAAAAACACCAGCGGAATACTTCTGCTTTCCAAGGAGGTTGCAGTCAATTACGGTTCAGGAAGCTGCATACGCTGCGGAAGATGTGTTTCCGCGTGTCCCATGCATCTGGTTCCCTGTCTGCTTGGATGCGCCATCGAGGGCGAGCGTTATGATTTAGCCGCCGCCAACCATGTCATGGACTGCCTTGAGTGCGGAGCCTGCGCCTATATTTGTCCGGCACACCGTCCGCTCATCCAGCACATGCGCCGCGCAAAAGCCGAGATCCGCAGAAGAAACGCTAAATAAACCGGAGATTTTTGAATATGAGTGAAGATATTAAAGTCGATCAGGAAATAAAACTTCCGGCTGCAGATCAGCTGGTTTTGAGTTCCTCTCCGCACCTTTCCACCTCAGATACGGTGCGTAAAATAATGTATAAAGTTCTGCTTGCGCTGCTTCCTGCGGTGCTTGCCGGAGTGTGGTTTTTCGGTCTCAAAGCATTGCTTGTGATCGTAAGCTGCACCGTTTTCTGTGTGGGAGCTGAGGCTCTCTGGTGCGTGCTTGCCAAGAAGCCGGTCAAGAACACGATCCTCGACGGAAGTGCCGCCGTGACCGGAGTTCTGCTCGCCCTCAATCTGCCTGCCGGAGTTCCGCTCTATGTGCCGCTTATCGGAGCATTTCTCGCCATCTGGCTCGGCAAACAGGTCTATGGAGGCATCGGAAACAACCCCTTCAACCCCGCGATCGTCGCCCGTGTCGGACTGCTTATCGCATTTCCGGCTCTGCTTACCACCTGGTATGCTCCCAGAAACTTCAATAAGAGTTTCGGATACGACAATTTTGTCACCTTTGAACAGCGCATTGCTGTTGAAAAGGGAGAGAAAAAGCTCGATGCGGTCACTTGTGCCACTCCGCTCGGTTTGGTAAAGACCGCTCCCAAAGATGAGTTGAGCCAGGGATTTTTCGCCCATCCGCAGATGCTGAAGGATTATTTTATCGGAAATCGCCCCGGCTGTATCGGCGAGACCTGCGTTCCGGCGCTGCTGCTCGGGTTCTTTATCCTTCTTGCGTTCAAGCTGATAAACTGGAGGATCCCGGTGTGTTATGTGGGAACAGTAGCTGTGATAACGGCAGTTGCCCACATGATCTCTCCGGCATTTACTCCTGAACCGCTCTTCCACCTTTTGACCGGAGGTCTGCTGCTCGGCGCGATTTTCATGGCGACCGATATGGTCACATCTCCCATCACTCCGGTCGGAGCCATCGTTTTCGGAGTCGGCTGCGGTATCGTGACTGCAGTCATCCGTCTCTGGGGCAACTACCCGGAGGGAGTGAGTTTTTCGATCCTGCTGATGAATGCACTTGTTCCCCTGATCGACCGCTACTGCGGTATCCGTCCTTTCGGTTATACTGTCAAGCGTGAGAAGAAGGAGGTGGCGAAATGAAATTGAAAGATAACGAAAATATCGCCGTTCTCGGAATATTCCTCGGAGCAGTCGGTTTGCTCTCTGCTCTGGTGCTTGCCCTGGTGTCACATGTGACCGCATCTCCTATTGCGGCGGCGCAGGCTGCCCAGCAGAAAAAGGCGATGGGCATGGTGCTTCCGGCATTCGACAACGATCCGTCCCAGCTTGTTTATGAGGCGAAGACCTCTTCCGGCTGGAACGTGAAGTTCATGGGCGCAAAAAAATCCGGAAAGCTGGTCGCAGTTGCGGCAGTTGCTTCCAATCCCGGCGGATACGGCGGAAAGATCGAGATGCTTATGGGCATAGCTCCGGATGGAAAAATCCTCGCATCGCTTATCACAGCCAACAACGAGACTCCGGGACTCGGAGCCAATGTCTGTGCCCGTGTGTTCAATAAGACCATATTCAACATCACCAAGCCTGTTCCGGCAGGACTTGCCCCCAATATCTACCTCGATCAGTTCAACGGCAAAGCTGCATCGAAAGATGCTCCGTGGAAGGTCAGGAAGGATGGAGGCAGCTTCGATTACCGCACCGGAGCAACCATCACCAGCGCGGCAATAACAACTCTCGCCTATGAGATCGACCTTGCCTACATGGAAAACAAAAAAGAGATCCTGTCCCGATTCGGAGGTGAAAAATGAGTAAATCTGTTTCCAATCTTACCCGGGGCATCTGGAAAGAAAACCCCGTATTCGTTCTGCTGCTCGGAACCTGTCCCACCCTCGCGCTCACCACTTGTGCCACCAACGGTGTCGGAATGGGACTTGCCACGACGTTTGTGCTTATCGGCAGCAACCTTGTGGTGAGCTGCATAAGTTCCATTGTTCCCAAGAAGATCCGTATTCCGGTTTATATCGTGGTCATCGCGACATTTGTTACGGTGGTCGATCTGCTGATGCAGGCTTATGCTCCGGCATCGCTGTATGAGGCTCTCGGAATATTTATTCCGCTCATCGTGGTGAACTGTATCGTTCTCGGAAGGGCTGAGGCGTTTGCTTCAAAGAACACCCCATTCCAGGCTGTTCTCGATGCGGTCGGAATGGGACTCGGGTTTACCATTGCTCTCACTCTGCTCGGAGCCATCCGCGAATTTGTCGGCACAGGCTCGATATTCGGAGTGAAACTCATCACCTGCTGGACGACAGATTTCCTGCTTCCCGGAGCCGCTCCCGGAGCGTTCATCATCGTCGGAGCCATTCTCGGATTGAAGAGTTATTTCAACCGCAGAGCAGCGGTCAAAGCTGGAAAACTCTATATTCCTCCCGCCGGACTTGATTGCCGCAACTGCCGCATCTGTTCGGTAAATGAAGAAGAGTAAAACGCATTGAAACAGCGTTTTGCATGACAAGAAAAAACTCCGGAAAGAACTGAATCCTTCCGGAGTTTTTTTTATTATACCAGACGTCACTCTTTGGTATGGAATTTTTCGTGCTCATGCCGTTTGATGGCGAGCATCGCTCTGGTCGCATAGGCGATTTCGGCATTGCTGCGGAGCAGTTCCGCTATTGCAGAATAGAGGAAACCAGTTCCGAAGAGCGAGATGAAAAACACCATGAATATGGCGGTCGTTTCGGTAAAGATCGAGGAAATCAGCATAACTATTCCTGCCGCGATAAAGATGACTCCGAGGATATCAAAAACTCTCGATATCCACGGAGTCCGGCTGCAGCTGCTGTCCTCGCATCCGCAGATGGATGCATGCTCGTGATTGTGTTCGTTTTTCTCTTTCATAATTACTTCTCCTCTTTGATTTTGGATACACCTGAAGAGTGTATCTGCTATCAACATAAGATGACGGAGAAGTTTTATCAATATAAAGAGAGAAAAAAAGCGGCATTTTCAGCCGCTTTTGTTTTGTATGATACGCCCGTCAGAGGTTTTTGGACTGGATATTTGCGATCGGAGGCTTCTTGCCGATGATCAGATCATCCAGATCGTGCCAGTGGGCG
Organism: Lentisphaerota bacterium; assembly: GCA_015061775.1. GTDB lineage: Bacteria > Verrucomicrobiota > Lentisphaeria > Victivallales > Victivallaceae > UBA1784. The sequence continues at coordinate 39,057 of SUVY01000005.1, read as the reverse complement.
ACCATCTGCTTCTTTTTGAGTCTGAGCTGGTCAGCAAAATCCGGACCGAACATGAAGGTGTGCTCAGCCTCTTTGGTCGGAGCGAGCGGAAACACGTTGGCTGGACCTTTTTCCAGAACTTCGATAAGCTCATCGCAGTTGTCGATCTCGGCGCGCATGACCTGTCCGAAGAAAGTACGGTCGTCTTTGGTGAAAGTCTCTCCTTTTTTGAGTCTGTCATGCATTCCGGTAAAGAGCAGCAGGTGGCGGATGTTTTTGATCAGAGCTCTCAGGGCGCGGATACGGTATCCGATTTCGGACTCTGCTCCGAGCAGTTTGATCGCGCGCTCAAGTTTGGAGATGATATCAAAACAAAAGTGCGCGGACAATCTTCCCTCTTCCGGAGTGGAACCGAATCTGATCCAGCGGTTTCCGTGGAAGTCGAGGATGTCTTTGAAAGCAGCCTCTCCGTTTACGTTGAAGATATAGTTGCGGTAGTAAGCGGTCTCTTCGTCATCCATGTCAGGAATGTAGATGAGGAAAGGACGGGTGATCCAACGCTCACTCATGCTGCCGTAGAAGAGGTTGCAGTTGAGCAGACGGTACTGTCTTGCCGCCTGATTGATAAGGAACATCGCATCGGTGAATTTTTCTGAGTCGTATTCAGGTTTGACCTGTGCCGCAGCCTTCTGGATTCTTGCCGCGATATCCACGGTTCCGCGCGGAACGCTATCGAAAGCAGATTTGATGACCTGCGGATAGATGGAGTCTTTCGCCATGTGGACAAGCGGAGCTTCGATATTGACGATGATGTTGTCGAAGCCGTCGGCTTTTGCGATCTCTTCGAGAATTCCGACGGGGTCCTCATAGCTGACAGGTTTGTCGAGAGCGGCGCGGGCGGCGAAAACGGTTCCTCCGGGAGCTCCGGCTGCCTTGACTACGGGCGCGCTGCGTCCCCACGGAGTGGAGCGGTGCAGGATAGCCATCGGGTCGGCATGTCCGCGTTTTCTCATCGGCTCGGCGAGAACTTCGCAGAAGGTGGATATTCTCTGAGCCATCGGAACATGTTCGCAGTAAGCCGGACCATTGGTTCCGGTGTAGAGCTGTCCCCAGCAGATACCTGCGCCTGAGTCTCCGGTGAGCATGTGGATGTAGTCGAGACAGGGAGCAGCTTCTGAGAGTGCCTCAGCCGCCTCTCCGTAGAGGTCGCGGATCTCCTGCTGGTCGATGCAGGGGGAGAAGTAGGCGATGATACTGCGTCCGGAGAAATCGCTGCGCGCGCCTCTCCAGGAGGGATGATCTTCGTAAGCCTGCTCAGGAAGGAACTGCGGTTCAGCTCCGAAAAAGGCTCCTTTGAGTCCGAGAGACTGCAAAATCTCTGCGCGGACGTGCATTGCCTCAAGGTTGCGTTTCGCGGTCTCTTCCGGAAGATAGGGCCTCAGAGCCTCGGGAACGAAGAACTTGAAGTAGCTCGGGAATGCCGCAGTATATTCAGTATAAAAGTCGTAATTTTTGCAATAAACGCCGTTGTTGGTGAGCTGGTGGCGGCTGCGCTCGATCATGGAGCATCCGAGGTCGATGTGGGTGAATCCCACTTCAGCTGCGATCTGGGCAGTCTGTCTGAATTCCTCAGGGGTGAGGTAGTGGTTGTAGGAACTTGTTCCTGCAAACAGGATTTTTCTGGTGAACTCCATTTTCTTATCCTTTCTTTTGTGGGGTTATTTTATGGAGAAATCTCATTGTTGTTGCCAGTTCATGCAGAAAGTTCGGCAAATTTTCCGGACGCTGCGCGTTGAGCAGGGTGCTTGCGCCTGATATCACCGAGCCGAGTATTTCTGAATGGATATGATAGTTTGAACTCAGCGGAGGAAACTTCTGCAGCAGATATTTGTCCGGAGCACTTGACGGATCGAGCGAGGCGAGGGCGGCACTTTTTCTGAAAGGAACACCATAGCCGGCTTTTCCGAGCGTCTCCTGAATGGAGTGGGAGAGCCAGAATTTCAAAAGCTTTTTGATTTTTTCCTTATCATGAAATTCGTTTCTGAAAGCGATAAGAGCAGCTCCCTGATGATTTTCCCTGCCTCCGAGGTTGGGCATATAGACTGCCTGCGGAGTGAAGTTTATACCGTACTCACGGAAAATATATGATGATTGTCTGAAGCCGACAAACATGGCGAGTTTTCCCTCAGCGAATGATTTTGGAGCGTTGTTCTCATAGTCTTCGACAAGATCGAGTTCACGCAGCAGATTGACATACTTGAGACACGCTCCGAGCGTCTGCAGGGAGTCGGCAAGTACGGGGTCCGGCATGTTTTTGTCGAAGAGGATGCCTCCGGAGGCGAGGATGAAACCGATCCAGCTGTGGAAGTTGGGAGAATAGTTGATTATCCGCCTTCCGGCGAGGGTGCGGTGGAGCGTTCTTATCGCATTGAAAAATTCCGCTTCGCCCCAGTTGTTTGAGGGCAGCGGAGCTCCTGCTTTATTGAAGATATCGGGGTTGTACCAGAGCAGCTGAGGAGAGAATATCACGGGAACCGCGCAGAGTTTGCCGTCGATCATAAAGGGTTTGAGAGCCTCCATGTAAAACTCCGCCTGACTGTCCGGAAAACACTCAGTGAATATGGCGCTCAAATCCTGATACTGCTGCTGTCTGGTCAATATAGTGAAAGAGGTAAATATCTCGACTCCGCCCTTTTTGAAGGCTCTGCTCAGGTGCATTTCCGGAAATTCGCGGCGCAGCTCCTGTTTCTGCTCATCGGTGAGCGCAACCTGAAATTTACTGCAGGCAATGTTGTGCGGAAGTATGTTTTCAGTATATCCCTCGCGGACATAAGTTCCGCTGCGTTCGCGACTTTCAACAACGCCGCTCTGCTCAAGAGAGTCGAGCACAGCCTGCACTTTGGGCAGCGCGCAGGAGAAGCGTTCTGCGATTTTGCGCGCTCCGGGAAGCTTGCTGCCGGGAGCAAGCTCGTTCTCTATCATGGTTAAAATATAGTCATAAAGATCAGAATATACAGCCATAGTGACCTCCTTTTGATAATGGCTTTGTTCCCGATATGGGGAGATGATGCGAAAGAAAGCGGGAAAACTTCTTTTCGCGAGAAAAGAAGCCGAACGTCGGCTTCGTTATTCTTTTCCCCTTGTCCCGCCATAGCCTTGGCGACGGCGGATCTCACCCTTTCAAGAAAAGCGAAAAAACTTTTTTATTTACTTTTACCTACCTTTGTCGGGAACAGTGCCTTGATAATAAATATAACACCTGAAACTGATATTGTCAACTGATAGTATCAGATTTTTTGTAAAAATTTTTTCCAGAACGGGCAGAGCTGACGACACGCTCTGCGGCGGCGGAAGTGTGCGAAAGATCAACTGTTTCTCAGTTTGTCGAGCTGCTGTTCGCAGACGAGTTTGAGAATGGGGTTGAGGATAAGGTCAATATCTCCCTGCATGAGCTTGGGCAGGTCGAAGCTTGAGACGTTGAAGCGGTGGTCGGTGACGCGGTTTTGCGGAAAGTTGTAGGTGCGTATGCGCTCACTGCGGTCACCGGTACCGACCTGAGAGCGTTTGTCGGCGGCGAGTTTTGCCGCCTCTTCGGATTGTTTGCGCTCAAGGAGCCGCGCATAGAGGATGCGGATAGCGATCTCTTTGTTGCGGTGCTGGGATTTTTCCTGCTGGCTTGCGACAGAGAGCCCGGTGGGAATGTGGGTGACACGCACCGCGCTGTCGGTGGTGTTGACGCATTGTCCTCCGGGACCGCTTGACCGGAACACGTCAAATCGCAGATCTTCCTGACGGATATCGAGTTCGACCTCTTCTGCCTCAGGCATTACAGAAACGGTGATGGTCGAAGTGTGGATGCGGCCTCCGGCTTCAGTGGAGGGAACGCGCTGGACGCGGTGGACTCCGCTTTCAAACTTCATTTTGCTGTAAACGTCGCAGCCGGAAAGGGAGAATGAGACGTTTTTTATTCCGCCGAGGTCGGTGTCGGATTGCTCGAGAACTTCGACTTTCCATCCGGATTTTTCAGCGAAATAGAGATAAGCACGATAGAGTTCGCTGGCAAAGAGGGCAGCTTCATCGCCTCCGGCGGCGGGCTGGATCTCGACGATGATATTTTTTGAGTCGTTGGGGTCAGGAGGAAGAAGTGATATCTGAATATCCTCTTCGAGGGCGGCACATCTGGTTTCCAGCTGTGCGATATCGCTTTCGATGAGCTCTTTGAGTTCCGGGTCCTGTTCCTCCCCGAGCATGGATCGGTTGTCATCGAGATCGTTCAGGGATTTTACCCAATCGTCAAATTTTTCGAGAAGGGTGCTGAGCTTGCTGTGTTCCTGATTGACTTTTCTGAATACATCAGTTTTGGCATAGATATCCGGATCGGCGAGCTCTTTTACAAGCTCTTCGGCTCTGATACGCAGTTTTTCGATGTAAGCAGAAATGTCAGTTGGAACCATATACAAACTCCTTTAAACTAAGGCTTTTCCCCTATATAGGAAGGTAACAAAACCACTTTATGAATAATAACCAAGAACTCCGCTTTTCTTGAAGTTCCACCTTCGCGCAAGGCTACGGTGGACAGGGGGATAGGGGCGCGTGAAAAGAAGTTTCGCCCATCCCCCGCATCATCTACCCATATCAGGGATAGCGCATAAAGTAAAAAGGCTTGCCTTTTGACGGGCAAGCCGAGACGCTGAAAGAGACTTACGCCTTCTTGTAGCGGCGGTTGAATTTGTCGATACGACCGGCGGTATCAACGAATTTCTGTTTGCCGGTGAAGAAGGGGTGGCACTTGGCGCAGATGCCGACCTTGACCTCCGGACGGGTTGACTTGATGTGCCAAACTTCGCCGCAGGCGCAGGAGACGGTGGCATCCTGATAAGTCGGATGGATGTCTTTTTTCATTTGTAACTGCTTCCTGTTATATAATTGGTTAATTAAAATTCAATTGTCAGAGTTTAAATATATCACAAAACGGCGTTATTTCAAGCTCTTTTTCAGGCATTGTCCCACTTTTTGTGAAAAACTTTTCCGGAATTGTCAAAAAACTCCGTTCAAAGCAGCTCAAATACAGCTTCCAGTCAATGTCTGCCCTCAAATCCAAGTGCTCCGGCATTTCCAGAAACAACTCTCAAATCAACTCCCTCCCAAGTACGCCGCTTTTCTTGAAGAGGGATGGGGTTTGGGGAAGGGAGAAACTTCTTTTCCCGCGAAAAGAAGTTTCTCCCTTCCCCAAGAACACCCCCCTTTACAAAAAAACATTACTTCAGGAGCTTCCGGGCGTGTTCGAGTGCTGCGGGGCCTCCTCCGAGCATTCTTGCCAATTCCAAAGTCGGATCTGCGAGCCGTTTTACGTGCGAAACGGTCCTTCCGTCTTCGACAGATTTTGTCACTTCAAAGTGGATATTGGCTTTGGAGGCGACTTGTGCCAGATGAGAAATGCAGAGTATCTGGCGGTTTTTTCCGAGCTCTTTTAATTCGCAGCCGACTTTATTGGCGGTTTCACCTCCGATGTTCATATCTATCTCATCGAATATGACGGTTGGGATGCGGTCGGCGTCAACGAGGACGGTTTTCAGAGCGAGCATAAGACGCGACAATTCGCCGCTGCTTGCGATCTTGCGGAGCGGAGCCGGGGCCTCTCCCGGGTTGGCGGAAAAGAGCAGTTCAACTCTGTCCGCGCCGGAGGGGGAGGGCTGAGTCGGTGTGAACTCAGCGATTATCTCACTTTTAAGAAAGCCGATAGTGTGCAGTTTCTGCACAACGGCGGAGGTGAACTTTTGACAGTTTTCCCTGCGCATACTGGATAACTTGCGGCACGCTTCATCGAGCTTGCGGGTCAACTCCGCCTCCTTGCGGTCGAATTCGGAAAGCATGGTTTGGGCGTTGCGGGATTTTTCCAGTTTCTCTGCGGCGCGCCGTCTGATATCGAGAATCATTCCGATATCCGGGGCGTAGCGGCGTTTGAGTTTGAAAATCTCTTCCATCCGCAGTTCGACAGCCTGAAGCTCCTCGGGGTCTATTTCAACCTTTTCGGCGAGCAGGGCGATGCTGCGGGCGAGCTCTGAGACTCTGTCCTGGATATCGCTGCACTCGGCGGCGAGGGAGGAGGTAAGGCTCTCGTCTATCCGAGAGAGCTCCTGAAGTTTCTGATATACGCTGCCCAGGCGGTCGGATATGGAGTCCTCACTCTCATTGAGCATATTGGATAACTCCCGTGCGGAGTTGATGATCTCTCTGGCATTGGCTCCGATCTTCTGCTTTGCGGAGAGCTTTTCGTCTTCTCCCTCTTCCGGAGAGACGGCGTCGATCTCGCTGATGGTGTTTTCAAGGTGCTCGACTTCGGCTTCGGTCGGAATATCTGCCGAAAAATTTTCTCTTTCAGCTTGCAGCTCTTTGAGTTTTTTGTAACAGTCGGAACAGATATCCTTGAGGTCATCGAGTTGCAGATAATGGTCCAAGAGTTCAAGCTGCCTTGCCGGACTTGTAAGCGACAGGTGTTCGCTTGCACCGTGCAGGTCTATGAGCATGGCTCCGGCTTCGGAGAGCAGTTTTGCTCCAGCCGGAGTGTCATTGATGAAGTTGCGTGTTGCGCTTGGGGTGACGACTCTGCGGAGCGCAAGTTCTCCGGAAGAGATATCAAAAGCAATTCCCGCTTCATCGAGCAGTTTTGATATATCGCTTCTGAGTTCTTCCGGAACAGTGAAACACCCCGTGACTGATGCGCGCTGACATCCGGTGCGGATGACGGAGCGGTCGGTGCGTCCTCCGAGCAGGAAGGCGACTGCGCTCATAAGGATGGATTTTCCGGCACCGGACTCTCCGGTCACCACGTTGAAGTTCGGACCGAATTCAAGTTCGCACTCTTCGATGAGGGCGTAGTCGGAAATTTTTATCAGACCCAGCATTCGGTATCCTCTCCTGAAACAGCTTTGAAGAGTTCGAGCAGGGCGCAGGCGCGTGTGCGTTCTCTCACTGCGCTGCGGGTTCCCCTGAGGCGCAGTTCGATGACATTGACTTTTCCCTTGAAGCAGACGCCGACATAGACGAGACCGACGGGTTTTTCCGGAGTCCCGCCTCTGGGGCCTGCTATGCCGGTAACGGCGATCGAGGCGTCAGTTCCGAGGTTGCGGCAAGCTCCGGCAGCCATGGCTTGGGCGGTTTCTGCGCTTACGGCTCCGAAGTTTTCGAGGGTATCGTGCGGAACTCCGAGCAGACGCTCTTTCATCTCGTTGCTGTAAGTTACTGCGCTGCCCATATACACAGCGGATGCTCCGGGAACATCGGTTATGAGCGCGGATATCAGCCCTCCTGTACAGGATTCAGCCGTGGAGAGGGTGAGTCCTTTTTCGGACATGAGGCTTATGAGTTTGGCTTCGAGAGAGAGCTCTCCGATATCGAGTGCGCCGTCTCCGACGTTTGCGCGCACCTCTTCGAGTGCGGCTGTGACCGCGTCTTTGTCGGTTCCGGAGATGTAGAAGCGGCACCCTTCGGCACAGGCGGTGTAGGCGCAGTTGAATTTTTCGTCAGTCTTGAGTTTGCGGACAATGGTGCTCAACTTTGCCTCTCCGGAGCCGCAGGCGAGGAAACCGAGAGTGAAAATACGGTCGCTTCCGGCTCTTTCGCACAGCTCGGGAACGATGTAGTTTTCCATCATCGGCAGGAATTCGTGCGGAGGTCCTGGAGTAAGGTATATCCGGCGGGATTCGCCGTCAAAAACTGTATCGAAGGCGATTCCGGTCGCCGAGCCGAAGTCGTTGGGGATCTTTCTTGCGGTTTCAGGAAGAAGTGCCTGTTTGAGCAGAAATTTCGGACAGTGTCCCGTGTGCCGCTGTGCCCAGAAGGCGCGGACTTTTTCCTCAAGTTCGGGGTCGGAAGATGTTTTGAGCCCGAAAAAACGGCTGGCGGCTTCAATGGAGAGGTCGTCGGATGTTCCTCCGAGACCGCCGCAGATGATGACAGTGTCGGCGCGGTCGAGTGCGGAGGCTATGGCGCGGCTTATTCCTGCGCGGGAGTCGCGGCAGGTGCAGGCGAAGCCGATCTCAAGCCCGTTGGCGGTCAGGAGTTTTCCGAGCTCGGATATATTGGTGTTGACTGTGCTGCCGGTCAGGAGTTCATTGCCGGTAAAAATACATTCAAGTTTCATTCTTTCTCCGTAGTGTTGTCAGTTGACGGCATGAATACAGCCGAACTGGGGGCGTTTTTTATCTTGTGTCCTGCCTCTTCGAGATCGACTCCGAAGAGACGGATAAATGCTTTGAGCAGGTCGTTGTAGGCTTCGTTTTCCGAATTGGATATATGGGCGGCTTTGCGGTGACCATCGCGGCTGAGGACTCTGGACAGAGGATTATTTGATGTGTTGTCCGACCTTGCCCGCACCAGATTTGCGGCGTGGAACATATTTTCCGAGTTTGACCGGTCGAAGAAATCGTGTTCAAAGGAGGTGTTGTCAAAGTCGTTGAGCCGGTGATACTTGTTGAGCTTTTTGTAGTTTGCATAGGCGGAGCCGTCAACGGGAACAGACTTTCCGGCGTCGGAGAGATTTTCTCCGAAAGTTCCGATGGAGTTCGTTCCTTTGACCGGCTTTTCATCCATGTTGAACGGGATGGACATTCCGGAATACGGTTCATCATAGGTGTTGTTCTGCCAAGTGGAGTACTCCGAACCCGTCTCGTTGACGCTTGTGTTTTTTGAGCGCACTTCAGCTATATGCCGGGCATCGAGCAGCGTCTCATCGGCGAAATCAGCCATTCCGCAGACCATGAGCATTCCGAGCGTGGCAAAGGTCATCAATAGGAGCATAAGGGCAAGTTCGATCATCGCCTGCCCGGATTGCCGTCTGTCGCAAATCATATTCTCGGAGGCCCTTTCTGCGAATTGTAATTGCTCGGAATGATATGATCTCCGCAACAGTTGGGGCAGTTGCAGCCGGGAGCGTGTGTGGTGTATCTTATCGTGGGATCGCTGTCCTCATTGGTGATGACTTTTCCTTTTGAGTCAACGACATAGTATTCATATTTGCTGACATAGAAGCGCGTGGCATCGCCTCCGTTGATGGTATCGGGGCAGGTCACGCTTTTTCCCGGAGTGCCCTGCGTGGATATATCGCTGCATCTGCGGGGTTCCTGCAGCCAACCGAGTCCTCCGCGGTTATTTTCGGAGTAGGCGTACGTGGTGTAGTTTTTGCTCCAGGCAAAGAGGAAACCCGCTGAGGAAGCGTAGAGTTTCTGAACATCGTATTGGGTATCGGGATTGTAGGCGTAGCAGCGGAATTCCTTATCTTTAGAGAGCTCCTGAAGAGCCTCGAGGAACGGCAGAGTCCTGTCAGGAGGTGCGTGTTTGTAATTATATACCGATCTTACGCTCTCATCGGCGAGCCATACAAGAAAGTCGTCGAGCGGAGAGTCAAGATTTCTCAACACCTCAAATCCTGCGGGGATAGGCATATACGTCGGCATGAGCACCACTTTATCGAATACCGGAAGAATGACAGGAACAGCGATAGGAGTACGCTCATTTGAGAGCTCTCCCAATGCTTTTGCGATCGCTCCCGGACGGTAACTTGTCGAGAAGGTGTCGCTGTCGTAATCCTCCCAGCCGCGCTTGGTTCCGACGGTCACAGAAGAGGCGTTGCGTTTGCGGATGACGGAGCTTTTGGTATCGTTGAACTTGCGTTCCGGACGGAATCTCAGGGCACGGTCAACTTCAAGCGAGGAGGCTTCGGCGTATGCGGCGGCTCCCTCGTAGCGGTATTTTTCCTTTACTTTTGAGCGCAGGATAGTGCCTCCGAACCAGTAGTCGAAGTGGTTGACTTTGTAGTCGGCAAATTTTTTGGCAAAGTATTCCGGATACCAGGAGTCATCATAGCAGAACCACTTCATCTCTCCCGGAAGCACCGGAACTCCGCTGTAATGCCGCTTGGATTCTTCATCGTTGGAGAACCCGCTGAACGTAGGCTCATATTCCCATTGGCGGTCATCGGAAAATCCCGTCTGGACACCGAGAGTGAATATCTCGCTTTCGTTGGGAAATGAACTCAAACTGTAATCGATTTCCCAGTAGCGGGTGTCGGCGAGGACGTGATTAGTCCAAGTCTGGTGGTCACGCACCATGTTGTAAACGATTCCCAGCCACGAAGACTGATCTCCCTGAACGCGTTTGCCCCGCTTTCTTATGAGGGCTATCTCGGTTTTGTGTTTGAGCAGCGCGTCATAGAAGGAGTTGCTTCCGAGGGCGGAAGGAGTGACCACAGGTCGTCCGGTTCCTCTGGCGTTGGGAAGCACAGCTACTCCGGAAGCTGCTATGCGGTTGACCATGTCGAGATAGGGAAAGAACCAGTCGTAATTATTTATCGGATGAGTTTTTCCAGCCGCGTGGCGCATGAGCAGCCGTCGCGTATATGTCGAGAGCGCGTGTCCTTCGGAGTTGTTCCTCTTCTTCACAGCCCGCATACCGTTTGCCTTTGCAGCCTGCTGGGCGGCACCGTATCCGATGAGCGGACCGATGAAGCTTACGCGGGTCTGCATTTCGGTCAGCTGGTCGAGCCTTCCCTGGATGGCCTGTTTGCGCGCCTCTTCGTAGCGCGGTCTGTCCGGAGGAAGCGGGATATCCCAGTTTTTTTCACCTTCGAGCAGCGTGACACACGCCTTCAGGATATTTATTTCACCGATAAGGTTGAGCGACTCCTTCTGCCATCTTGCTCCGGCGAGGGCGGCGGATTGCTGGGCGGTCTCAAATTTGAATTTTGCCCGGATGAGGTTGTGGACATCGAATATGCTCAGCAGCAGGAGCAGCAGCGCGATGAGCATGATGACTCCGGTGATGAGCACCTGTCCTGATTCGCGTTTTTCTGTGGAGTTCTTCATACGCTCAATCCTCAAGGTAGGTGTCGGAGTAGTTATACATTTTGACCACCGCCTGCGGGTCAGGAGGATCGGTGATCCCGAATATTTTGTTGAAGCTTGAACTCAACATGGTCATAAAGCGTATTTTGACTCTGGCATGAAGTTCCGGACCGTCGAATTTGCCGCTGACCTGGAGTTCAGGGTCTCCGGCATTGGTGGGGTGCCAGTACTGATAGCTTACTCCGCTGCCGTCTCCGTGTACCATGTAGGCTTTGGCGTCGTCGATGGAGTCCCGTCTGTGGGTGGAGCGTGACCTTCCTGATGCCGGAATAGATGCCACTCTTGCGGCTCGCAGTACCATGTGATTGTTGAACCCGGTGCTTTTGGCTTTGGCGGCGTAATAAGCTCCATAGCGGCAGAAGAGGCGCGAGTTGCACCAGTACCATATCTGGAGCAGGGCAAAAAAGAGCAGACACATGATGCAGATAGCAAACATGGACTCCACGAGAGAAACACCGCGGCAGAAGCGTTTTTTGCCCATAGACTAATTTTTCCTGTGTTCGATGGCGGTCACGCTCATTCCGGGAGCGAGATCAGACATCTTGCCTTTGACTATGACAGCTCCGGATATATCCGGGTTGGTGATGCTGATGCGCAGTTCGACCGGAGTGACGGTATCGATGGTTTTGAAAATCATGCCTTTGAAAACTCCGCTTCTTGAACCTGCTTCGATGGCTACGAGGTTGAGCTCAGGATTGATGGCAATTATGCGGCACCTTGCCAATACTTCGGAGGAACTTCTGCGGCTGCCTTCGGTGACAGCTGCGACGTTTCCGGCAAGGCGGATGACTCTTTCGGTTTTTATGCGCAGACTTGCCGCCCGGGCAGGGGATACTCCGGATTCAGCAATGAGCCGCTGCATTTCTCTTGCGAGGTCGCTGCTTTCGACGGCGAGTTCTCCGCTCGATCTTGCGAGCTCATCAAGTATGGAGACCAGTTGTTTTTCGCGTTCAAAAGAGTTGTCCATTTTTCCGCGGTCGGCGGCGGCGGCAAGAAACCACCGGGCGGACTCTCTGGCTTGTTTGGCTGTTTTCGCCGAGGTTCCGCACGAAAACACCACCGCTGTCAAAAACAGAAGTATCGCAGGAAATCTGAGTTTTTTATTCAAAAAAAGCATATCGCACCAATAAGTTACAAATATCTTATGGAATATACTGCCGCGAGACGCTTTTTTCAAGTTTTGATACCGTATAAAGACAAAAAAATCCAATCAGCGGAGTCAGGAGCTCAGGAGTTCAGTAACAACTGAAGTTAAATTTTTGTTCCAATGTGCTGGCGATTTTTGACTTTATAATAAAATCCTTTGTCAGAGCGAGTCCAGCAGTTCTTTTAGCTGATTTGGTTTTAAGTTAAATTTTTGTTCCAATAGTTCTTCTATCGAAAGCTGCTTTGGCTTTAAGTTAAATTCTTGTTTCAACATCCAGGCGATTTCTGACCATATAATAAAATCCTTTGTCAGAACGATCCCCGGAGTTACGCCCAGAATGGGCGAATATTTATCAAACACCGCTTGGGCTTTTTTGCGCTCGCGTTCGGCGTCTTTTTCGGAAAAATCAAAGGCTATTATCTTATCCCTTCCCTCCAATTCATACATGGATTTTTTTTCAGCAAGCTGCCTTGTAAAGTCATTCAGCTTCTTGTTTCCGGCTTCTGAAAGTTTGGTCAAATCTTTGTTGAAATCGCTGTCATCGAGTTTGATCGTTGCAATAACTTTTGGCTCTTCGGGGATTCCGCAGATGATGTCACTGGTGGCATTCTTGGCGGAGACACCAGTTGACTTATATTGATTTGAGGGTTGATTTTTGGAATTGTCTTCACCCCCGTTTGCAGCTGCCACTACTCCGGCGGCGATTACCGCGACAGGAATTCCTTTTTTTAGACAGAGTTTGATTTTATTGACTTTTGATTTTTTGCTGTTCATCGCTGAGCTCCTGTTTTTGTTTGGAATATAACACTTCTTTTGAAAAAAACAAGTTTACTATTTACAAACTACCACATGGAGTAGGACATTTTACGTCCAAGCATGGAAAAAGTTGTTTTTTTTTGCAATCAGTTCAGAGATTTACCGTTTGTTACCAGTTCAGAGACCCTCCAAGCACGTTCTGTGAAGACGCGAGAAAGACCATCCGGCTTTATTAAGAATACTATGAATGCTATGTTTTGCGGGGCGGTGAAGTATATCGCACGCGGTTGTTAGCGCGAGTATTGCACGGCTGAGGAGCTCTGCATACAACGGCGGGCGGCATACTTCTCCACATACGCAGATACTCCGTTCAACTCCGTTCTCTCCGTTCCTCTCCGTTCAGGAGCCTGCAGTCTTCTCACGCCGATCAAGCGTGGCTTGGCATAAGAGAGCAAAAAAAAGCCGGACGCCCTTTTTCAAGGATGTCCGGCGGAAAATCGCTTTGCAGCAGAACTGCTTACTTCGCCATGGAAGCGATCAGTTTGTCAGCCTGAGATTTTTTGTTGGCAGCGCGGTTGGCATGGATGGTGCCGACCTTGGCAGCTTTATCGAGGATGCTGGCGAACTTGCGGGCAAGCTCGACGGCGGCGGCGTCATTGGCTTCGACGGCGGCGCGGAGTTTCTTCTCGATGGTTTTGATCTCGCTGATGCGGGAACGGTTGCGCAGATTTGCCTCGCGGCTGGTGCGGATGCGCTTGATGGCGGACTTCATGTGAGCCATAGTTTTGTTTCCTTACGTTAATATCTTAAAAAAGTTTATAATTGCAGTCGATATTCATATAACATATCATAGCTTTTGAAAAAATCAAGCGCATTTTCGATATTTCCCGAACATAAGTTGCCGGAAATATTCAAAAATGCGCTTTGCGACACTCAACTTGACAGATCAGCGGTTGCGGCTGATGATGTCACGGTAGGTGTAGTAGGACTTTTTGGGAACACGGTCGGTGTTTTGGGGAGAACAGGCGATGATTCCGAAAGTCTTGGCATAACCGTAAGCCCACTCAAAGTTGTCGAGCAGACTCCAGCAGAAGTAACCGGCGACGTTGACGTTGTCCTTGTCCCTTGCCTCGAGCGTGGCGTCGATATACTGGGTGAGGAAACGGCAGCGGAAATCATCATCTATACCTTCGGTGGCACAGCCGTTTTCGGTGATATAGATCGGAATATTGTTGTAGCGTTTTCCGATCCATTTGAGCAGTTTGTTCAAGCCCCACGGAACGAAGCTCCATCCCATCTGAGTTTTCTCCCATTCGGGGTCGATCCAGCTGTAAACATCGGGATCATCATAGATGTTTCCGCTTTTTTCGAGACATCCTTCGACCGGAGTATTGGAGACATACTTGGTCGAGTAGTGGTTGAGACCGATGAAGTCAACGCTGTTTTTGAGCAGAGCTTTTTCCTCTTCGGTAAATTTGGGCATCTTGTGTCCGACGCGCTCTTTCATGACCTGCGGGTAGTCTCCGAAAACGACGGGATCGGTGAACCATCCGAAATCGAAAGTCACGGCTCTTTCCGCGGCTTCGATATCGTCTGCGCTGTCGGTCATAGGCTCTTTCCACTCGGTGTTGTTGGTGATTCCGATGATGCCGTCATATTTGTTTTCGCGGAAGAGCTTGACGGTGTACGCGTGAGCGAGCAGCAGGTTGTGGGCAGCCTGATAAGCCTCGATATCGCTCTTGCGTCCCGGAGCGTGGCTGCCGGTTCCGTATCCGAGGAGACTGACACACCAGGGCTCGTTGAAAGTGATCCAATGTTTGACCCTGTCTCCGAAGTTGTCGAAACAGATTTTGGCGTATTCGACGAATTTATCCACGATGGAGCGGTTGAGCCATCCGTCGTGACAGATCTGCAGGTCAAGCGGAAGATCCCAGTGGTAAAGCGTCACGAACGGAGTGATTCCGTTTTCGATGAGCGCATCGATGAGTTTGTTGTAGTAGGCGATTCCTTCCGGATTGGCTTCTCCGACGCCGTTGGGCTGTATGCGCGGCCATGCGATGGAAAAGCGGTAGGAGTCAACGCCGAGCTCTTTGAGCAGTTTGACATCTTCCATATAGCGGTGATAGCTGTCGCAGGCGATGTCGCCGTTTTCCATATTGGCGACTCTGCCGGGAGTGCGGCAGTAGGCGTCCCAGATGCAGGGGCCGCGTCCGCCTTCATTTACTCCGCCTTCGATTTGGAAACTTGCAGTAGCTGCACCCCAGAGAAATTTTTTTTCTGCCATTTTTTTTATTCCTTCAAAGAAAAATTGTTGTGTTGTTTATGCATAGCTGTTATCAGGATTCCGAGCAGCTGCCTTGTCCATTCGACGTCGGCTGCGGCGCGGTGCGGATTCATTCCGGGAGCGGTTTCAAGTCTGAAGTGTGCTCTCAAGTTCTGCAAACTGTATGACGGAAGTCCCGGATGGGTCATTCTTGCCAGTTTTACAGTGTCGATGGTTTTTCCATCCCAGAGCGGAAAACCTCCGCGGAAAAAACTCTCCTGAATAAACGAGAGATCGAAAATCGCATTGTGCGCCACGAGGCGTGATCCGGATATGAAATCGAGGAACTCCTCTGCGATATCTTCAAAAAACGGAGCGTTCTTTACCATCTCATCGGTAATGTTGTGTACCTGTGTCGCCCTTGCAGGAATGTGTCTGCCCGGATTGACAAGGTACGAAAAGTGCCGCAATGAACCGTCACATTCGACGCGCACCGCCGCAAGTTCGACGATGCGGTCGTTGACCGGGCTCATTCCGGTGGTTTCGATATCGAAAATCGAGAATGGACCTTGTGAGCACCAGTTCACTTGGCGTAACCCTCGGGGTGTTTGAGCTGCCACTTCCAGGCGGATTCGATGATCTGCTCGGCGGATTCGTACTGCGGAGTCCAGTTGAGCATTTTCCTTGCGCGGTCGCTGCACGCGATGAGGCGGGCAGGGTCTCCGGCGCGGCGCGGAGCGATCTCGAAATTGACCTTCTTACCGGTGACTTTTTCAGCGGCTTTGATGATTTCAAAGACCGAGAGACCGTTGCCGGTGCCGAGGTTGTAGTGACCGCTTTCAGGAGCTGAGAGCGCGAGCTCATGAGCCTGAGCAAGGTCGAGAATGTGGATGTAGTCTCTTATGCAGCTGCCGTCCGGAGTATCGTAGTCGTCTCCGAAAAGCATAAGTTTGTCGCGTTTGCCGCGGATAGCCTGCAGGATGATGGGGATGAGGTGGCTTTCGGGACGGTGATCTTCACCGTAGTTTTCAGTTGCACCTGCGGCGTTGAAGTAACGCAGAGCGGCATATTTGATTCCGTAGATCTGGCTGTACCACTTGAGGACTTTCTCGAAGCAGAGCTTGGATTCTCCGTAGGGGTTGATCGGGATCTGACGGTCGTTTTCGCTGATCGGAACTCTCTCAGGCTGTCCGAAGGTGGCGGCGGTGCTGGAGAACACGAAGCTCTGAGCACCTCCGGCAACGGCGGCATCCGCGAGGTTGATCGCATTGGCGAGGTTGTTGCGGAAATATTTTGAGGGGTCAGTCATCGACTCTCCGACCAGAGAAAATGCCGCAAAGTGCATGACTGCATCGAATTTGCCCTGTTTGCAGACATCCATGATAAGATCGCGGTTTTCCAGATTTCCTTCGATGAACTGGGCTCTGGGATCGACTGCGTCGCGGTGTCCGGTGATAAGGGCATCGAAAACGGTGACCTGATAATCGTGGTCGAGCAGATATTCAGTACAGGCGCTGCCGATATAACCTGCGCCTCCGGTAACGAGAACTTTCTTCATGATGACTCTCCTTGAGGGTATATTTTATATATTTTCTATAAGATACACCGGAAGACGGAAAAATACAATATTTCATACCGCATAAAAGAAGAAAAAACGCCGTAAATCAAATCGAAATACGGCGTATGTGCGTTTTTTTCAGCGGCAGCGGCAGAGTGCGATGAGTTATTTGCGTTTCTCTCTCTTTGCCGGAATAGTCAGCGCAGGGTTGTTCAAATCGGTCCAGAGAGTTCCGTCTCCTGCGTAAATGACTTTGGTTTTCACGTTGTCCGGAAGATTATCTATCATGTGCATTTTTGCCATGAGGGACTGGTCTCCGAGAGCCTGTGCCTTGAGGATCTCGCCTCTTGCGCTCTCATTGCTGACCATGAATTTAGCCTGGACTTGAGATTCTTCGAGGACTTTTCTGGTCTTTGCGAGTATCTCTGCCTTCTTCAGTCTCAGCTTCGCCACGAGCAGACGGGTGTCTGCGTCAATGGAAGCCACATCGCGTTTGGCTTCGGCGGATATGAGGGCAGTGATTTTGCGGGTCTCCTGTTCGACTTCGCGTCTGCGCTGCTCGATGAGCTCGGTCTCGGTATTGAGCTGGGCGAGCCGTTTTGCGGTGACCTGCATAGCCTGGTTGGTGAGGTTCTGCTCCCGTGCGAGACTCACAGCCTGAATGGGTTTGAGGATGTCCTGCGGGATCTCAACGTTGCGGATAATAGCATTGTGGACAACGATGAGTTTTCCGGCGAGGGTGCTCTTGAGTTCATCCCTGAGGTCGTTCTGGAATTTCTCTCTTCCGTCGCCCATGATGAAGTCCTGAGCTTTGTAGTTGGAACCCTTGATGCGAGAGATGGAAAGCACCTGCGGAAGAATGATTTTCTCGACCACCTGCGGAAGGTCTCCATAGAGCAGGTATATCTTCGAGATGTTTTCCGGAAGCAGCTCAAATTCGACAGTCATATCGAGCGATACTTTAAATCCGTCGCGGCTGGGAAACTCCACAGCCCGCTTATCCACAAAGCCCGCCTGTGCGGTGGCAAAAGCGGCTTTTGCCTTAGCCGCAGCGTGGTTTCCGGGAACAGAGCGTTTCAGGGAGCCGCGAGCACTCTTTTTCATATTATATGATACTTTTTGGTCAACGGCAGGAACGTTTCTCTTGCGCAGCTCCGCCTGAAAGTTCATGGTGTTGCTGGTAAGTTCACTCAAGGCATTGGTAGCATTGGTGAGCTGACGTCGGAACTGGATATTCCTCACATTGTTGTCGAGCCCCGTCATGGAGACCTGATTCATTCCGATCTCAATGACATTGACCTGATAGGCGTAACGGTTGATGTAGTAGAGACCGGGCTGGAGGATATCCCGCATGACACCTTTTTCTCCCGGCTTGGCGAATTCACCCGGTTTGGGGTTCTTGCCTGTCTGGCTTGTGACGACTCCGACAAAGCCGACCGGAATATTTATGGCATCGGCGATTTCGACCGAGTAGCCTTCGGGGTTGAGACGGTAAACACCGGGACCGAGAGCCTCTCTCCAGATGCCCTTGCTCTGGCGGTCGGGGGCGATGACCTCTCCCGGAGGCAGCTCTTTGCCAACCTTGGAGGTGACGATTCCGACCTTTCCCAGCGGAATGGCTATCGCCGGAGCGATTTTGACATCGTGGGTGACGGGGTTGAGAAAATGGCGTCCTTCAGAAAGCACCTCTTTCCAGATACCCTTTTCTCCGCGCTCAACGAGTATGTCAGATGAGACCGGAGTTTTTCCGCTTTTGGCTGTGACGATAGCCATGTATCCCGGCTCGACATAGAAGCGGCAGAATCCCCACCAGTATATGAGCGAAGCGAGGATGACCAGCGCGAGAGCTCCTGCGATGCCGGTGAGTAGGGCTTTGATATTGACTTTGACCTTGCTGCTCATTTTGCACCTCCTTTGGAGTTGATTTCAGGTAAGCCGAAAGAGCCTCCTGCGGAGCCGTTGCTGATGATGGTGGTGATTCCGGGCATGATTTTTCCCCAGAGTCTGGACTGGACGTATGCTGCGCCGTTTCCGTAAGCCTCGACCTGGCGGCGCAGGACTTCAGCTTCGCTCTCGTTGCGCTTTGCAATGATATCCTTTTCGGCGGCTGCCTCTTTGAGTTTGGCGGCGGCATCGGCGAGGGCGGTCTGATAGTTGATTTCTGCGACCTTGAGTTCGGTTTCGGCAGCGACGACGGATTCCGACTGTCTCTGGCGGGCGGATATGGAAGCCGTGAGTTTTTCAGTTTCAGCGGCAACTTTTTTCAAGTTCTGCTCAGCGAGCATCTTCTGTTTTGCAAGTTCAGCTTCGGAGCGTGCGCGGATGATTTCCTGATCATATTTGACCGCCTCCTGATGGGCGAGCTCGCGGTTGCGGATGATCCCCGCGATGGTCTGGGGAGCGATGATGTCGCGGATAAGCACGGAGTTTATCTCAATACCCCACTTGCGGCAGTTGTTTTTCAGGAATGCGTCGAGTTTTTCCTGAAAGAGTCGTCTGCTTTCACCTACGATGAATTCTGTGGCCTGTTTTTTGCTTCCTTCGATGCGGGCGAATCCGCGGACAGAGGGAAGGATTATTTTATTGAGTATATCTTCCATGTCTCCGACGACCTGGGTGAGGCGCGGAGCAAGTTTTTCATCGATGTTGAATTCGACAGTTCCCTCGATAGCAACGGGAAATCCATCAACGGTGAGGAAAGTTATCGCCTCTTTGCCGCTGAATTCATGTCTCTGCCGTCTGGTGTTGACCACGGTGACCGAGTAGATGAAGGGGTTTATGCGGTGAGTACCCTCTTTGAGCACCTCTTTGATGACTCCTTTGCGTCCATCGGAAACGAGGAAACCCTCCTCTGAAGAGTAGTCATTTTGAGTGCCGGAAAAGATATCATTTCCGGTAAGGCTGGTGACGACACCGATGGTACCGGGCATGATTTTGATATCGTCGAACAATTTGACTTCGTAAGCGTAGGGATTTATTCTGTGGCGTCCTGTGCCGAGGACTTCGCGGACGACACCCTTTGAGTTCTCATCTTTTGCGATGATGCTTCCGTCTGAGCCTGGTTCTCCGAATTTACGGACGAGGACGGCGAATTTGCCGGCGGGAACTTCGGTGACGGGAAAAATTTCCCAGTCCCAGACGTAAGGATTCCTGAAATAGCGGCCTTCGCCGAGGACCTGAGGCTGAATACCTTGTTCGCCAGGATTTCGGGCGATGATCTCACCGGCGGCGAGCGGTTTTCCGGTTTTTCTGATAAGAACGGCGATTTCACCATTTCCCGGTTCGATCCGGCAGCCGAACCAGACGAAGAGAGCGGCTGCGGCGATCAGGGCGGCGACGATGGAAAATATTTTTTGCTTCATCTTTTCCCCCTATTGTTAATTGAAGGTTGGCAATTATCAAAAAAAGAAAGCGGGCTTGAAATCTCGCGGCAATACGATGTACAATAAGCTCAAAAGAGAGCCCGATGTGATTCTTGTTCCGAGAATGACCCGCTTTCTGAAAATAAAGATAATCTTGAACAAGCAAAAAATCAAGTCAAAAAGCAATAAAAAGCTCAAAAAAAAGCAAAAATATTCCAATTCCGAGGTGTAAGAAATCGCGTTTTTGATGACAGATACCTTGAGTTATGACCTGACCTGAAAAAAGGATTTCCGTGGTCAATCTCGCGCCTTGCCTCACGGATGCATCCACCGAAGCAAACAAGCGTTTTGCGTATGTTGACAAAATATAACCAAACAAAATAGCGTTTATCATCGATTCAAAAACGCTTTCACAAAAATTGGAACAATGCCAAATCAAAAACACCCAGCCGCCCCAGAAAAAACGCGCCGCCCCAAACATCGCCAATACCCCAAAAGAAACAAAAATACCCAGCCGTCCCGGAAAAACTGCGCCGCACAAAATACCGCGATCCACCTGCAAAACAACCACACCGCAAGAACTCCCGCTTTTCTTGAAGTGGGAGAGGGTTTGGGAGAGGGCGAAACTTCTTTTCCCGCGAAAAGAAGTTTCGCCCTTTCCCAAGAAAACCCACACCCTCTCACGCTCAAAACGCCGCATCAAGGAGCTGAGGAAGGCGGGTGAAGCGGACTTCGGTGCGGGCGTTACGGACTGCCATTTCAACGCATTTTTCGCTGCCGATGAGGATGAGCAGTTTTTTAGCTCTGGTCATAGCGGTATAAAGGAGATTTCTCTGGAGCATGAGAAAGTGCTGATTTTGGAGAAGTACGACGGCTGCCGGAAATTCGCTGCCCTGTGATTTATGTATGGTGATAGCGTAGGCTTTGCTGATCTGGTCCATTTCATCGGTGAAGTATTCGACGATTTTTTCGTTATCGTAGAGGACTTTGAATTTTCCGTTTTCGCGGTTGGTTTCGATGACAACGCCGAAATCTCCGTTGAAGACACCTTTGTCGTAGTTATTCTGGATCTGCATGACTTTATCACCGGGATTGATGCGGCGGTCGCCGTATTCGAGGGAGGCTTTGCCATCGCAGGGGTTGAGTTTGGAGGCGAGCAGTTCATTTATGGCGACAGTTCCGCAGTTTCCGCGGTTCATGGGGGTGAGTACCTGTATTTCGTTTACGGGATCGAAGCCGAACTTTTCCGGAATGCGCTCGAGGACGATTTTCTGCATCAGATCGAGGGCTTTGTCCGGATCGTCCTGCCTGACCCAGAAGAAGTCGGTGTCCGGATTTTCGCTGCGCAGGGGAGTGAACCCGGCGTTGACGCGGTGAGCGGCTTCGATGATGCGGCTTCCAGAGGCCTGACGGAAGACCTGATCGAGGCGGGTGACGGGAACTTTTCCTGATGCGATCAAGTCCGAGAAGAACCTGCCGGGACCTACCGGAGGCAGCTGGTCTGCATCTCCGACCAGAACAACCGTCGTTCCCGGAGAGATCGCCTTGAAGAGGGCGTGTGCGATCGTCATATCGAGCATGGATACCTCATCGGCGATGAGTATATCACATTCGAGCGGATTATCTCCGTCATATCCGAAAGCGTTGATCTGCGGGTCATACATCAGCAGGCGGTGTATGGTTTTTGCTTCGCATCCCGTGGCTTGAGACATACGTTTCGCCGCGCGTCCGGTAGGGGAGGTGAGGGCGATGGAAAGTTTTGCCGCTTTGGCGCGGGCGACTATTTCGCGGATAACGGTGGTCTTACCTACACCGGGACCTCCGGTTATGATCGAGAGGGCGGATTTTGAAACCTCATCGACCGCTTTTTTCTGACACTCTGCCCACTTGAAAGAGCTTGACTTCGGAGTGAGTTTTCTGCCCGGATGGTTTGAGCAGGAGGCGATTTTTTTCAGGAGCAGCGGAATTTCCTCTTCAGCTTTGGCGAGCTTGGGAGTGTAATAAAAATCATCGCGTTCCACAGCAAAACCGCGCATGACAGCGTTTTCGATGCCGCGCCTGACGGAATCCGGAGACTGCCTGGCAAGGTCGCAGGTACGGCGGAGCAACTCTTCTGCGGGAAGTCCGCAATGTCCGCTTTGAATGGAGGTATTTAAAATATAAACAGCAGCGGCTGAGAGCCGTTCCGTCGAGTCAGGAGCAAATCCCAGCTCTTTGGCGATGGCGTCGGCTTTCTGAAATCCGATGCCGTCGATGTCTTCAGCCAGACGGAAAGGGTTGTTTTTGACGATTTGAGGAGCCCGGTCGCTGTATTTGCGGAATAGTTTGCTGCAATAGGCAGGACTGATTCCCAATCCCTGCAGAAAGATCATGCTGTCGCGCCTTGCTGCGCCCTCTTGCCAGGAAGATATGACCATGTCGGCTTTGCGTTTGCCGATGCCTCTTATCTCTTTGAGACGCCACGGCTGGGAGTCGAGTATCTTTACCGTGTCAGCTCCGAATGCATCGACGATCATGGATGCGGTCTTGGGACCGATACCGGAAACTCCGGAAACAAGGTATTTTTTTATTCCGTCAGCAGTTTTCGGCATCACGGGACGGAATGTTTCGACCCGGAACTCTCTGCCGAATTTTTCGTTATCGGCAAAATACCCCTCCATATCGAGGATGTTTCCGAGGTGGACACCGGCGATTTTTCCGCATACGGTGTGGCGTTCTCCGCTGTCGGAGTTGATCGTAACAACAGCAAAGCCCGTGACGGTGTTTTCATACCTTATGTGTATGATCTCACCGCATAGGCGGGTAAGTTGCTGCTCCTGAGTATTCTGCACGGCGGACAGTTATTCGCCCAGATAGTCGATGAGCACCTTGAGGTTGCTGACAAGGCGCGGATCGCGGGTGACTTCAGGACGGTGGCCGGGCAGGAAGTTGATGACTTTACCTCCCCAGGGAGTGAAGCTCAGAGTGCATTGCGGGCACGTTCCGAGCGAGATGGTTGTCTCCATCAGGGTCGTGACAGGAGTCACCTGCTCAAGTGAGCAATAAATCTCATCTTCAGGGAAGTCCATTTCCTGAAGTTTGCCCACCAATGGATGACGGGTTTTTGCCGGTTTGACGCAGAACGGCTCTTTGGGGTGGAAACTCGCTTCGACCCCGTCTGGATCGTTTTTTCTGACCCAGCGTATTCCGACGATTTGGCGGAACCAGTCGCAGTGCCAGAAAGCGGAGCTTCCTCCATGGAGCAGAAGCAGATTTTTGCCGCTTTCGAGATAGCGTTTGACCGCTTCCGACTGTTTTTCGTCGGGAAGCGGCAGACCGCAGGTATCTGCTATCATGTTGAGAATGAGCAGGTCGCATTCATTGACAAGGTCGAATTCGGTGAATGCGCTCCAGTCATTTTCCCTGAAAATCATGTCGCTGTACGCATCCCGGATGCACTCGAACTGGTTGCGTCCTGGATACGCTTTGTAGTGGTCATCTGCAACAAATAGCTTCATTTTGCAAACTTCTCTTTGATCTGCTGTTTATAGCATTTGAGCTTGTCGCACTCAGGGAGACACTTGTAGTGGTCATCGAGCGGATAGCAGCCGGAAATAAGTCCGTTTCTCGGAGCTGTGGTGCAGTCTCCGAAAGTACGGCAGATGCGGCGGGTGTTGAGCGGATTTCCTCCGAGGGTATCGGCGACGATCTCAGGATAGGAGAGAACAAGTCTGCCGTATCCGACGAAATCGACGATGTTTTTGCGGACAGCCGCCTGACCGATGTTGACGAGATACTCCTGGAGACAGGTGTAGCCGGCACCGATAAAGAGCATCGAGGAGTCCTTGAAGTGCTCCTTGACCTTGGCGAGCGCATTGATCTGACGCGCCGCACCGATGATCGGCTCTTCCGGAGGCAGATATCCGTCTGAGACAGGATAGTAAGCCGGTCTCTGGAAGTGGGGGTTGTAATAGGGGCTGCACACAGTGGTACAGATGAGTTCGACTCCGAGACTTGAAGCAAGTTCGAGGAACTTGATGGGTTCGGTAAGATCATAACCGAGACCGGTGCCGTCTCCGCCGAACGCATAGGCGTAATTTCCGACTTTGACATCGCCTCTTTCCATCGGAATTCCGACTCTGTCCGGGCCGGGCTCGAAGGGAAGGCAGTCGAACATGGAGAAGCGCATTCCGAGCTCAAGTCCCGGAGCCTCTTTTTTGACTGTTTCGACGATTTCTCTGAAGAAACGCGTGCGGTTCTCGAAGCTGCCGCCGTATTTTCCCGGACGGGTGAATGCGCTGAGGAACTCATGTCCGAGATAACCGTGAGCGACTTTGATATCCACGAAGTCAAAGCCTGCCTTCTGAGCGAGTTTCGCCGCTTTTCCGTAGTGGGCGATGATCTCGGGGATCTCTTCGTCAGTCACGACATTGGAGGCATTGCAATGGAATCTCTCATCCAGCAGCGGATGCTCATAAGCCGTCACCGACTCAAGTTTTGCATCATCGTTGGGATGGCTGTAACGTCCGGAGTGGGTGAGCTGAAGACCGATGTAAAGGTCGTCGGCGGTTCCGAATTTTTCGGCATGAGCTTTGACCATGTCTTCGCGGAGCTGTTTGATGGCATCAAAGGTCTCCTCGGTGAGCATGAGCTGACGGGTATTGCTTTTTCCGGTCTTCATAACGGCGCAGGCTTCGCATCCGAAGAGCAGTTTTGCTCCGCTGGTTGCGAAGTTCATCCAGCGGCGTCTTGTGTACTCGCTGGGAGCTCCGTTGGGCAGGCAGTCCCAGCCCTCCATGGGCAGGACGCACCAGCGGTTGCCGATTTTGTGACCGTGATAGGATATGCTCTGGGCGAGGGGGGACTCCGGCGCGCTCAGGATTTTGTCATCGACTTCCAAATCGACACCGATCTCTTTGAGATGGTCTCTGAAGTCGGCAGCTGTTTTGAACGAAGGAATACGTGGATAGTTCATTTCTTTACCTTATGTCATTCAATGAACACGCCGTCATGACAGACGGCGTGGAGTTGATTTACTTGTTGTAAACCTCTTTGTTGCGGTATTCAGCCCAGATGGTCTCGAACCAGCCGTCCTCATGCGGGATCGGGCGGCAATCGACCCAGCGGTGCTGGAAGTCGCCGTCCTCGAAACGGGTCTCGAGGATCTTTTTGCGGAATTCGGGATTTTCCGGCATTATCTTGCCGTTTTCATCGATGATCGCACCCGAACCGCGGCTTCCGACTCCGGCGTCAGCCTGGAATTTGATCGCCGAGAGATATCCCCAATGGGCGAAAGCGAGCTGGAAGTTGATGAGCGCGTGTTCTCCGGCGGAGAAGGGATAACCCTCTTCTTCCATCTTGAGCACGAGAGCTCTTGCCTCTTTCAAAGCTTTGTCGAGCGTCGCGGGGCAGCGCAGGTGACCGGCATTGAGAGTCATGCGGTTCTGCAGCTCTTTGCGGTCGGCGAGCCAGTCGCGTTTTCCGTTGAGTTTCTTGGTGAGGGCGTCCATGAGTTTGGAGGCCTCTTTCTCCGCGGCATTGGTGTCGAGCGTCTCGATCTGGCAGACTTTGGAGATGTATTCTGCACAGCGGAAAGCTCCGACCTGACCGGCGTTGAGCGCAGTTCCTCCCGGACGGGTCACGCCGTGAGAGCCGTTGACTTCGCCGATGGGGAAGAGATTTTTGATATTGGGTGACTCATACCAGATGGTTCCTGAGAGACCGCCGTTGTTGTGCTGGGCGCAAACTGCGATCTCGAGCGGCTCTTCGGCGATGTCGATATTGTGGTCGCGGTAGAGTTCGATAGCTCCCGGGTTCATCTTTTCCAGACGCTCGAGCGGAGTTCCGAAGAGAGCTCCGGAACGCTCAAGGTAGGTGTGAGCCTCTTCTGAGAGCTCATCGAAGTTGAGGCCAGACGGATTGCTGCGGAAATCGAGCCAGACTCTGCGTCCCTTTTCCGCAGTTTCGCGGTGGACGAGCAGGTCGATGATGGAAGAGCCTTCCGGAGCCTTGCGGACATCGAACGGCCACTGATATCCCTTGAGGAACACCATGGTGTTGAGCAGACCGTTGTCGCTGCCGAAGTGGTCGAGGAGGAATTCTCTCTCATCATTTCCGTCCTGGTCTGTGGATATGAAGCGGGGGAGCACCTGCATGTAGGTTCCGGATACATTCCAGCGGAATTTGATCGAAGCAAGTCCGAACTGTGACTCCGGAAGTCCCTGAGCCTGGGCGCCGCGTTTGAGTGCGAGACCGATGGCTCCGGTATGACCGACGGGGTAAACGCTCTGGGAGTAGAGACCTCCGGGACCGCCCACCGCAAAAACAGTATTTTCTGCGAGGATGGTCTCGAAACGCTCGGTGGTGTTGTCGAAAACGATAGCTCCGGCGGCGCGGTCTTTGACCGTGATGAGTTCTGCGACGGTGCGTTTTTCAAGAACGTTGATTCCGGCGGCCTTTACAGCTTTGATAAGTGCGAGACACATCTCTTTGCTGGTGTAGGGACCGCAGCTGGTGGCGCGGCGTTTGGGGTCGTGGTCGGTTTTGTATCCGATGAACTGACCGAGATGGTCGCTGGGGAAGGGGACTCCGAGATTGACGAGGTTCATGAAGCAGCGCAGAGACATTGCTGATTCGACCAGCGCGACGTCTCCGTGGGCGGCTCCGTTCTCGTAGTAGGAGTTTGCCATCAGCTCGGGAGCGTCGGGCTCAGAGCCGTAGATTCCGAGTTTGTAGTAGGTCTGTTTGTCGCTTCCGGTATTGATGGAAGTTCCGCGGTTGAGACCCTCTGAAACGACCAGCAGATCGGTGACTCCTTCAGCGTGGAGACGCAGGGCTGCTGCAAGTCCGGCTGCACCGGTTCCGATAACAAGAGTATTAACTTTTTTCATATTGCAAGAATCTTTTTAAAGTCTCTGGATGTTCATTCCGCCATCGACGTCGATCACCTGACCGGTCGAGTAGCCGATATCGCCGCGGAGCATCATGGCGACGGTCTTGGCGATGTCCTCAGGATATCCCCAGCGCGGCTGGAGAGTGAGACCCTCAGCAATGAGTTTGTCATATTTGTCTTTTACCACGCTGGTCATTTCGGTCATGATGACGCCCGGACGGATCTCATAGACGCTGACTCCGAACTCAGCCATTCTGGCGGCAAAGAGTTTGGTGCACATGGCGACGCCGGCTTTGGAAATGCAGTACTCTCCGCGGTTGGTGCTGACCACGGTAGCGGAGCAGCTGCCGATGTTGACGACAGTACCGCATTTGCGCTCGGCGAAGTGGCGGCAGACCAGCTGGGTGAGGAAGAAACTTCCGCGGAGGTTGATTCCGGTGACGAAATCATAGCTCTCTTCGGACATTTCAAGCAGATCGGCGCGCACTTTGGGAGCGACGCCGGCATTGTTGATCAAGGCCTCAAGGCTGCCGAAAGTTGCGATGACATCATCGACGAGTTTCTGGCGGTCTTCGGTCTTGGAGATATCGCAACGGAAATAATCAGCTTTGATTCCGTAGTTTTTTTCGAGTTCAGCGCACTGTGCTTTGCCGTCTTCCATGGGTTTCAGATCGCAGATTGCGACATTCCATCCTTCAGAGGCGAGTTTGGTGGCGATTCCGGCGCCGATTCCGCGTCCGGCACCCGTGATCAAGGCAGTTTTTGACATGTTTATATTTCCTTATTTGTTAAAAAGGCACAAAGTTACATTTAACTGCAGAAAATATACTCCGGATTTCGTCAATTTCAAGTAAAAAAGCTGTTCTCTGCTCAGAAACTTTCACTTTCTTTTACGAGAGTGCGGTATTTATGAAAAACAGTGTTGTAAGAGACAAAGCCTATGAAACGCCCGTTGCGGTTGACGACCGGCAGGTCGCGGGTGTCGTGCCGCTCCATGTTTTCGACCGCCCAGGCGAGGTCGTCATCACTTGAAAGGACTCCGCGCGGAGTTTCCATGAGGTCATATACCACCAGTGTGGAAGAGAGTGTTTCGTCGAGCATGGCGGTCAAAATCTTTTCGAGCCGGACTACTCCGCAGAATTTTCCGTCGTCGTCGAGTACGGGGTATATGGTACTGCGTTTTCCGGTGTCGCGGATGAGGGCGTTGACTTTTGATACGGTATCCGACGGAGCGAGCGGCTGGAAAACAGTGTTCACCGCCAGCCTTACCGGAATACGCTTGAGCATTGCCTGGTCGCGGTCATCGACCATCATGTGGCTCTCAGCAAGCGGTTTGCGGTAGATCGAGTACGGTTCGAGGATGCGGGATATGAACCAGCTGGTCGCAGATACGATCATGAGGGGAACAAGAAGCATGTAGCCTCCGGTCACCTCGGCGATCAGGAATATTCCTGTCAGCGGAGCTTTCATTACTGAGGTGAATACTCCGCACATTCCTGCGACGACGAAATTTGCTTCGGAGAGCTGCACCCATCCTGTGAGGTTCATAAGTCTTGCGAAAGTGAATCCTGCAAAGGCTCCGATGACCATACTGGGAGCGAATATTCCTCCGTCGCCTCCGCCTTCCACGGTGAATACTGAGGTGATGACTTTGAGCAGCATTCCGGCGGTGAGGATGAGTCCGAGGAGCAGCGGAGCAGGAATGAACTGCAAAGAGGCTGAGGTTTTGCAAAGCTCAGCAGTGTTGCTTCTGAAAAGCATTTCGATCACGTGGTATCCCTGCCCCCGGAGAGCCGGGAAGATGAACAGAAATATGCAGAGCAGGATTCCTGAGATAAGCAGGCGTACCCGTGCATCCGGAATGCGGTTTTTCAGCAGTCTGCCGAAGTGGACAGCGGTGCGTATGACATAAACTCCGATGAGGGAGGAGAATATTGCGAGCATGAAATAAAACGGTATCGCATTGTCCGCCCACACCTGCTGGGAGGCGAACATAAGCGGGCTGTGTCCTGAAGTTATCAGGCGTGATACGACCATGGCGGTCGCGCTTGATATCAGCATGGGAACGAGTGCTGCCACGCTGAATTCCGGAAGCAGCACTTCGACAGCGAAAAGCACTCCTCCGATCGGGCTTGAGAAGATTCCGGATATCGCTCCTGCCGCGCCGCATCCGATAAGCAGATTGCGCTGTTTGCGGTCTATCCCGAGCAGACTTGAGGAGTTTGCTCCGATGGCGGCTCCGGTGAGGACGCTGGGGGCTTCGAGACCGGCAGAGCCTCCGAATCCGACGGCAAAGCCGCTTGAAAGCAGATGGGTGAAGCACTCTTTCAGCGGAATGCTGTTTCTTCTGCGGTAGAGTGCGAGGATGAGCGGGCTGAGGCTTTTTGCGTAAAATTTGCCTCCGAGAGTTTTCTGGATGATGAATGATATCGTGATACCTGCGAGCGGAATAAGTGCTGCAAGCAGTATCCAGTACCACGCGTTGTTGCGTTCAAATTGCAGGGATTCGATATAGAGACCGAGCTGGTCGAGTTTGGAAACAAGTACATGCAGTACCGCTGTTGCGCAAGCCGTTACTGCTCCGATGAAAAAAGCCATCAAAATGACAATGGTGCGTTCACCTCCGCGTTTCTGCCAGAGCTCGACGCTTTTGACGATTCCTTTGCGGTGGATGTGAAAGAGGATCTTTTTCATCTTGTTTCCTTGAGGCGGCGGACAGGAAAATCCGCAGAAAGTTTAAAAGAAAAAACGCCGGACGGCTGTTTTTGGACCGTCCGGCGTTCTGGAACGAAATTACTCGAATTTCAGTCCGGAGAGGGCGTCCATGGCTTCACCCATGTTGACCATATCCTCACCGGGTTTGAGGGCTGCGGTGTACTCTTCCTCAGCGGCCTTGAGATCTTCGTCGGTGAAGTTCTCGCTGACAGCCTTGATGGAGAGACCGATGCGGCGCTCGTCGGTGTCAACTTTGATGACGCGGGCTTCGACCTCGTCACCGATCTTGAGGACATCTTTGACCTTCTCAACGCGGTCGCGTGAGAGCTGGGAGATGTGGATCAGTCCGTCGATCTTGTTGGAAAGCTCAACGAAGGCACCGAAAGCGGTGATCTTGGAGACTTTTCCGGTAACGACATCACCGACCTTGTAGAGGTTGGCGATATCAGCCCAGGGATCTTCCTCGATCTGTTTGAGACCGAGAGAGATGCGCTGATGCTCGGGGTTGATCTCGAGGATGACGACTTCAACTTCCTGACCGGGTTTGAGAACCTCGTTGGGGTTGTTGATTTTTCTGGTCCAGCTCATGTCGGAAACGTGGACCATACCGTCGATATCGTTCTCGATCTCAACGAAGGCACCGTAGTTGGTCATGTTGCGGACTTTACCGGTTATGCGGCTGCCTTTGGGATATTTCTCAGCGAGAGCTTCCCAGGGGTTGCGCTCTTTCTGACGCAGTCCGAGGGAGATCTTGCGGTTCTCTTTGTCGATGTCGAGAACGACAGCTTCGACCTCATCGCCGATGGCGAGGACGTCACCGGGTTTGTTGACGCGTTTGGTCCAGCTCATCTCGGAGACGTGGATCAGACCCTCAACGCCGGTCTCGAGCTCGATGAAAGCTCCATAGGGCATGATGTTGACGACTTTGCCGCGGACGGTGCTGGCTTTGGGATACTTGTCAGCGACATCATCCCACGGATTGCGGGTCTTCTGCTTGAGTCCGAGGGAGACACGCTCTTTGTCCTTGTCGATGCCGATGATGACGACTTCGAGTTCGTCACCGACGTGCAGGACTTCGGACGGATGGGAGATACGTCCCCAGGAAATATCAGTGATGTGGAGCAGTCCGTCAACTCCGCCGAGGTCGATGAAGGCACCGAAGTCGGTGATGTTTTTGACGATACCTTTGCGGAGCTCGTCGATCTGCATCTCAGCCATCAGCTTGCTGCGCTGATCCTTGAGGCTCTCAACGAGCAGCTCGCGGCGGGAGACGACGATGTTGTGACGCTCAACGTTGATCTTGATGATCTTGACTTCATACTCTTTGCCGATGTAGTCATCGATGTTGCGTACCGGGCCGACATCAAGCTGGCTGCCGGGCAGGAAGGCGGGGAATCCCTCGACATCGACCATGACGCCGCCCTTGACTTTGTGGCGCATGATACCTTTGACGATGTGTCCTTCGCCGTATTCGGTGGTGATGCGATCCCATGCTTTGATGGAATAGGCTTTTTCGAGGCTCAGGGTGGGCATGTTCTGACGGTTCTCGATTTCCTCAAGATAGACGTCGATCTCATCGCCGACATTGATGTCGTCATAGTTCATGAATTCTGACGCGGCAACGAAACCTTCGGCTTTATAACCGATGTCGATCAGAGCTCCATCCGGACGTTTCTGGGCGACTTTGCCTTTGACGATCTTGCCTTTGGTGATGGCGGTCTCTTCGGTGGTCTTCAGCAGATCTTCCATGGAAGCGGGCATACCGCTGAAATCCAGAAAAGCGTCCTCGAATTTGTTTTCTTGCATAATTTGGTTGTTTCTGTTTTGTTGTTGGTTGGTTTGTTTCTATACTTCCTGCAGCCGCACCGTGCGGCACAGGAACCGTCTTTATCTGCAAAATATTCACAGATGGTGTATAATATAGCATACAAAAGAACAAAAGTCAATACGGAAATCCTTGAAAGATGCGGCTTTTATGTTAAATTGCTGATATTGTTTCAACGGTAGTGAATACATCTAACCCGCGGCGGCGCATTGCGGTCAATCTCGCGCCTTGCGGCTGCATCGCGGCGGTCGTGTACAAAAGTACACTCCCTTGCTGTATTCGCCGCAAAACACGACATTGCTCCGCACTACATCCGCCGATTGGAAATATACCGTTTTGCGTATTTGACAAAATATCTGGTTTGCGGTATATTTGATGAGTTGCAATAAATGTTATACCACGCCAGTCATCAAAGAGCAGAAAGAAGAGTGTGATGGATTTTTCAGAAGAGTTGTTTGCAAGCGGAAATATCCGGCTTGATGCGCAGTTGAAGTTCACTGCCGAAATAGACCGGATGACTTCAGTTCTGCGCCGCACGCTTCTGCTCGACCGCAGCCGTTGCGAAAACGATGCCGAACACTCATGGCACATCGCAGTAATGGCTCTGCTTTTTGAGGAGTATTCTCTGGAAAAGATCGATCTTCACCACGCAGTCGAGAT
This sequence comes from Lentisphaerota bacterium, assembly GCA_015061775.1. Classification (GTDB taxonomy): domain Bacteria; phylum Verrucomicrobiota; class Lentisphaeria; order Victivallales; family Victivallaceae; genus UBA1784. The sequence continues at coordinate 7,020 of SUVY01000005.1, read as the reverse complement.
GCTGCTGGTGCACGATTTGATCGAGATATATGCCGGAGATACTTTTGCCTACGACACCGAGGGCAACAAGAGCAAAAGCGAGCGGGAAAACGCGGCGGCGGAAAAACTCTTTTCCATGCTTCCCGCTGAGCAGGGCAGCCGGATTTGCTCTCTCTGGAAAGAGTTTGATGCTTCCGTGACTGCCGATGCAAAATACGCCAACTGCCTGGATAAACTGCAGCCGTTTTTCCATAATATGCTCACCGAAGGCTATACCTGGCGCAATGCGGCAACTCCTGTGACGAAAGTTCAGGTCGAAAAACGCATGGCGTGCATAAAGGAGTTTATGCCGCAGGTTTATATCTGGGTAGATAAGAGCATTTCCCTTGCTGTGAAACAGGGGTGGCTCAGCTGAAAAAGTCTCCGGTGAAGGCGTCGGACTCTTTCAGACAGCCGTTTATGAAATCCCAGTCGCTTTCGACACTCTGAGCTACTTTCCGCACAGTTACGGGGCATCCGGCGCAGCCGTTTTCTTTGGCAGTAAGAAGCCGGGAGTAGCTTTCACGGTATGCTGAGAGTTTAAAGAGCATCAAATGGCATCTTCCGAGCATACATTCACTCAAAGAGTTGTTGTCGCGCATATAGTCGAAAATTTCCTGATGCCGCAGAGCGCGGCACTCTCCGTTGCGCCAGCCCCAGCCGCGGAGTTTGACTTTCTGCCCCGAAATAACTGCGGGGTACTCCTCGGTTCGGGAACCGAGACAGGAGGCGCCGCAGGCTGTTTCGACCACGTGCATAAAGGTCGTCCTGGTCGGACATCCGATGAGCAGACAGTATCCTCCATCCTGTTCGAGCAGTCCGAGGGGGTTGTTGCGGTGCATGGTCGGCAGTTTGTGGTGATCTTTGATGTATTTGATTTTGTCTTTGCCCCAGACCGAAAAAGAGTGGGTGGGGTCGAGCGAGCGGAGGACTCCGTCAAACTTGCGGAAGGTGTCGGGAATAAGTCCAACACCCACCGGAGTAGTTTCCGGAATATATGTAAAATCCTCTCCGTTGGACGGGTATTTTACCAGTCCCGGCATCATCAGAGTTCCCTCGTTTGATATATATTCCATCAGGACGCGGCAGACGCCTTCTGCGCCACCCTCAAAAGTTCCAAGAGAACCGAGCGATGAGTGGACGATTACCTTGTTTCCCTTTCTCAAACCGAGGCGGTGCAGTGCATTGGCAAGCCCCTCCTGAGAAGTGTATTGCGGAAAACTGCGGTTGTATTTTTTGATTTCCTGACTTGACAGATCGTAACAAAATTCTTTCATAGTAAATAATCTGTTGTGGAAATGTTTACGCTATGATTTCAAAAACGCTGCCTGAGATGCGGGTGTCGGTTTCGATACGGGCGTTGAAATCGACCCAGTTTCCTGCGTAACCTGCGCCCCAGTAGCCGAGACCGCCCCAGCCGGAGTTGTGTTCGCGCAGGAGCAGATCTTCTTTTCCGTCGCCGTTATAGTCTCCGACGGCTTCGATCTCGAAGCCTTCTCCGAGGGTGCCGCGCCAGCGTTTGGTCTGGCTGTTTCCGTCATCCCATACCCAGACGTTGTTGGTGCTGCGGTCGAGAACCATGATGTCGTCTGTGCCGTCGCCCTCAAAGTCGCCGATGGCGGCGATTTCCCATCCGGAGGCGAGCTTTCCAGCATCTTTGGCAGACCAGTTCCACGTCTCAAAAGAGGTGTCGTTGTTGGTCCAGAGATAGACGTGATTATTGGATTTATTGAGCATGACAAGCTTATCCATTCCTTCCCCGAAACTGCCTGCGCCTTCGAGCTGCCAGATGGAGCTGCCTCCCTCTTCGACGTGCCAGATATCGCGGTAATGGGTTCCGTCAAGGACGACACCGATGCTGCCGTTTCCATCGTAGATGAGGATGTCATCGTATTGATTGCCGTCAAGATCAGCGAGAGTCTTGGTGTTGAAGGAGCCGGCAACTTTCCAGAGGTCGGTGTAGCCGTAACTGCCGATGCTGAGGTTAGTCCAAGAGGCGAAACGGTCACCTTTGCCGTTGTAGAGCAGGACGCCGTCGTGGAGTACATCGCTGCCATCAAAAAATCCGGCTCCAGCGACTCTCCAGAGTTCGGTTTCTGTGTCGCCCCAATCCCAGATACCTCTCCAGTGAACCTGGTTGACGCCGTCGTTGTAGATGGCTCCGACAGTACCTTTGTTTTTATCCCACGCGAGTATCTGACTTACGCCTGTACCGTAGATATCTGTGCGGCACGGAGTGATATCCTCTCCTTTGTAAACGGTGAGCGTGAGATTGCTGTTTATATTATTGAGAGTGTATTCGACGCCGTTGTATTCAAATGATTCGCCGTTTACGGAGATTTTTCCGATACTGCCGTTTTCATTTTTGATGGTGATTGTGCCTCTGAGGGAACCGGCGTATTGAGCGAGCTTGTATATACCCTGTTCAAGGTCGGAAGATACAGTGATAGTGTAGGTCGGATTGTATTTTATCGCGCTGAGGTCATTTATAAGATATCCGTCCTGAACGGTTCTGCCTGCAACGGTGAAATCGATAGTGGTTCCGGCGTATGCGAGTGCGGAGCCGCCTGATTCGATATTCAGCTCTCCCTTGTGAAGACCTCCGCTTACGAGGGTGAGTTTGCCGCCGGTTTTGATGGCAGTATCCTGCATGACTCCTCCGGCAAAGACGGAGGCGTTGCCCCAGCAGTTGATGGTGGTGTCATCTGCAAAAGCTCCGCTTGAGGCAAAGAGATGGCCGCCTGCGTTGATGGTAGTGTCGGATGCTGTTCCTCCGCTGGAAAACCTCAGATGCGCGCTTGTGATATTGATATCTTCGGCAAATGCGCCGCTGAATATATTTATATCACCGCCGTTGAAGGATATATCGCTTGCAAATGCGCCATTGTATATAAAAAGTCTTCCGTTACTGCCGGTTATTCCGCTTGCGGAAGCACCGCCATATACGGTTGTTCTTGCACTGTTTGAGATGGAGATGGTTTTGGCAACTCCTCCATCGAAAACATTGACTCCGCCTCCGGAGAGTACCGTATCAATAGCCGAGCCGCCGGAAAAGACATTGACCACACCTGAACCGGCAGTTTTGGAAGCCAATCCTCCGCTGCTGATCATCAAGCCTGTGTTGTGTTGGTCCCAATTTCCGTTACAGAGAGTTGTGTCATAAAGAACTCCGCCGTTTCCAACAGTCGTTGCAGCGTTTACGCGGTAGCCGCTGAGGTAACCGTCGCGCATATCAAATGCAGAACCTGCGGATTCTCCCTGAGCAAAAGTACCTTTTTCAATAGCAAGTTCGATGCCGCCGCCATTGAGGACGATGATGTTTGAGGCTGATGCTCCGGCGAGTACAGAGATGTTTCCTCTGCTGTAAACGGTCGTGGTGTCAGCTTTTCCGCCATTGGATACGATCATGCTTCCGCCTGCGTTGACGATGGTGTTTCGGGCTTGAGCACCGTAACAGACGGATACTCTTCCTGAATCGTTGATGCTGGTCTCTTCGGCGGAAGCTCCCTGCGACATGATGTATGTACCGCCGTTGACCTTGAAGCCGGAGGCGTGACAGTCGTTATACGTATGGATATAGTTGCTTCTGGTGACTTCTGTGTATGAATTGGCAGTTCCGATGAGACCGCCTTTGAAGTTGCCGAGATACATTTGAGATGTCGGGGCAAGATAGGTTATGACAGCACCTGCATCGCTGGTTATCGCTGCTTTTTCCCACGGATTGAATGCGATGGAGGCGGTTCCTCCGCTTTCAACATAAAGAGTTCCCTTATTTGTGAGGATGCTTTCAGCGATGCCGCCCGAATAGATGTGTACCGACGCATTGTTTGCTGTGGCGTTTTTGAAAACTGTTCCAGAGTGGATGGTTGCTCTGCCGGTGAGTGTCAGATTTTCGGCGGTATATTGTGCAAAACTGACGACCGCGCCTGATTCAACCAGAACGACCCCGCCGTTTTCTTTAATGTCGGTTACGGATGCTCCTGAAGAGATATAGAGAGCGTTTCCGATGTGGACTTGAACGTTTTCGACAACTGCGCCATCTTTGATTTCTGCAATTCCTCCAGAAATGATGATGTTTTTTGCGTTGCCGGCGCAGCAAGTCTTACCTCCTGCAATGGTTATGTCGGTTGCCGAAGCTCCGCTGTTTATATGCAGCTCTCCCTGGGTGGTTATGCCTGAAGCGACGGCTCCTGAGTGAATGTTGACTGAACCATATCTTGCAATGGTGGTGTTGGAGGCTTTTCCATACAGATTGAGAGTTCCGCGCCAAATGTTAACATAGCTATTCATACTTGGGGAGGGGCCGTAATAACCGTTAACTGTGATGTTTACACCGTCGCCGTACAAATTCATTACGGAAAATGCATTTAACAAAGCTCCACCGACAGAAGCCCCCTGTTTGACGGTTATGTTGGCAGCATACGCTTCAAGGTTCGTCAGACTTCCTCCGGCGTTGACAGTCAGCTCCGGAGTCCATGACCCCATGGTGGAAAGCATGCCTTTTGCATTGATATTATCCGCAGTTCCTCCGTTGTTGATCGTCATTTTTCGACATAATTCCAGATCTTCTGCTTTGCCGCCGCTATTGACTTCGATGAGAGTGGAGGAGGTTGCGGGACGGTCCGGAACGATATCCTGAACAAGTCCGCCTGATTCGACGATGATGGTTCCGCTGTTGGTGATGCCGCTTATAGTCATCGCATGGGAAACAAGAGTGTCTCCTTCGTAATAATATACTCCGGACGCATTCTCGGCGAAATCATGCTGTATGCCTCCGCTTGTGATAAATAGATTCATTTTTTTCCTCTACATTATATGATCATAACTCTGTTATCTTGTATATTGCTCCTGAGTGACGGACAAAATTGCTTGGAATGAATGAACAATCTGCTCCGTACTGCATGAGGTCGGCTCCGCTCGCGGTGGAAGTCTCCTCTTCTTTGGCGAACAGCCGGGTCACCCGGTAGGTTTTATCCGGAATAAGAGCGTGCAGTTTGAATCTGCGTCTGTCGCGGCGCGAGAAGCCGCTCGAGTAGGCGAATACGAGTGAGTCGGAAGAGCCGCTGTCCTGCATCTGGAACGCGAGGATATTTCCACAGTCATCTTCCGGAATATAATTGAAATTGAGCTGATAGACGTGAGAGTTGACGAAGAACTCCCGGTTTTCTTTGTAAAAGGCGATATATTCCGCGTAACGGTCGAGTATTTCCGGAGCAAGTCCGGCAAGGTCTCCGGAAAAACCCGGAACTCCGAGCAGGGCGGAACTCATGATAAAGTCAACGTCGAACAATGCTCCTTCGTCCCATGACGCAGAGGTGCATCCGAGAACGAGCTCATGATCATATACCTTTGTCCTGCGTTCCGGGGCAGGGCGGGTCACAGCCCAGTTGAGGGTGCGTCCCGGAATGGTGCGGGCAAAGAGTCCCTGCCGTATCCGCAAATTCTCAAACAAATGGGCATGGTCGCTTACAAAGGCGACGTCGTAGAGCATGGAAGTCGCAAGATCGTTGCGGAGCGAGCCGGAACCGCAGTTTTCGATGACAAGCTCCGGAAATTCTTTTCTGAGCTGTTTCAGAAGCTCTGTAAGTTTTGTGCAGTAGCTGTGAAGCTCTCTGCCGCTCTCATCGTATCCCATGTCTGAGTTGAAGTCAAGCTTGATGTACTTCGCGTTGAATTTTTTGATGTTTTTGCGGATGGAGCCGATAAAATGCTCTGCCGCCTCCGGCAGGTCGAGGTCGATGCGGAAAGAGTGGTCGGGAAACCACTCAGGGTGTTCTTTGCGTATCGATGCTTTTTCCGCCCAGCGTTCCGGCTCCATCCAGAAGCCGAAATCAAGACCGCTTGCGCGCACTTCATCGGCGAAGGACGCCATGTTTCCGAAGAAGGGCTCTTGCGGTTTTTCCTGCCAGTCGCCGACGCTCTCATACCAGTCATCACCTCCGAACCATCCGGCATCGACTATAAATACTTCGCAGCCGATCTTTTTGGCGGCGGAGAGCTGCATTCTTAGCTGCGGAGCTGTGAAGCCTGTGAAGCGGTAGAGCCAGGAGTTGTAAACTACCGGCGGAGTATTCAGATTTTCCGGAAGCCTGTTGTTGATGAAATACTTCTGTATCAGCGCGCCGGCAAGTCCCGGGTCACACTGGGGGACTTCTGTAATGATGACCTCCGGAAGCTCAAGCCGTTCTCCCGCTCCGAGCGGGAAAAACAAATCGGAATCGGACAATCCCGCTTCAATGACCGGCATCGCCGCTTCGCAGCTGAGGATGCGGCTGTGTATCTGTATCGTCCAGTTTCCGCGCGGTACGACGTGAAATGCGGCTGCTGCGGAGTTTTCCATGTCCTCAAGGATGCAGAACGGAGTGTTTCCGCAGCTTGAGCGGGCTGCTCTTGCGTGCAGGTTGATATCTGCTCCGTTGAGTTCGGTGCAGCGCGGAAGACTTTCGGCGAGCCAGCGGCTCTCCTGATAATGCAGACGGTATCTCCCCGGGGAAAACACCCAGCGGGGAAGGGCACGGCGCACCGTCAATGTTTTGTCACGCGTATTTACCAAAGTATAATTGCAGGAAATGACTTTGTGTGCAGTATCGAATATCCAGCGGCACTCAAGTTTGATCCGGCTGTTTTCATCGGTGACGTCAAAACAAAAGGAGTCGTTTTTTACTTCAGAAACGCGGTATTTGAGTTTTTTGCCCTCAAGCCGCATCGAGTCTGCGCAGATGACGGCGGCTCCGGAGTCGGAGTAGTCTCGGTCGTACCCTCCAAACGCGCAGGACATTCCCAGCAGGGAGGTCAGCGTGAGGGAGGCAGTATCTTTGTCATACATGAACTCCGTGCAGAACGGAAGCTTGATAGTCTCTTTCATTTGATCACCTGATTTAATGCATTGATTTTCAGAAGGCTCTGTTCCCGACAAAGGTAGGTAAAAGTAAATAAAAAAGTTTTTTCGCTTTTCTTGAAAGGGTGAGAGGGGCGCGGGGAGAGAGGGAAAACTTCTTTTCT